>NZ_BLAY01000011.1 GCF_020521235.1 Microseira wollei NIES-4236 | reverse complement strand
CCCGATAGTTAGTCTTGAATCGTATCCATAACAAGGATGGAATTATCAAGGAGCGGAATGATGCGAAAGTATCACGTACCGTTCTGAAGGAGAGGTAAAAGTCGCAAGGCTTCTATCGACTCTAACTGGGCGACAGGATTGGTCAAGACAATCAACAATTCATCCAAGGAGATTACTGCGATATTAGAACCCGTGCCTCAGCTTGTCCGTTAACCTGTTTCGTTAGCAAGAACGGTGCCACGGGAGAACCGTGGAAAGACACCGAAACTGCTAAAAATACCCGCCGCAGCGCTGGCGACATTCAAATTACGGCATTGCCGCAACTGAAAGCATCTAGACCTTGGTATGCTCTAATAGATTCAACCGTTTTGCAACAGAATGTAAAACGTCTGGATATGGCCTACAAAAACTTCTTTGTTCGCGCAGCGTGCCCGAAGGGCATAGGCAGGGGTTTTCCCAAATTCAAGAATCGCAGCAACTTCACCTCGTTCACCTATGCGATGGGTGTAAAAACTAAAGGAGACAAGATTTATTTGCCCAAGTTGGGGTGGATGCGATTCTATAACTCCAGACCTATCCCAGATAGTTTTACCATCAAAGCGGCAACGCTCCGGCAACGCCAGGATGGGTGGTATGTATCGCTGAGAATTGAGGAGAAAACCGTACCAGACCTGGTGGCTAAATCTTTAACCCAAGTCAGATCTGTTATTGGATGCGATCTGGGAATTGTCAAACTGGTACACATGAGCGATGGGCATCAGTTTGCCAATCCTAAGTTTGGCAACAACAAGAAAGTTAAGCAGTTACGGCATGTGAGGCAGCGGCGGGTTAATCGCAAGGTTAAAGGTAGCAATAACCGGAAAAAGGCGAAAAGAAAAGTTGGACGCCTGCATAAGAAAATCAGCGATAAGCGACAAGCTTATCAATGGTGGGTAGCTAATGCTATTGTTTCCCGACGAGTGGATGCAATTGCTTTGGAAGACTTGAACGTCTCTGGTATGCTACGTCGCTGTCGGGTGAAGAAAGATGAGGAGAGTGGGAGGTTTTTACCGAATGGACAATCCAGAAAAGTTGGGTTAAATCGCGCTATCTCTGATGCTGCTTGGAATGAATTGAGCTTAAAGATCGAGTATCTAGCTGCAAAGTTAGGAGTGCGATTCGTTCAGCCGAAATGAGTAGTAATACTCAAGGGTGGCTGGCTTCTCTGGAGTAATCGAAAGATTGAATACGCACTTAAATCCTCTAGAGATGATAACTGAGACACCATGTAGGTGAGGAAAATTATCCTAGAAATTCCAAGCCCTACCCCTCTAGTGCAGAGGTGAAAGCGCATCCCCCACCTGGGCGAATGGTGATCAAACGGGTGAAGCGGGGATGAACGACGGTAATCCAGAACCGTACTGGAAATCCCGTCTAGCAAGAACCCATGAGTAACCGACAGGTGAAGTTATGTCCGAACCATCGTGATGGCAAATGGGCTACGACGGTTATCAGCCCAAGCCAAAAGGCATGGATAAGGCGTTGGCAATTTCCTCGTTGACCAACCTGCACTGCCTACAAACCCGGTGGATAGTAACACTTCTACAGGTTCCTATCAATGGTGTCTCGGAACGAAGTAACCCCACAAATGCTCTTGAGGTGGTCGATACTCAAGAAGACAACCAGTCGCAAGCATTTGAGGGAAGGGATTGGGTAAGAAGCAAATGCCTTCTGGAAACATAAGGATACGCTGACGTACCCACGATGAAATGGATGATATAGCGGTAAGTAGCAATGAAAAAGGCCAAAACCAAACTGAAGTTTAGGGTGGCATGGGAACACGACTTTCCCATCTGTTTAGGGGTGCAACCTGACTATCAATGGCAGGAATTACCCTGGAAACAGATAGAAAAACGTGTTTACAAGTTGCAAAAACGGATATATCAAGCCTCGAAGAGTGGTGATGTCAAGGTAGTCCGAAAGCTTCAAAAAACCCTAATTAGGTCATGGAGTGCTAGATGTCTTGCAGTGCGCCGAGTAACCCAAGACAATCAAGGCAAGAAAACAGCAGGAGTTGATGGAATTAAATCCCTAAAACCCAATGCAAGACTCGAATTGATTAAACACCTTAAACTAACAGGTTTTACTAAACCTACCCGCCGGGTATGGATACCAAAACCTGGAACTAAGGAAAAAAGACCCCTTGGAATACCCACTATGCACGACCGTGCATTACAAGCACTAGTAAAACTAGCACTCGAACCAGAATGGGAAGCGCTCTTTGAGAGTAACTCCTATGGATTTAGACCCGGACGCTCATGCCACGATGCAATCGAAGCAATATATAACGCAATTAGACAAAAAGCCAAATATGTGCTTGATGCCGATATTGCAAAATGCTTCGATAAAATCAACCATGAGGCACTCTTGGCAAAGATAAACACATTTCCCAGACTTCAAAAACAAATTAAATCCTGGTTAAAATCAGGAGTAATGGATGGGAAAAGCTTATTTCCAACGAATGAAGGAACTCCCCAGGGAGGAGTAATATCCCCATTATTAGCCAACATAGCCTTACATGGAATGGAAATAAGACTCATGGAGTTTGCTAAAACACTAGACATCCGAAATCCAAAAGGAAATCAGGTGAGTTGGCAAACTAAGGTAAAGTCGCTCAGCTTCGTAAGATACGCGGACGACTTTGTTGTCATACATGAAGATATAAATGTGGTGAGTCACTGCCAAGAAATAATATCCGAATGGCTCAAAGGTATGGACTTGGAACTCAAACCCAGCAAAACAAAAATAACTCACACATTTAACGAGAAAAACGGAAAACTGGGGTTCAATTTTTTGGGTTTTCATATCCAACAATACCCATCAGGAGATTACCGCAGCGCCACCAGTTACCAAGGGAAAATATTAGGGGTTAACACAATCATCACCCCTAGCAAGGAAAAACAGAAAGCCCACCAGAGAAAACTGGCTGAAATAGTAGATACTCATCTCACAAAGCCGCAGTCGATCTTAATAAAAGAGCTAAACTCGATAATTAGAGGATGGTCTAGTTATTACTCGACTGTGACAAGTCAAAAAGCCTTTAATCAAATGGATTTTCTGTTATATCAAAAACTCCGAGCTTGGGCAAGGCGTAGAAACATTCATTCCAATAAACACCAAATATCAGATCGATACTGGCACACAGTAGGAAACGATAACTGGTGTTTTAGCACCAAAGAAGGACTAACACTTGAAAAACACTCAAAAACCCCAATCAAGGTTTTTACCAAAGTTCAAGGAGAAAGAAGTCCTTACGATGGGAATTGGATATATTGGAGTACACGCATGGGTCGAAGCCCTGAAGTCTCTACAAAATTGGCAACTCTAATTAAGAGACAACAGGGAAAATGCAATCACTGCGGACTACCATTTAAACCGGGGGACTTGATAGAAATTGACCATATTGTACCAACATCAAAAGGGGGCAAAAATACCTATGCGAACCTACAAGCCCTCCATAGACATTGCCATGACACAAAGACAACCACTGACGGAAGTCTTGGTACTCATGACATAGAGCCATTTCATTGAGGAGCCGGATGAAGCGAAAGTTTCACGTCCGGTTTTGAAGGAGAGGGTAGAAAGGCGACTTTCTACTCGACTCCACCAAGAGCGCAATCAAGATTAATCCGAAACATTCGGTGCACTGAATGCAGAAATTGCGGGCATATTGACCGCTCAAATCGTGATGGTGAAAAGTTCATCTGTTCGGCTTGTGGATTTTTGGCCCATGCTGATATTACGGCAAGCGAAAAACATTAGGGACAGAGCATTAGAAATGGTACGCCGGGACTCGACGGAACCTGTGGCTAAGGCCACTAAACGCCCAAAATACTGTAAGGAGAAGAGCCAGTGCGGTCTTGGGGTTTCCCCAAGTGGAGCAACTGGCGTATCACCGCGTCCTTTGGACAAAGGCGGTGAGCCTGGGAACCCTACAAACAGGGATATTAAGACCGCAATGTCTTAAGAATCCCCGCACCTTCAGGTCGGGGAGTGTCAACAGCCCCATTGACGATTTGGGCTTGGCTTTTGACTATGGACTGACTATGGTAACTATACCGTTAACGCGGCGGCAGTTCCTCGTTGATCAACTCCCGCCCCCCAAATGGGCGGCTAAAACTAGAGGGCGGTAGCTGTCGCAGCGAGGTATTGAAGGGATTTGGCAGATCGGGGGTAAGCAGTATCGGATCGCTGCCCACCTGCCGTTCCAGCACTTCTACATAAAGGTTGTGGACTCCCCTACCATCTCGATTAATTTCGTTTTCGGGGTAAGAATTCCTCAGTCCGAACAGAAAGTCCAATTGCCGCTCGATAGAACGATTTTTGAAGAACTCTCTATCGTTGCTAAAAAAGACCCGATTGAATTGCTGATCGATGCGAACCGCTCTGTCATTGTCAGGTACGAAAATATAGGGGTCAGCGATCGCGCTGTTAGCAAAACCACCAGCCGCAGCTACAACAATCATTACGCCTTTAAGGCAACTCAATCGCATACCCATATCATTCACCCTCACATTTTTTCAAATCCTAGCTCAACTTTGGGTCTAAGATCGTGGTTGGCTATTTCAACCCCTCAACGGCGATGACGATTGGAACACCTGCCCACTCCGGTGTCTGGGCTATGACATCAGATCTGACGCTGCTGCGCCAGCAACTTCTGGATTTATTCTGCCATCTAGCTTATCAAGAAGGTGATTTTGTTCTCTCTTCGGGGCAGCGTGCTTCTTATTACATCAACGGCAAGCAGGTGACCCTCCATCCTCAAGGAGCTTTAGCAATCGCTCGCCTTCTGTTACCAATGCTACCGATTGATACTGACGCCGTGGCTGGATTGACTTTAGGAGCCGATCCAATTGTAGCCTCAGTGAGCGTCGTTTCTGCTATTGAAAATCGACCGATTCCCGCACTCATTATCCGTAAAGAAGCCAAGGGACACGGTACAAAAGCTTACATAGAAGGCCCCCATTTACCAGAAGGGGCGAAAGTAGTAGTTTTAGAAGATGTCGTAACCACCGGACAATCGGCGATGAAAGCGGTGGAACGGCTGCGCGGGGCTGGTTATAGCGTCGATCGAGTAATTTCACTGGTAGATAGAGAACAAGGTGGTGCTGAATTTTACCAAGGTGTTGGATTGAAGTTTGAGGCAGTATTTTCGATTCGGGAAATTCAGCAGCGGTACAAAAATCTGTAGGTTGGGTCTTGCCCCCTGGGGAGGCAGCAGCCCACCACATCTCGTTCCCAGGCTCGAGCCTGGGAACGAAAGTAACGAAGCTCCGCCTCGTCTGGCGATTTGTACAAGATCTTAGATCTCCGCATTTTATAATATCAAACCAACCTACAATTACCTACCATTTCGTGCTGATGCGGCAAAATTTTGGATAGCTTGGCGATATTCGCTGCGATTAAAAAAAAGATCTCCATTATTATGTTTTGCACCCGGAACTAGCAGCAACTGTTTAGGTTCGGGTGCAGCAGCGTACAAGGTTTTGCTCATTGTTTTGGGAATCATCGCATCCGCAGTGCCGTGAACAAACAACACAGGCATCCGCAAGGATTTAACTTTAGTAATAGAATCAAATCGATGTCTTAAAATTAAACTAATTGGAAATATCCGCAAGTAAGGATCTAGTTCTGCCATCTTCTGCATTGAAGTAAAAGAATTTTGCACAATTAATCCGGCTGCTTCTGGATGTTTTACTGCTAAATCAATCGCTACTGCACCGCCTAATGAATGACCGTAGATAAAAATTTGATTGGCTGGAATTTGTTTTTGTTTTACCAGGTAATTCCAAGCGATTTGAGCATCTTGATAAACTTGAGATTCACTGGGAAAATTGCCTTGACTTTTACCGTATCCTCGATAGTCAATTAGCAAGACGGAAAAACCCAGTTGGTGAAAACGGTAAGCCTGAGTAATATTAGAGCCTATATTGAAACTGTTGCCGTGTAAATAGAGTAACGTGCCTAAATTCCGTCGTTGAGATGGAATCCACCATCCATGAATTACGTCATTGCTTGAACTTCCGGGGACTGGTAAATAAACATTTTGATATTTGATATTATAAAATTCAGGATTTTTTGGGAAAGTGCGAGTTGGTTTAAAGATAAAGTAGGGCTGACTGAAGAATAAAATACCGCAGGTGGAGGTGTAAGCGAGCGCACTCATTTTCCCCAGTCTCAACAAGCCTTTTCGCCAAGTTTTCAGCATCTTTTGTCAGACAGATTCACCGAGTGTATAATCATTCTACATTGATAACAATTTTTTTTGCTGTTCTTTCAACAACTCATTAGGATAAAGCTTCATGGCTTGCTGAGATGACTGTAAAGCAGCATCAAACTGTCCTAACTCAATCAAAGATTCAATTTGATAGAAGCGAGCATAAGCACTCGTATTGCGATCGTGGGTGGCATTGTTCAGCGCTTGATTGAGGACTTTCAAGGCTGCTTCATATTGTGCCAAACAATAGAGCGCGTAACCTTTATCTGCCAATATATGGGCGCTATAGGGAAAATACCGCAAACAGATATCAAAAGATGCGTTCGCTTCTTTGTACCGTTTTAACTGCAAGAGAGCGTCGCCGCGTTCGTGTGCCAAATCTGGCTGATTGGGTTTCAATTCGTAGGCGCGATTGTAACTTTCGAGTGCTGCTTCAAACAGTTGTAGCTTTGCCAGCAGCAGTCCCCGTTCGTGCCATAATCGAAAATCATGGGGAAAATCGGTCAAGCCTCGATCGTAAGCTGCGATTGCTTGCTCATACTGCTGAGATTTTTCTAACGCTTTGCTATAGGCAATCCACTGAAGTGCTTGGGTGAAGTGGGGTTGATTACCATGATTAGGATCGGGCATAATCGGTGAATTGCGATCGCGCACAACCAGCCAACCGATAATTATCCCTAGTATCAGCAAAGTAATTCCCCCTCCCGGCAGGGGAAATGCAGACGATGCAATACCTGGATTTTCTGGTGTTTCTTGTTGCAGCGTTGAGAATGATTGTCTCGCCATACTTTATTATTACGCTTAATAATCGCAAAAGTAGGAGCCATATCTAGCTACAACGGCAAGAATGCAATTTCGGAAACCAATAGTCGAAAGTAGGGTGCGTTAACTCACATCTTGCGCCTGCCGGAACACCCGCCCGGAAATAAATTTCAAAGGCTTTTAGCTCAATTCGGTTAAAACCGACTAAAATCTTTGAGCAAAAAGTTTTCATTCCTCTGAATAAGATATTCATAAACAAATTGCTTTCTTATACTTCTACTTTTAATCTCTTCTGTATTTTCTGATTTTATGTAATACTCAAATCTTCTGCGGTAATAATTGGCAATTTCACGAACCCGATAGCTTTTTCCTGTGCCTGGACTGCCAAAGATAATTTTTTGAATGGGTTTGGTTTTTTGCTTAACTTCTGACATGGACTAGACTGGTAAAGTTTGTCTGACTAAAAGCTAGGGAATAGAAAAGAGACAATCTATATTCCTACTCCCTAAGCATTATTTAGCATCTAGGACTGACTCACAGGTTCCTTAGCCAAAAACTTCTCCAATTCTTCTAAAGCTTCCGCATCAACTTTAGTTTGCATCGGACAGAATTTTGGCCCGCACATCGAACAGAATTCAGCAGTTTTATAGATATCTGCTGGCAAAGTTTCGTCGTGATATTCCCTGGCGCGATCCGGATCGAGGGCTAATTCAAATTGACGATTCCAGTCAAAATTGTAACGGGCGCGGGAGAGTTCGTCATCGCGATCGCGCGCTCCCGGACGACGCCTTGCAATATCGGCAGCGTGGGCGGCAATTTTATACGCAATCAACCCATTCCGCACGTCTTCTGCATTCGGCAGTCCTAAGTGTTCTTTTGGTGTCACGTAGCACAACATCGCAGTTCCGTACCACCCTGCCATTGCCGCACCAATTGCAGAAGTGATGTGGTCATATCCGGGTGCAATATCTGTTACCAATGGCCCTAAAACGTAGAAGGGTGCTTCTGAACACTCTTCCATCTGTTTTTTGACGTTAAATTCAATTTGATCCATTGGCACGTGACCGGGACCTTCCACCATCACTTGCACGTTATGTTCCCAAGCTTTGCGGGTTAATTGTCCGAGGGTTTTGAGTTCCGCGAGTTGGGCATTATCAGAGGCATCGTGAGTGCAACCGGGGCGTAAAGAATCCCCTAAACTAAACGAAACATCGTATTTCTTGAAGATTTCGATGATGTCGTTGAAGTGGGTATAAAGGGGATTTTGTTTGTGATGGTGCAGCATCCACTTGGCAATAATACCGCCACCGCGAGAAACAATTCCGGTGAGGCGGGTTTTCACCAAAGGCAAGTATTCGATTAAAATTCCCGCGTGAATTGTCATGTAATCCACACCCTGTTGGGCGTGTTTTTCAATCACATGTAAAAAGTCATCCGGCGTCAGATTTTCCATCTTGCCGTGGACGCTTTCTAATGCTTGGTAGATGGGTACAGTGCCGATGGGGACTGGGGAAGCGTTGATAATTGCGGTGCGAATTTCATCTAAATTACCGCCA
Source organism: Microseira wollei NIES-4236 (assembly GCF_020521235.1). Lineage (GTDB taxonomy): Bacteria > Cyanobacteriota > Cyanobacteriia > Cyanobacteriales > Aerosakkonemataceae > Microseira > Microseira wollei. The sequence goes on along the minus strand of NZ_BLAY01000011.1, from coordinate 75,248 downwards.
CCTGTGGATAAGTCCATCACGGTATCGGCACCGTATTTTACCGACAGTTTGAGCTTATTGACTTCTTCGTCAATATTCGAGGAATTGGGGGAAGCGCCGATATTGGCGTTTACCTTACATTTAGAAGCGATGCCGATACACATCGGTTCTAGATTAGTGTGATTGATGTTAGCGGGGATAATCATTCTCCCCCGCGCTACTTCGTCGCGAATTAACTCAACTGGGAGATTTTCCCGTTGGGCGACGTAGTGCATTTCTTCGGTAATGACGCCTTGGCGGGCGTAGTGTATTTGCGTCACGTTACTTTCACCACGACGCTTGGCAACCCAATCTGAACGCATATTGAATTCCTCGAATAAACAGCTTCCCTCCGCTGGTATTACCCAGACTCAGGTACCAAGGGTTTGATCTCAGCCTGGTTTTACAGACACCCCTAGCTATGGCTGTCATCCTACCACCACAGGGGGATCCCAGTCAGCCCGTTGCCAAAATTTGACGGTTTGTAGCAATCCGTAACTTTGGGGAAAATATCTTCATTGGACACAATTTATGTTATGGGAAAAGCAGGTAGAGCGCTCAAACAAGTCTTGGAATCCTACAAAATCAGCCAGAACAAGCTAGCAGTCAAAGTCACAAACCCCGCTCTCCCATAGACGGGGCTTGTAAGAAGCAAGTCTTACGTGTGTGACTAGCCCATTGAGACACAACTTGGCACAGACTTCCGGTTGCTTCCCCAGATCGGATTATCTCTAAACCGTCTTGTTAGCGGTGTGGCGTAAAGGTCAGTCATCTTAGTTGTGTTGGGCGAGGGGACTAATAACTTTCTCGTCAGGATTATCTCCATGAAACGAGTACCAGTTTTAGCGCCATCAGGCAAACCGTTAATGCCTACAAAAGCCAGTAGAGCAAGACGTTGGCTCAAAGAAGGAAAAGCACGGGTTGTTTATAACGACCTTGGTGTTTTCCAAATTCAACTAATCAGATGCCCTCGGACTACCAACACGCAGCCTATTGCAGTTGGTATCGACCCCGGCAAACATGTGCGATTCGTTGGCTAGAAACCAAAACCCACAAGGATTCTGGGGGATTAGCCGCAAGGAAAAAGAACCTTGACAATTCGATAGTCATGAGGGTGAGTTGAACAAACAAGTCCCTCCCCACAAGTGCAGTGGTGACAGCATCACCCCAAAGGTAGAGAGTAGCCTTCAATCCGTAAAGCGGGGTGAAAAAGCGGAAAGCTGGAAGCCTAATCTGGCGACCCGTCGAGCAAGAACCCACGAGCAGCGAAAGCGAAGATGCACTTAACCATCGTTACAGGGGACCAGCGAAATAAGGCTTTCTGCGCTGGAGCCAAAAGGCAAAGGATATGAGGCTGGCAGGTGTGTTTCTGACCAGTAAGCACTCTCAATAAACCCGGTGGAAAGCATCGCTCTAAAGGTTTCAAAACAATGACTATCGGAAACGAATTAACCCTCCGTATGCTCTTTTGGAGGTCGATACCAAAAGTAGGTGCTAACCGGATGCTACGGACGGGAAGGATTGAGTCAGAAGCGAAGGCCCTCGGTAACGCGAGGGATATGCAGACAGACTCACGGTGATATGGAAGGTAGAGTCTTAAGTAGTGAGTACAAATGTCTAAAACACAGTCTCAACAACTGATGGTGGAATGGCGCTCGGTCAACTGGCGCAAGCTAGAACGCCGAGTGTATAAGCTCCAAAAGAGAATCTACCTTGCCTCTCAACGTGGTGATGTAAAAGCAGTTCGCAGACTCCACTCATACGTTGATGAAATCCTGGTCAGCAAGAATGATAGCGGTTCGTAGAGTTACCCAGGATAACCTTGGGAAAAAGACGGCAGGTGTGGACGGGCAAAAAAGCCTGACCCCAAAGCAACGTCTAGCCTTAACTGGAAAACTAAAACTGGGTTCAAAGGTCAGCCCAACCAGGCGAGTATGGATTCCTAAGCCAGGGACGGAAGAGAAGCGACCTTTAGGTATACCTACAATCAAAGACCGCGCCTTGCAAGCACTTGTCAAACTAGCACTAGAGCCAGAATGGGAAGCGCGATTCGAGCCTAACGCATACGGGTTTCGACCAGGACGCTCATGCCATGATGCGATTGAAGCAATATTCACCAGCATCCACCTCAAGCCAAAATTTGTTCTGGATGCCGACATTGCCAAATGTTTTGACCGCATCGACCATGAAGCACTGCTCAACAAACTGAATACATTCCCCACCATTCGCCGTCAAATTCGTGCATGGTTAAAAGCGGGAGTGATGGACAATATGCAGTACTTCGACACATCTCTTGGAACGCCACAGGGCGGAGTCATTTCCCCATTACTGGCAAACATCGCCCTCCACGGGATGGAAGAACGGATAAAGCAATATGCGGATACCTTACCCACCAGAAGTGGAAAAGGGAAACGAGATAATCGTCGCAGCCTGAGCCTAATTCGTTATGCCGACGACTTCGTGATTCTCGCGCGTGACATAACCGTTATCCAAAGATGCAGGGAGATAATCTCTGAATGGTTAAAAGGCATGGGCTTGGAATTAAAACCGAGCAAGAAGAGAATTGCCCATACACTGCACAGGTACGGGCAAGAAGAACCAGGTTTCAACTTCCTTGGGTTTAAGGTACAACAATTCCCCACAGGGAAATACCACTCTAAGCAAGGTTTTAAAACAATCATCACCCCAAGCAAGGAAAAGCAGAAGGTACACTACGACCAAATAGCTAAAGAGATTGAAGCCCACAAATCAGCGCCGCAAGAGGCGCTAATCAAAAGGTTAAACCCGCTTATAAAGGGTTGGGCTAACTACTACTCAACAGCGGTCAGTAGTGAGGCATATAGAGACCTAGATGACCTAACCTATCAAAAGCTAAAAGCTTGGGCAAAACGCCGTCACCCTCGCAAAAGTAGGGAATGGGTGTCAAAGAAATATTGGCAAACAATCGACGGTGATAACTGGGTATTCGCAACCAGGAAAGGCGGTAAACCAGCCGTTCGGTTAATAGACCATGCCGATACTCCAATAGTTAGGCATGTGAAAGTTAAAGGCGAATCGTCGCCATACGACGGAAACCTAGTTTATTGGAGTTCAAGAATGGGGAAAAACCCGGAATTGCCTATTAGAGTTGCTAAGCTTCTCAAACAGCAAAAAGGGAAATGCACCCATTGCGGATTATATTTTCGTGAAAACGATGTGATGGAAGTTGACCACAAAATCCCCAAATCGAAAGGTGGAAAGGATTCTTACGAGAATTGGCAACTCCTACACAGACATTGCCACGATACAAAGACTGCCAACGATAGCAGTCTCGGCAACAAATCCGGTTGTAATAGTACCGAGCCTAAGCCCACCAAAAGACTTAAAAAAGTTCAGGATAAATGGGTAATGAGGTATGCGTGACAATCACCATATCACTGAGGAGCCGTGTAACGGGAAACTGTTAAGCACGGTTTTGGAGACCAACGGGTCTCGTGAGAGACTCGTTGAGTTTAACTACACAGGTATTGGTGTGCAGTCCGCAAAGTTTACCCTGTGGTTAGCTCATCTCCAATTGCCGTTCAAAACGGTGAAAGAGCGGATGGAACAACGTGCCATGATGCGACGCTGCCGCAGAGGACGCAGGATTAACCGCAAGCTCGCCTTTAACAAACGCGCTCACCGTCAGAAACGGTTTGACAATCGCCGTCAATCTAAGCTGCCTCCAAGTATCCGAGCTAATCGGGAACTTGAACAGGGCGTAGTTGATGAGCTATCGCTGATCTATCGGATCGCTACAATCGCTTACGAAATTATCAAAGCGCGTGGTAACAAAGGGTTTAGCCCAGTAATGGTTGGTCAAAAATGGCAGATAGAAAACCTAGAAACTTATTGCCAGGTTAAACAAGTTGAAGGCTGGCAGACTGCAAATATCAGACAGCACTTAGGACTGCACAAACAAAAGCATTCCAAGGGTGATGCGATTCCTGCGACTCATGCTGTAGATGGTGTTGCCCTAGCTTGTACCGCGTTTATTCAGTACGGCATAATTGACCGCCAAACGATGGGATGGCACGGGAGCGTAATTGTAACGCCTGCACCGTTTACCGTGATTCGTCGTCCGACCGTTTGCCGCCGCCAATTGCATCTGACGGTTGCCGCAAAGGGTGGAATTAGGCGGAAGTACGGTGGCACTGTTACCCGACATGGGTTTCGCAAAGGTGACTACGTAGAAGCCACTCAAGGAGCCAAAACATTTCACGGATGGGTGAGTGGTGATACAGAAAAACAAGTTTCTATATCTGACCAAAATTGGCAACGGTTAGGCCAATTTAGCAAAAACTCTCGTCCGATTGATGCGACGCTCAACCGGATTAATTGTGACGGCGGTTAAAACCGCCGCTTCTTGTTCCTCTGTGGTCGCGCATACCCACGGTTTCCTAAACGAACTGAGCTTTTTAGATGAGCATTGAGCGCACCGTCGTGTATCGCTGGACCCACGAACGCACCGATCCAACTGGGGAGACGATTGCAGAAATTACAAAAGCTCTTTTGGAAATTAATCCCGATGCTGCTAGGGAGTTCGTCAAGCTTTATCTGGGGGATATTATTGAGGCGAAGGAAGACGCAGCTACGGGTATAGAGTAGATGCGATCGCGCCTGACAAACCTCCCCAAGCATAAAAGCGGGCAATTTTGGCGCGAAAGATTCCGATATGATTAGTAAGGATTTTTACCTGTTATGCCAGTTTCCCTATGCAAAAAACCAAGTTGATAGCGCAACTCATCCCTGGTGCGATGCTATTGTTAGCCTTAGTAACTCTAGGCCAACAAGTCGTACAGGGACAGCAACGGGAACGCATACGCACGTCTTCCCTGGTACGGACTGTATGCGTCGGTAGTGGCCCCGGACGCTTTCGATATGATGAAACAAATATTGCCATAGCCAGAGCCGTCTACAGAAGTCTGATGAATCTCAATCCCAGCAATGGCTCGGCGTCAGTCACCTGTAGAATCAGAGACGAGGACGAGCAAGCTAAATTTAAAACCCTGGAGTTGGGATTGGGGATGCTTGACACCGATGCAGGCAGTCCTGCCAACATCGTCAATATTTACCTGGATGGGCGACAAGCGGCAACTCGGACAGTTGGTGCTGGACAAACAGCTTCTTTCTCATTTGATGTTACCAATGTTAGCAATGTTGCCATCGAAGCTACCTGTTCTACTTCAGCAAGATATTGCGCTCGCGTTTACGTTTATAAAGCTGTTTTAGAGCGGATTCCAGAAGTAAGAAGACCCCGCTTGCGGAGAAATTGAAAATGACGCACCAGACATAGCGGCTAATTGCTAATGGCTAATGGCTCCCTCGGCAAAAATATCAGGACTTACGCTCACCCATCCGGGTTTCTATTCTTCGACAAGCAACTAGAAATCGCAGCAAGAAACTTTGGTGATAGGTGAGTCGTGGGTAAGTACTGAATTTTTTCTTGTGGGGTGGGCGTCGGTGCCCGCGCTTCAAATCCTGGTAGGAAAATGACCTGAGCAGGCGATCAGGTGAGCAGGTGGGCAAGTGGGAGGGAAAAAAACAGCTTTTCGCACAATCGACTATATACAACCGATGCAACCGGACATAATATTACATCCCTTGGCATTGAAACCCGGCTTCTCTGAAAAATCGTGGGTTTGACAGCGAGAAATCGACGCAGAAACCGGGTTGATGACTCAAGAGTAGACTGAGTCATGAATCCAATTACCAATTACCAATTACCAATTTGAATAACTAGCAACTTGCGTTAATTAAGGACTTGATTCCAACGGCAGATCGAGAACTGGAAAATTTTCCCATCCCGCCTCATCGAAATGCCACCATTCGCTTGGCATTGGCATAAATCCACGTTGTTTCATCGAATTTTGCAGGAGCTGGCGATTTCTCCGAGAACGGGAACTGCCGCCGCTATAATTTATATGCGCCCTCACGGTAAAATTATCAAACTCGGTTGGCATCTCTAATTCATTGCCATTTCTATCTACAAGCGTCAGATCTACCGCTGCTCCGCGATTGTGTCGCGAACCTATAGCAGGATTGGCGACGTAGCGAGGATTGGGAAACAATCGCCACATTTGTCTTTGAACAGATAAGGGGCGATAGCAATCGTAAACTTTTAGCCCCAAACTTTGTTTTTCCAAATCTTGTTGCACGAGAGAAAGCTTTCTGGCAACAGATGCTCTTAGCAGGCATCGCGCTACGGGGTAGAGTCTTCTTTTGGTAAAATTATTCTGAGTAGCATAGCGGATGTCGAGGACGATATTGGGATTAACTGAGGGAATATCGATGAGTTGATCCTTATTTTTAACTTGAGATTCGGCAATATTATTATATCCAGTTGAATCTGTCTGAAATACTGTCGTTGGGGGAGTGGCAGAGGTAGCAATAGGTATAAAGTCGGATTTCTGACATGATATATATAAAGCTACTAATAAGATAAAACTAATTGCTCTCGCCCAGGATCGAATCATAAGTATGCCGCCGAAAATAAAAAACATCGTCGCATGGCAACAAGCGGAACTGCTGATGCAACCAGCTTTCCTCCGCATTTTAGATAACATTCGCAAGCAGTTGGAAGAATCTGTCTGGAAAGGGACTTACGAAGATGTGCCAGTTTGGCCTGAAGGGACAACCGAGGAAACAAAAGCCAGGGTACAACAACTGCGGCAACAACTCCAAAATGCGTCGCCAGAGGCACGAGAAGAAATTGAAGAAGCTCTCGTCCGCCTGCCGCAACCCTATCCAGGATATCGGTTAATTTTGCAACATCAAAGTCAGCAATTTACCCTCGATCTGTGGGAACTTTGTTATCAGGTCTGCTTTTGCAACTACAATCTTGTCATTGTCGATCCAGACAATCTCGAAGTCGAGATCGATACTAGCCTGATCGATGAGACGGGAAATGTAGATTGGAATCGCTTAGATGAAAAGGCACAGCAGACAGTCAGGCAGATATTTGCCAATCTGCCGATAATTTAATAAAGGTTAAAAAGGAAGGAAATTCAATGATTCAGGCGTTGCAGGATGTCTTGACGGCTGCTGGAGCAATTTTTGCAGATGGGGTGGTAGTGAGTTTTGGCAACGATGAGGCAGCGATACGCCTGACGGCACGCTGCGCGAACGCATCCGCAAAACAGGGCGTGGTAGTATGCGATCGCTCCCACTGGGGACGCATCCAAGTTGCCGATACTGACCGCCTCCGTTTCCTGCACAATCAAACTACCAATGATTTTCAAAGCTTAAAACCAGGACAAGGCTGCGATACGGTTTTTGTCAGTTCCACCGCGCGGACTATAGATTTAGCAAGCGCATATGTAACCGAAGATACCGTACTGTTGCTGGTTTCACCTAGTCGGCGTCAGCAGTTAATCCAATTGATGGATAAATATCTGTTCCCGATGGATCGGGTGCAGTTAAAAGATGTCACCGATGATACTGCGACGTTCACCTTGATTGGGGCAGGAAGTGACGCCCTGTTGGATAAACTGGGTGCAACTGCAATTGTGGGACAAGCTTACGCCAATCACCAAGTTTTGCAGATCCCCCCTAACCCCCCTTCAGAAGGGGGGAATCGAGGGGGGAATCCCCCCCTTATCAAGGGGGGGTCAGGGGGGGATCAAATCGATGTTCGCGTTGCAGTTGGGAGTGGATTGGCACTACCTGGATATACGCTGATTGTCTCAGCTGATAATGCAGCGGCGTTGTGGGGAAAATTAGTAGAAGCGGGGGCAGTACCGATGGGCGATCGCATCTGGGAACGGTTACGAATCGAACAAGGACGCCCCGTACCAGACCGGGAATTAACCGATGATTATAATCCCCTCGAAGCTGGATTGTGGCAAACCATTTCTTTCAACAAAGGCTGCTATATCGGTCAAGAAACAATTGCCAGATTGAACACATATAAAGGCGTAAAACAGCAACTCTGGGGAGTCCGTCTCAACGCACCCGCCGAACCCGGAACCCCTATCATGATAGGAGAAGAAAAAATTGGCAAGCTAACAAGTTACACCGAAACCGAAAAAGGGCCATTTGGCTTAGCTTATATCCGCACAAAAGCCGGTGGTGAAGGATTAAAAGTCCAAGTAGGAGAAACCGAAGGCCAAATAGTCGATCTCCCCTTCCTAACGCGCCAACCCCAATAGCGACTATCCTCTTCTTTTCTCTTACCTCTGCGTCCTCTGTGCCTGGAGTGGTTCGTTAAATAATTACTCTTCCAGGCTCTCACAAGGAGTACCAATCGTGGCAGTAACTATATCCCAACCAGAAATTCAAGAACGCTGCTTGACATTTTATGGCATTAGCTGGTCGCAGCTAGAAGCCATCGAAACAGCATTTGAAAATGTAGCCGGAGTCAGGTTTACCTATTTAGATGGCATCTTAGAGATTAGAACAAATAGTCCAGAACACGAGGATGCTAAAAGTACAATTGGCTTACTGATTGAAGCTTACATGAGAGAGAAGGGAATTCGATTCTATCGTCGAGGTGGCCCGACTCTAGGTAGCGAAGAGCAAAATGCGAAAAAAGATCCGGATGAATCCTACAATTTGGAAACAAAGAAAGCCATTCCCGACTTGGTAATTGAGGTAATATTCACCAGTGGAGGAATCAACAAATTAGAATTATATCAACGAATTGGCGTTCCGGAAGTCTGGTTTTGGGAAGATGGCTTACTCAAACTGTATCGCTGGCGCGATCGCTACGAACAAATTGAGCGCAGCGAGTTATTGCCAGACTTAGATATCGCCCTGTTGAGTCGATATACCTTATACGCAGACCATTACGACGCTGTAACAGAATTTACTAAAGCAATTCAGTAGCGAACCCAGTTCTGTGTAAATCTTGCTTAAGTTCTCCTTAAAATCGCTAACTTCTCCTTCAACCCCATCGGATCTGTTAGACACTAGAAGCTATCGGGCAGGCACACTGCCTTTAAGCATCCTCTCTAAATTTTCAGTCCCAAGGAGCGTTATCATGTATCGCACTTCTGCTGAAATGTTTGACTTTAGCTGTCGGTTGATTATCCGCGCCCTAAAGAAGCAGAACAAAACTCTAGTAGAATCTTATAGAAAAACCCTAAGTGCTTTAGCGGGTTTTGATTACACAACCGAGATCTTCACAACAGTCCTAATGGAATTATCCGAAACCGACTCCCAGACCTTGGAATGGACTTTGAACAACTTTTACGATTTAGAAACTCACCTGGATTTGCTAGAAGAAGTGAAAGACTTGATTTGTCTAACCCTCTCCGCACAGGGATTTATCCCTGGTGAAGATTTTAGTGCCGATTGGACGGGCAAAATATTAGTTAAAGAATCCGCTTATACCTGCTTAGAGGAAAGTCTTCCACCTCCCTATCGGAGTTTGCTACCAAAAGTTGTACAACTGACCGACAATTAGGGGCACGGCATAGACAAATTTTTTACTATCGCAAAGGTGGTTAATGCCGTGCTGTCCCAGTAGGGGCACGGCATAGACAAATTTTTTACTATCGCAAAAGTGGTTAATGCCGTGCTGTCCCAGTAGGGGCACGGCATAGACAAATTTTTTACTATCGCAAAAGTGGTTAATGCCGTGCCCCTACATTAACCCTAAATCCCTCGTACTTCTGGTGCGGCGGAAATTTGGTAAACTAGAGATGCCTGGAGTTGCGAGTAAGGTTCCATCTGGAAATTCCAAGTACAAAAGCCATTTTCATCAGGTTGCACGCCGTTGGAAGTTTTATCTGAAATTACCTCAACTTTTACTTGCTCCAACTCCGAAATTGGCACTCGCTCAGTGGTTTTGATCGTTCTTGATTCTGCTCCAATATTAGAAAGGAATAACTTGGTCGTAGTGGTGACAATATTCCACCGGGTGAGATGATCTTTTTTTCTTTCTTCGGTTTGAGTCCGTTGCACCCGCATTGCACCATCTGGCCCCCATCCTAAAGCAAATTTCTCACCTGGTGCAATAAATAAAACCTCGGTACGACCGACAAAACCAGATGTTCTTACTAAATCAACTGGTCCTGCCAAAATGGGAAATTGAGAAGTATTGGTTTGTGCGGTTTTAAGCATAACTTGACACGACATTTCCGGCATTAATATATACTCAATTTCCGCTGCCGACTCAAAGGAAAAAATAGGCACGCGGTAGGGACGACCATCAGAAGGAATTGTCGCTTTTTTTGCAGGTCGGAGAGTACGGACTTCGCCGCCATCATCAACGCCTGGTAAGTCTACAGTGCCAGGAGTTTCTTCAGGGACAGCGGTTTGGGTTATTCCTCTTCCAGTTGTTTGAATCTTCTGATCGCGAGCTTCTATAATAATTGCCTGAGATTTTTCTTGAACATTTAAAGTGTCATCTGTTAACAGCGGCGGTTCAGTTCCCAGCGAGCTTCTTGCAGTAGAAAATACTAAATCTACATCCTTCCAATCTTCCCCCGTGCGTTGCCAAACGCAACCATCAACGCGAAAAGATAAGTTTGCAGGTGGGTTCGTAGTAGGGACTTCAGTCCCCTCCAAGTTAGTAGTAGGGACTTCAGTCCCCTCCAAGTTAGTAGTAGGGACTTCAGTCCCCTCCAAGTTAGTAGTAAGGACTTCAGTCCCCTCCAAGTTAGTAGTAAGGACTTCAGTCCTCAACAAACGCGCCTGATGCCAAGGACGCCACATAGCATTAGGAACGACATAATCAAAGGCAATTTCATATTCTCCCGCTTGAGGAATCATTAAATCTGCTTCGATGCGGGCATTATACATCATATCGGGACGAGATAATGCACTTGCTTTAGCAATCAAGTCATTAATTTTCTGACTTAAATCTTGCTGGGTGTGATAGCTATTCAAAATTTCTACCCGCAAGTCTCGCAATTGTTTAAACAGACTAGAAAATTGCTCGCGCCAAGTTCTAGGATCGATTTGTCCCCAAATGGCATCGATAGGCAGTTCTTGCAAACCTTTTGTCAGGATAGCATTGACTTTTTCAAAGCAAGATTCGAGGTGCTGGCGGTCTTCAGCGGTATTGTTAAAGGTTTTGGTTAGCGAACGGATTTCGGTTTCTAATGCTTTAATTTCATCTGGTTTATCGGCTTCTTTAACTAACATTTCCCGCCGCACTCTAACATCATCAATGCGTGCGTTGGGATAGTCCTGACAAAATTCGGCGCGCAGGGATTTATCTGATAAAACTGGTGCGACTTGTTCTACTTTAATTCGCCACAGTCCTGGAGTAAAATTACTCTTGCCAATTCGCCGCACTTGTGCGCGGTCTTCAAGCAGCGTCACAATAGAAACAGGCGCATCTAAAGTTAATTCTTGAATGACCGATACTGGAGGTTGAAGTGCTTGCATAGAGATCACCCTTGATTAATTAATGTCTACGTCAACGCTAAATTGCCAGCGGTAACCAGGTAATAATTGTGACCTATTAGCAATTAGCAATTAGCAATTACCCATTCATAAAAAAATCATCGAACATGGATAGAGTTTCATCGGTTAAAAAAGTGGGGGGGTCCTTTTGGAGCGTTCGCTTCCCCATTCCATCGATATAATCCCTAATTTGAGCCAAAGTTATTTCTATTTCTGACATAACTTTAATCGCTTTAGCATCGCTGAGTTCTGCAGATTGATTCAGATGATAAACTAACTCTTTAATCCCGTAAAATGCCTGCATGAACATTTTTTTTAGCTTCAGGTCAAATTTTACCGAACTTTCCAATTGCAAGGGTTGAAAGCAAGATTTTAAATTGGAACAAATACTGGAAATACTGTCAAGCCCGATCATCGCGGCTCCCCCGGCGAGGGAGTGAGCAGCAAACAAAAGATCGTTAACAATCGAGTATTTATCAATACTGTTGCTCAAATTTACCAAACCCTGTTCGATGGTATCTAGGTGTGTTGTAGCCTCTTCAATAAAGTAGCCGATCATTCGTTTTTGTCGTTCCGGCTGCATAGTTTTGCCCCTGATAAATGTTTTGTGTTGATTTAAGATATCGGTTTAATGCGCCAGGGAAATCATATGGATATCTTTATATATCAACAAGTTTTTTTTATCGGCGCTTCACCCGTTGCAGGGATTTTTCCACGAAGTATTATTACTCTCGCCTATTTCCTCCGATGATTTCGCTATCGACATAGGTTTTAATCGTGTAGTCAACTGATAGGATTGCTTTGCGTCCACCAGGTACTTTTACCCGCCAGCGATAACCGCCTCGAATCGGTGTGCCGCGTTCCTCTTGTTCGTACTTTTCCCACGCTGGCGTAACTTGGTTGATTTGCACATCTACTTTAGCACCTTCTTGGGGAACGGGTATTCTTTCCCGTACTTCAATTCGCGCTTCTTTGGACAGGCGATTGGCAATTTCGATGTCAATTTTATGTTGCATTTCGTTAAACGCTACTAATACCGTGCCAGAGCGGGATTCTTGATAAGATGTGTTTCTGGCTACTTTGATTGCTTGTTCGACTCCCAGTCCGATTTCCATTTTTCCTTTTGGCGGTACGGTGGCAATATTGATCGATAAAATATACTCGCCATCTACGTAAACATCAGCAGATCCACTTAGTAGCGGTGCTGGTAGGGGGTTGTGAAGTTCGGCGATGGGGAAAACGTTGGTATCTTCGCGGGGAACGACAATATATCGCAGGTCTACATTTGTGGTTTTGTTTGTGAGCGCGACAGAATGAAATTGACCGTCTGAAGGGACATCGAGGCGTCCATCGGCGCTGTAGGCATAGTCAAAAGAAGCTGCAACTTCTCGCACGTTAATGCCACCGGGAGGAAGGTTGAGATAAAGGCAACTTTCGGCTTTGGTTACTGCCGTTTGGACGACTTTTGTGATGTCAAAATTTACAACAACTTTCTGGCGTTCGAGGATTTCTAAATAAGCTTCGTTTCGTTGTTCTATTAATAATTTACCGCGCTTGGCTGTGTCTTCTGCTGCGCCTAGTCGCATTAAACCGTAGGCGATGCGATCGCTTACATCATCTGTTATATCTGCGGGCAAATTACCTCGTAAACTTAAACCTCGACCCATTAATTCGGCTCGCGGCGAAGGACTAGCTGGAAAATTCCTTTTTTTAGCTAGTTTTCTGCTGCGTTGGCTGGTTGATGATAAGGTTGGATTTATGGCTGCATCACCTGGAGCAAAATCAGGTATATTCCCCAAATCATCATCCTGAAATTCCCATTCATCAATATCACGCGCTCCAAATGGCGTTACTTCTTCTTCTGAGGAAACGCGAAATCTTTGTCTAGCTGGATGTTTCGGAGGCAAATCCTGTACCACATCTCGCAAATTTTGAATCGTGAGGTTAAAGGCGTCGGCAAGACCTCCCAACACGTCGGCAGTGACTTCTGCTTGGACGGTTAGATCCCCCCGTGCTGCCCCTTCCACATCATCCAGCATCCTGATTACTTGGCGTTGCAAATCTTCTTTAGCCTGTTCTTGTTCTTCGGCTTGGCGCTGCGCCTCTTTCATAGCGAGGAATAGCTCGCGCTCCCTCCGGTTGAAGCTAGCCATCTGTTGTTCGAATTCAATCTGCTGGGTATTGACTTCAAAAGCAGACGTTGTACGTAATGTCTTTAGATTAAACTCCGCCACTTGCTTGGGTAATGGTGGTACAGATGGGTAGGAAAAATTGATGCTGGTTTGGTTTTTGGCAACAGCAGCAAGCGCAATTCTTTTCTGCCGATCGTAATCTTGAAACAAAATCTCTGCACCAATAGGAGGTCTGCGCCAACCAGTCTTTTTCACCACAGGTTGTGCTTTCCCCAGTCGCAACGAAGGCAATTCTGGCAAGGCACACCAAGTCATCGGCAATGCGGTAGAAAGTTCCAACCGCACCCCCGACCAATCTTCACCCGTTTTCTGACAAATTAAGGCGCGAACTGCAATATTTGCAGTTGAATTTGCACTATTCAAACGACAAACATAAGTCGGAGTCCAACGCGCCCCCGGTACAAAATACTCTATAACTAACAGCGTTTGTTGCTCTGTATTGAATTCGCCTTCATAACTTAAACTAACAATTGCAGTTTTGCGAAGTTCGTTCGGTCTAGCATTTCTAGCAGTAGAAGCAAGTGTCTGTTTTTGTTGTAAATCTGCCAGATGTTCTTTCGCCTGACGCAACATTTCTAATGTTTCTCGCTTTTCCTGCATTCTGGCGCGGATTTGTTCGTCGCTGAAATTCGCCAGTGCGAGTCTTGCACCCATCGGCGACGGCGGTGGTGCTTTCCCAGGTTCTCCCTCCGGGCGATCCGGTACTTCTAGCCCAGATAATACTGCAATCTCGTTATCGATTAGGGCAATAATATCCTCAAGACGCTGCACTTCTGCTTTTGCGGCACGCAATTCCTCATCCGCTGGTGGATTGGGTGTTTCTGATGGCGGAGGAACAGCTAAACCAATGCGAATATCCGATGCAATGGGGACATTACCGCCATCGAATTCAACCCGCACCCGGACGCTGGTATCATCCAAAGCTAGAGGCAATGAAGGAATTTCTACTTGTTCTGGCAATGAGTCTGGTGTGAGGCGCAACTCGGCGATGCGGGTGATTGTGGCACCAGCAGCGTAGATTTTAACCGCGTCGATTCTGGATGTGAGTTGTGCGATGGTCATAATTTCATTTTGACCTAAGACTTCCATTTATATCTATGTCTTGCCCCATTGCACTTATGCAGTTTAAGTCTTAGTGGACGCTGGCTGCTTTCTCCCTATGCCACAACGGGACTTTGTCCTGTGCCTTTGTGCCAGATTTGAGTAAGACTTTCACCCTGAATCCCCATACAACACCGATCCCGATAGGGATATACCCACAGGACTTACGCAAACACCAAAGTTTCTATCAAAAACCCGGTTTCTGGCTTCGACCTGCGTAAGTCCTGACCCAATTAATTATGACTGAAATCTTGCACTAATACCCACAGCCCGCCAGGGAATAAATTCCAAAGCTGATAGCAAAAGTCCTCTAAAACAGGACTGAAATACAAACCAGTCCACTTAAGTGGACTTAGGCTAAAAACCCTGGGAATTTATAGCAGTTTGTGACTTGGTGGAATACAGCCCTTGTGGCTTAGTTTGTCAAGCGCGCACCCTTAAGGGTGCGCGCTTGACAAACTAAGCAAGGCGTAGCGGACTATTAACTTATGCAAAAATGTATTCTATCAAGTCGCAAACCGCTATATTCCAGGGCGGGGGACAAGCAACAGGTGCCAGATCTGAATTTGACTTAAATCCCCATTTAATTCTGCCGATGAAACTTTTGATACAGCATTGCCTTTACAGGTTGACCTCCCCGCAAATGTCGTTCTACGACTGCTAGCACTTCATCGGGATGTACCCCGTTATACCAAACTTCCTCCGGCAAAATCAGTACCATCGGCCCATTGCCGCATTGTCCCAGACAACGGGATGCGATCGCAAAAACCCCCGCCACAGGATGCGCCTGAAATGCCTCTAGCACTTTAGCCGCACCCTGTTTGCGACAGGCTTTATTTTGGCAAACTAAAACCGTTCTAGCAGACTCCATTGCCTTAACTAACTGTCAAAACGGCTCGATAGCGTACCTTGTTATCCCTGACTTTCTGCATCGCCTCGTTCGCTTGTGGCAAAGGAAACGTCTCTACAATCGGTTTAATGCCAAACCGATCCGCAATCGAAAGCATTTCCATCATCATCCCTCTCCCACCAATCGGAGAAGCCATAACCAGGCGACGCTTGATAAGTAAAGGGAACAGCGGTATATTCAGCGGCTCCGAAGGCACGCCGACTAGCGATAAAGTCCCGTCAGAATCGAGATATTGCAAATAAGCCTCCCAATCTAAGGCAATCGGAACCGTACTGAGTATTATATTTAACTTTTGTTTGGCAGCGGGCGGGGATGCTCCGGGGGGTACAACCACGACGTGACGCGCCCCTAGTTGGGTAGCAAACTGCGCCTTATCATCAGAGGTGGTAAAAACCGTGACGCTATTTCCCAAATGACTGGCAAACTGCACCGCCAAATGACCCAGACCGCCGATGCCAATTATGCCAATTTCTTGCCCGCAAGTCATGCCAGCATAGCGCAAAGCCGAGTATACAGTGATACCGCCGCACAACAGCGGCGCTGCAACTTCGGTGTCAATTCCGGGGGGGATGGGAAAGGCGAAACGCGAATCTATCGTTAAGTAATCGGCGAAACCGCCATAGCCTTTTACAATCAATGCTTGGCTTTGGTCGCAGAGATTTTCGTTACCTTTGAGACAATCAGAGCATTGCAGACAGGATGACATTTGCCATCCTACACCTATGCGATCGCCCACTTTAAGATGCCGTACTTGGTTCCCAACCTCGACCACTTCCCCAATAACTTCATGACCGGGTACTAACGGATACCGGGAGTTCCCTCAGTCACCATCGATCATGTGAATATCCGAGTGACAGATACCGCAAGCTAAAACTTTAATTAAGCAGTCATAACTTTGCAGTGGCTGTAGTTCAAAACTATAAGGCTTCAAGCCTTCACCAGACTGATAAGCTACCAATGCGTTGATTTGCATAGTTGTCAGTTTTTAGTTGTGTAGGGGCGGGTTTTACCAACCATATATAAAGTGAATCGACAGTTTATATAAACCCGCCCCGCTGCTTTTTAGCGGGACGACTGACTAATCAGGTAACAAACCTTTTGCCGCTAACCATTCCTGATTAAACAACCGCGACTGATACCGCGCACCGCCGTCGCAAAGAATTGTCACAATTGTATGACCAGGCCCCATCTGTTTAGCAAGCGCAAAAGCCGCACCTACATTAATTCCCACAGAACCACCCATAAACAGTCCATCTTTTCTTAGCAGTTGATAGATCGCCTTTACTGCTTGTTTATCATCAATTTGGAGCGCATCGTCGATGGGTGCGCCTTCCATATTCGCCGTAACGCGGCTGTTACCAATCCCTTCTGTAATCGAACTTCCTTCTATTTTGATTTCTCCCGTTTTGGCATAACTGTAAAGTCCGCTACCCATCGGATCTGCCAAAACTGTTTTAACGTTGGGATTTTTATCTTTCAGATACATCGACACTCCCGCATAAGTTCCACCCGTTCCGGTAGCGCAGGTAAAAGCATCAATTTTGCCATCGGTTTGTTCCCAAATTTCTTTTCCCGTCGTTTCGTAATGGGCGCGGCGGTTTGCTAAATTATCAAATTGATTCGCCCAAATGGCATTTTCCATTTCAGATGCAATTCGACCGGATAGCCTGACATAATTATTGGGGTCTTTATAGGGGACGGCGGGAACGGGACGGACTTCCGCACCCAGCGTCCTTAATGCGTCCATTTTTTCCTGAGATTGAGTATCTGGGATAATAATTAGGCATTTGTAGCCTTTGGCATTGCAAATGTGCGCCAGTCCAATTCCCGTATTGCCAGCGGTTCCCTCGACAACCGTACCCCCTGGTTTGAGCAAGCCTTTTTCTTCTGCCTCTTTTATGATATAGAGCGCAGCGCGGTCTTTAACCGAACCGCCTGGATTGAGAAATTCTGCCTTACCCAAAATTTCGCATCCAGTTTCCTCGCTAAAGCTGTTCAAGCGAATCAGCGGCGTGTTGCCAATTGTGCCGACAAATCCGTCTTTGATCTCCATCGTCAATTTACCTAATGTCATTCGCTATAAAGATTTTGACCTATATCGGTATTAGACAAGGACCGAATACCAAGTCAGATCATGTCCAATAGCAACGGTTGTGTAACTGCTAATAGCTAATCGCTAATGGCTGCTCTGGAGGCAATTGACAAGCTGGCAATTAGCAAGCGAGCAATTAGCAATTAGCCATCCATATACTACCGATACCTAAGGACATGATATCAAAGACAGGCAGGATGCCTACCCCACAAGAGTTTTTGGCGTGCCAAACCTGGTTTCATCAGACCCTCTGACCAGCGGGTATGGCAAATGCCTACGGCTGCAAGCATTTGAGCCAATTAATCAGCTTTACCGATCCCTTGACCAAAACGACGCTCGCTCCGCGGGGAAGGGGAGATGCTCTCTTGCACCCTTCTCCAGTGAGCAGCACCTAGTCTTGAGCCTCCCGAATTTATTTGTGGAGAAGAGAAGAAGACACGGGGACGCGGGGAGTTTTTCATCACAGCGACCCTCTCCCTTGTCTCCCATTTGACCCGTCTTCTTCAAAGTTGGAATCCCCTGGCTCCTACCATGGGGTGTCCCCGCGTCCTCTTCAATTTTCTGGGATACCCTGCTATCGCTTCATTTTTTACCTCGTTCTCAACTTTACCGTATTTTCCTGCAGATAGGAACTGCCGATTTATGAAAACTTTTTCTAGTTGCTTAATACTTCAGTATTTATGCATTATTCCTACTTTTTGTTGATGTTTTTTTATATTAAATAAATATGCGAACGCCAATAAAGACAAGCGATCCCCGACCTATGCCATAGCATATTTAAAAATTAAAGTGACCCAGAGCCACCCACTAATTTCATTGTTGAGGTTGGTTTACTCCAGGGGGATCTTGACACAGATCTAAAAATTTACAGTATGATTATGGATATAGTGCCAGCAATATCGAGTGTATGCCTATGACTTCTGTCGGTAAGTTTGTTCCCTGTTATCTCGATTGACAGTCAGGCAATATGGTTATGCATTGATTGGCCTACAGCTAATATTTTGTGAAAGGTTTGTGAAAATGAATACCCGTCTTTTGGCTAATATTTAATCCCCAGTGGCGACTGGTAACTAGGTGCGCTAGCCTTTTCGCCACTCTTTCATTAACAGTAATTCTTGCGCCGCCTACTTGCTCTTAATCGTAGGTGTTGAGGGGAGCTTTTTTTGGGGTGCATATAGTAAACCCTTAAGGGTTTACTGATATTTTTATGTGCATATTTTCCTTGGTTTACAAGGCGGCTACTAGACAGAAACCGTCACCATTCAACATGCATTCGCCATTCCAAAATCTCCATGCAATTACAACTCCAACTCACCGGAAAAGTCAAAAAACAAAATCAGTTAAAACACATGATTCAGCTAGATGCTTTACGAGCAATAGCTGTATTTGGTGTACTGGTTTACCACTGGCTACCTCAACAATTTTTTTTGAATTCCACGGTTGGAGTAGGTACACTTGGGGTCAAGTTGTTCTTTGTACTTAGTGGGTTTCTGATTACCTTTATCTTATTAAATACTAGGGAAAACCTAGAAGGTAATCAACGCATTTGGGTTAATATACGCAATTTTTATATCCGGCGTTTCCTGCGAATTTTACCTATTTATTATCTCACTCTTTTTTTAACAACAAGATTTTTTCTAGGGCTTCATCCATCTTTTATTTGGCATTTTACCTACTTATCCAATTTTTACTATGCTTGGCATAAGTGGGATATTAATTCACCCTTTTGGTCTTTAGCTATTGAGTTTCAATTTTATTTATTTTGGCCTTTGTTTGTTTTATTCGTGCCTAAAAAGCATCTTGATAAGCTAATTTACTCAACAATTATAATCGCGCCTTTGTTCAGGATTTTATGCCTGCAAATGGCATTAAACGACGGAATTAGAATCAACCTGCTTACCCCCGCCTGCTTTGATTCCCTTGGCTTAGGAGCTTTATTAGCATTTTACAATTACAACCAGAATAGATCTAGAGCTAAGAGTTTGTTATCTAATTTGGGTTTTTGGATCGGAGGTTCGTTGTCTTTCGCTCTCATTATTACCAAAAACCATATAGATCCTGGACTCAGATTAGTCGTTCAAGATAGTATCAACGCTTTGTTTTTTGTCTGGGTAGTAGATGGCGCTGCACGGGGTTTCGGGAACATTACAGGGAGTATTTTAGAATTCAAACCGCTTGTCTACCTGGGTAAGATTAGTTATGGAATATACATTTATCACAGTTTTGTAGCTGGAGCGGTTGTTCCTACTATCCTGAATTATTTGGGCTTTTCCTATCCCAAGTCAGTGGGAATTCAATTTGTGCTTAACACTGTAACCACGATTGTTGTGGCAATGCTTTCATGGCAGTATATCGAGCAGCCCATCAACAATTTAAAGCGACACTTTAAAGTATAAGCTAACAATATGGGAAAAGAAAATAGGGTGAGTATTGCTCACCCTATTTGACTTTTGCCTTACTTATTGGGTTGAGGCGTCATCCGCAGATAGGGTTTAATTTCCTCATATCCTTTGGGGAATTTCTGCTTCAGCACTTCCGGATCTTTGAGGGATGGGACAATTACGCAATCTTCCCCATCTTTCCAGTTGGCAGGAGTTGCCACGCTGTAATTATCCGTTAGTTGCAGAGAGTCAATTACCCGCAGCAATTCATCAAAATTGCGCCCCGTGCTGGGAGGATAGGTAAAGGTCAGACGCAGTTTCTTTTGCGGGTCGATCACGAACACAGACCGAACTGTTACCGTATTGCTGGCGTTGGGGTGGATCATGTCATAAAGGTCAGAAACCTTTTTATCCGGGTCTGCCAGAATCGGATAATTGAGCTGGACGCTTTGGGTTTCTTCAATATCGCCGATCCAGCCTTTGTGGGATTCTACATCGTCTACGCTCAGAGCGATCGCTTTCACGTTGCGCTTGTCAAATTCTGGCTTGAGGCGGGCGACTTCCCCTAATTCCGTCGTGCAAACAGGTGTATAATCCGCAGGGTGCGAGAATAGAACCACCCAGCTGTCGCCTGCCCAGTCGTAAAAGTTGATTTCGCCTTCACTAGAGGCTTGAGTAAAGTTGGGTACAGTGTCGCCTAATCTAAGCGCCATAACAAGTTTCCCCTGATTTTGAAACCGATCAATTATCTACTTTGCGATTGTGCCATAAAATCCGGTTCTCCGGTCGGGCTTTAGATCTTTTTACAATTTGCCCAAAGCCCTCTACTATGCTCTTTCGGACAGAATTTCTTGATATGCCCCGATGGTCTGTTGCGCGATCGCATCCCAACTATAATGCCTCAACGCATATTCTTTCCCCCTTTCACCCCGAAGCCGTCTTTCTTCAGCATTACTAAGTGCTAATCTTAACGCTTTCATCAGTGATTCTAGGGTAAGAGATGCAATCCAGCCAGCTTCTGCCTGCTGCACATCCTGCCAAATATAAACTCCATCTGAAATTACCACGGGCGTTCCAGATGCCATCGCCTCTGCTACGGCAATCCCAAAGTTTTCGTAATAAGAAGGCAGGACAAATAGATCGGCTTGTTGTAGGAAGTTTGTTTTGCGATCGCCCGTGACAAATCCAGTAATAGTAGTGTGTTCTACTAACGGCGACCCCTGTACCTGTGCCTTTATTTTCGCCTCATAAGCCTGGTCTTGCGGATTCCCACCAGCCAGCACAAAATGAAACTTAAATCCCTCAGCTAAAAGATTTTCTAAAGCTGGAAGTAGCAAATTTAACCCCTTTTTTGGGTCAATCCGCGACATATAAAGCACTATCGGAATTTTGGATTGCAATTCGCCCTTGTTGTGGGTGGGAGAAGGGGTGACACCCAAGGGAATGACCAAATCCTTGGTAGAAACACCGAATCGTTCTGAAACTTTAGCTTCCTGGAGGCTGGTAAAGTGGATAGCGGCAGCACCGGCGATGTTAGGTTTTTCCAGCAGCGCGGCATAGATTTGTTTTAGCTGCCTTTTCTTCTGTAAATCGGCTGGATCGAGAGTGCCGAGGGGACGGAGAATGTAGGGTAGGTGGCGCGATCGCGCCACAGTCGCCGCAAAAGAAGAAACAGGCGAAAACAAAGCATGAATATGTGCCAGATCGAACTCTTTGGCGTGTTGATATAACCAACGCAACAAATCGAGGGAAAATTTATAGCGGCGGAAAGGAGAACAGCGGAAATACCGCACCTGATACCCATCTTGTTCGACGGGATGATATAAGGGAACATCCAGCGGCGGTTGCCCCGTATCTCCATTAGAATCAGTAGTGAGAACCGTCACCTCAACCCCTGCCCTAGCCAAAGCAGCAGAAAGACCCAGCACCATTTGGCTGGGGCCACCGTAAACTAAAGAAATTGAAGGAACAATTTGCAGAATTCGCATAATTTTAGATAATTGGTGATTGGTAATGGGTAATTGGTAATTGGTAATTGGTAACACTCTTGCAAAAGTTAACTATACCTCCGCACAAAGTCTTGTGGTGTGGGCGACACTAGCAGCCCTATACTTTATTTTCAACATAAGTAGGACTGACGCAAGACCTTGCCATCACCTTTGTTTCTTTGTATATCTCTCGTTTCCTGGCTCAACGATTTTTCAGATAAACCCGGTTTCTTTGCGTAAGTCCTGATAAGTCTATTACCCATTACCAATTACCCATTACCAATTTTCAAATCAGATCCAACCGCATTTCATTGCTTTGTGAAAAGCCAAGGCTAGAATAAACAGGTTTGCCTGATGGAGAAGCGTGTAGAATAGCCTGAGTACAGCCAAGGGACTTTAAATAATCCACTGTCATACCAGTAAGTTTTTTAGCAATACCCTGTCCTCGGAAAGGCGGTTCAACATAGACACCCCAAATATATCCATATTTCCGGTATTCTTCTGCTAGCGCCTGTGGGTATAAACCAGCAAAAAGCTGACACCCAGCAGACCCAACCACTTCACCATCAATCTCTGCTACAAAAGCTTTGTAGCAGAGTTCTTGACGCGCGCGTTCTATAAATTGAAGCGTAATTTCAAGCCAATTATACTGGATAGATTGGGTAGGAACATCATTGTCCCGCCACATTTGATAAAAATGTCTGGCAATCAGAGAGTCTTCCTGTTTATTTGCCTCTCTTATCTTAATATCTTGTTCTCCTAGCATTCTCAAATTACCCCCTTCCCATCCTTCTCCGTGTCCTCTGTGGTTCGTTTAACTAATTTCCTTATAAAAATCCAACAATTGCTTAGCTAAAGCTTTGTTTGTATATTGTTCCATTGCCCGTTGATAACCCAACTCAGCCAGATTATCTCTTAATTCAGGTTGTTCCATCAACTGCAATAAACAATTTCGCAAATCTTCCACATTCCCTTCTGAAAAGACTAAACCAGCATCTTTAATCACATGGGGAATCTCGCCAGAATCAGAACCAATCACCGGCACTTTGCAAGCCATTGCTTCAATTAACACGTGACCAAACTGTTCTTTCCACCCCGCTGCCGTCAGAGTTTTAAACTTATAAGTTGTTTCGGAAGGCAGCACTAAAGTATGCATCAAATTGATATAGCAAGGAACTTCATCGTGGGGAACGCTTTCTACCCAAATCAGTTTATCTTTTATTCCCTTTTCTGCTGCCAGTTCCATTAAATTTGATTGCAAAGGGCCGCGACCTAGTAAGAGCCATTTCCAGGGTTTATCATGTAACCCCGCCAGTGCTGATAGCAGCGTCAGCAATCCTTTTTCCTCAACAAATCGCCCGACAAACCCGACAACAAAATCAGTCGAATTTATCCCCAATTTTGCCGCTAATTCTGGTTGACGCTGGGGTTTAAACCGAATTTCATCAACACCGAGTTGCGGCATAACTTTCATCGGGCCATTGTAGCCGCGCTGGCGCAAAATTTCAGCCCCATCTTTATTTCCCACTACAATTCCGTGAGTGTTGCTCAGGTTATAAGCTTCCAGAACAGAAACGGGAAACTTTAATTCATAAGGCAAATTCCACCAAGTAAAAAATACATTCTTTGCCTTTAATCCCAGCATCTGATTCAGGAAAATAAATTGAGCATAAGCCAGAGCCTTAGAACCCTGTTCAACCTGAATAATATCAGGGCGAAATCGGCGCAACAAAGAAATCAAATCAGCGCCAAAAGTAAGCAATCCTTGATTGTTTTGACTAAAATTAGAAACCGGCACAACTTGAAACGAACCTTCCTGTAAAAATTGCGTTTCAATCGTCTTATTTTGAACGCCACCGGGTTGCCAGCGGCGCGGCGCAACCACGGTGACTTCAATTCCCGGTTCCAGAGTAGCTAAAGCCCGTAGCTTTTCGCGATTGAGGTCAACAATATAGGTGTGGCTAGCAACTAAAATTTTCATAACATTGGGAATTGGGAATTGGTAATTGGGAATTGGTAATTGGGAATTGGTAATTGGTAAAAATATAGCAATAAAATCTAAATTAATACCCATTACCCTCGTGACCAGGGCAGAGCCTAGTAACGCCATTACCCTCGTGACCCAGGCGGTCGCCTGGGAACGCCATTACCCATTAACGCTATCTTGTTGAGTGTAAATTTGACCGTCATCAATCGTAGATTTGAGCATGGTTCCCAGTGCGTTAATAAATCCCAGCGAGTAGAATCCAGCGCGGGTGATAATTTTGATGGGAGAACCACTTTTATTACAAGGAGGATTCCCCAAGACGTGACAGTCAAACAAGCGAGCAAATAATCGCATTTGTTGGAAAGGCGTTAAGTTTTTGAGTGCCATTAAGAAGTGGTTGTGATAGAAGGTGATTTGGTATCGGAGACTGCGAGTACTAATATCGTGACAACCCCCCGTTTCCTCCCCCAAGTGAACTAAATCCGCCTCTGGGTCGTACCAAATCTTATAACCAGTCTGCCGCAACCTTAAGCAAAAATCCGATTCCTCCCGCACCGCACTGCCTTTAAACCGTTCGTCAAAGTGCAGTCCGTACTTCGTAAAGATTTCCCGACGAAAAGACATATTGCATCCCCTCGCCGAAATTACTTGCTGCGGCTTTACTGTATGCACCAAATCAATGTAATACCAAGCAATTCCGGGGTCCATCGCCTGGGGGGGTAAATCCTCAATCGTCAATTCTCCGCCGGAATCAGTTAGTTTCATCCGGTCGAAAACTCGCCCAGCAACTGCCCCCACCTCCGGACGATCTATATAATTACGGGCATGGGCAGCTAAATAACCGGGTTTGAGCTGAACATCATCGTCAATAAACAGAATAATCTCCCCCATTGCCCGCCGCGCCGCATAATTCCGCGCCCCCGGCAAACTCGCCCAATCAACGCAAAACCAGCGAATTTTGCCATCCGCCGCCAGTTTTTCCAAATAAGCTTGAGTTTCGCTCTGGTGCGTCTTTGTTTGATCGACCACCAGCACCTCATAATTTGGATAATCTTGCTGCAATACATCCGCGATCGTATCCCGCAAAGGTTCCTCGCGTCCGTAAGTGGGAATAACTACCGAAATCAAAGGCCAAGTCACGGTCAAGCAGCTCCTTTTGTCAGTTCTAGCCTCGCCACTGGCTTTATTATCTACCAGTTACGCCGCCTTCTTTGTAGTAGCGGTTTTATTAGATTTGAGACTTCGTTTCTTTTTATTTTTCGGATCGTTTGCCTCCTCTGCGGCTAATTTTTCCCGTTCCTGCTTATCTATTTCCGGCAATTTTAAAATCACTCCGGCAAAAAACCAGTAATAAACGCAAACCGGATCGGTATCCAAAGGATACCAGTAAGTGTTGTAACTGATGACCAAAACAAACACCCAAAAACTGGCACCAAAGCTGCGTAAATTTTTTTCCTTCACCGAGCGGTAAGCTTTGAAGGTGACGAAAGTTAGGGTTGTCACCAGTCCCAAAAATGCCGCCACCCCCAACGGGCCGATTTCGTGAAACATTTTGGGATAGTAAGTTTCGATTAACTCCACGTTGCCAAAAGCTCGTGCCGAGTTTGTAGCACGTCCCAAACCCGCTCCAAAAATTCCCTCTTGTCTGCCAGAGGTGTTACCCGCCTGAGCGGCAATAAAATCAGTGGGGGGTGAAGCATTCCAGCGGTCTACAAAGCTTTGCACCCGTTCTTGGATAATTGCGGGGAACATCGCCGCAGCAACAGCCCCCAGCACCCCAAGTCCTAATGCTATGGGTATAAACCGTTTCAAGTTAGCCACTTGACCAGTTAGCACCAACAAAATAATCGTGACTACGGGAACCAATGCCAGAGCAATTCTTTGACCAGAAATCACCGCATTGACAAAAACCCCAGCCATGCCAACCAAACCCGACATCCGCCACAGCGGCGAGGGGTCGCTAAAAGCAGTGGCAAACGTCATAAAGGCATTACCAATCAAAAACCAAGCCCAGTGCCAGGGAGAAACGAACGTCCCTGGCAAGCGAATCATCCCAACTTCAGGACTAAACACCAACGCACCACCCACCAAACACCGTGCTTCTAGGGTTGCCTTAAATAAAGCCTCTCCAGACATCCCCCGCGTTCCCACACACTTGCCGCTGGTGAGGAAAAAGTACTGAATAAACCCCAAAGCCGAGCAAATAATCGCCAGAACCAGATGCAATCGGGTCAAAAATAGCAACTCTTTCTTATTGCGGATCTGATAGTAACCACAGGTGATTAAGGGCAGGTATCCCAGCAGAACTTTCAGCCCCATCAGTCCCAGGATAATCGGCTGACCAGTTTTTTTAGGTGCAAACTGCTGGGCGCCGTTGACAACCAGCAGTGTCAGCAAACAAAGCACCAGTAAAAATATCAACGGCTGTTTGAGATTTTCGGGAATCAGAAAAGGCTGCCGTTTCCGCTTACATTCCTGATAAAGGGTAACGACTGCCGGAATGTAAAACCCATCTTTTGCCAGTTGGAATAGCGCATTTCCGCCAGCAACCGCATACACAACCGTACCACCAAATGGCACATAGATCAGAAATGCCCAAAGCGCTTGACGGTAATATTTGAAAGACAGACACATCGCGACTAACCCGACAAATACCCCGACTGTGGCTTTCTCTCCGCCAACTGGAAACAGCATTAAGCCCAGAAACAGCGATCCACCGACAACGGCACTCGTGTAGGTGATGAATTCTTGTCGCTGCTTCGCCGCCTGCCTTTTTATTGCGGCTTCCTCCTTGGGACTGAGTTTAGGAGTTTCAGATGCAGCCTGTTTTTTAGATTTCTTCTTTGAGTTAGTTTTTGCCATGAATGAAATCTCAAGCTGCTTTCGAGTTAAAGGTTAACGATAATAGTTGATTAACCGCTAATTTTAATTAAATGAATCTCGCTATCTTTGATAATTATGCTGGAAAAATGCCAGCTTAAGTTACCAATATTTGGAAACTTGCTCTAAAGGCATACAATAAAGAGAAGCTCTTAACCTGTTGGCTCATAGGGATCGCACTTAGGTATAATTGTCGAGCCACCAATCGTCACTCCTGGCGCGAAGACTAACCTTTTGCGATGATGGCACACTGATGCTTGGAACGGCAAGATCGTGGACCCTGTGTCAGACCATCACCGGATGCCTGTTCCGGAGAGCCAACGTGGCAACGGCGAATGAAACTGGAAGCCCCCACCAGACCCCCTAGGTCTGGTGGTGCGTACTTCACTCGTTAACTGATATCTGATAAAGTACCGATTCTATGTTTGATGCCCTATCCGAACGCTTAGAAGCTGCCTGGAAGAAACTGCGGGGGCAGGATCGCATTTCCCAGTCGAATATACAAGAGGCACTGCGGGAAGTGCGTCGCGCCCTCTTAGAAGCAGACGTAAACCTCCAGGTCGTTAAAGATTTTATTGCCGAGGTCGAAGTCAAGGCACAAGGAGCCGAAGTCTTTGCTGGCGTGCGACCCGACCAGCAGTTTATCAAAATTGTCTACGACGAGTTGGTAGCCGTGATGGGGGAAACCAATGTCCCCCTAGCGATCGCAGAAACTCGCCCGACTATCGTGCTAATGGCGGGGTTGCAGGGGACGGGTAAAACTACGGCTACTGCTAAGCTGGCTTTACACCTGCAAAAGTTAAATCGCTCTACCCTACTCGTGGCGACGGACGTGTATCGACCAGCGGCGATTGACCAACTCGTTACTCTGGGTCAGCAAATTAACGTACCCGTATTTCAACTGGGCACTGATGCCAACCCAGTGGAAATTGCCCGTCAGGGCGTAGAAAGAGCCAAGGCAGAAGGCATAGATACGGTAATAATCGATACCGCAGGTCGCCTGCAAATCGACCAAGACATGATGGCGGAATTAGCCCGCATCAAGCAGACGGTTAAACCCCACGAAACCTTGCTGGTAGTGGATTCGATGACGGGGCAGGAGGCGGCGAACCTCACCCGCACGTTCCACGATCAAATCGGCATTACGGGTGCGATTTTAACCAAGCTGGACGGGGATACGCGCGGTGGGGCAGCGCTTTCGGTGCGGCGGGTTTCCGGTCAGCCGATTAAGTTTGTCGGCGTCGGGGAAAAGGTAGAAGCGCTGCAACCGTTTTACCCAGACCGGATGGCGTCGCGCATTCTGGGGATGGGAGATGTCCTGACGCTGGTAGAAAAAGCCCAGGAAGAAATGGACTTGGCAGACGCCGCCAAGATGCAAGAGAAAATCCTGGCAGCGAAGTTTGATTTTACGGATTTTCTCAAGCAGTTGCGGCTGCTGAAAAATATGGGGTCCCTGGGGGGTTTGCTCAAGCTGATTCCAGGGATGAACAAGCTCTCATCCGACCAACTCCAGCAAGGAGAAGCCCAGTTAAAGCGGGCTGAAGCGATGATTAATTCGATGACCAAAGAGGAACGCCAAAACCCGGATTTGCTATCGGCGTCCCCCAGTCGCCGCCGTCGAATTGCCCGCGGGTGCGGCTACCAAGAATCGGATATCAGCAAGCTGGTGAGCGATTTCCAAAAAATGCGGAGTCTGATGCAGCAAATGAGCCAAGGGGGCGGGATGCCTGCCATGCCGGGAATGCCTGGAATGCCGGGAGGGGGTCTTTCTCCCTTTGGTGGGGGCAACCGTCCAGCGCCACCCGGTTGGCGGGGTTATAACCAGGGGGCAGCCAAGCCGAAAAAGAAAAAAGACAAAAAGAAAAAAGGCTTTGGTCAACTTTGAAGTCAAAGGGGGCAACCCTGGCAAAACCAGCCTTGGGCGCGTCAAACTGAGACGGGACTTACCCAGCGACAATGCATATGATAGAGATGGTGGGTTACACTTCGTTAACGCACCCTAAAGCTTAGGGAAGTTTAACGTCACGTTTGTACACCCGCGCTCCAAAGCTTCATAGGGTGGGCTACACCCGAATTGACGCCTGTGGACAAGAAGGAGCCGACTCCCTTGGTGGAAGCAGGAAGCAGACCCAAGAGAAAGTAATTCTAGTTGAATGGTGAACTCTGGGTAAGAAGTTTAGCCAAGTTCTGTATAGCACGTACAATGGATGATTAGTCACAATTGAGAGCATGATTGCTGCAACATGATCAAACTTCGATTAAAACGATACGGCAAAAAGCGGGAAGCTAGCTACCGGATCGTTGCCATGAAAAGTACCTCGCGTCGCGATGGTCGTCCTTTGGAAGAACTGGGTTTCTACAACCCCAGAACCGACGAAACAAAGCTAGACATTCCTGCGATCGTTAAGCGAATCCAACAAGGAGCGCAGCCAACAGACACCGTTCGCCACATCTTGGAAAAAGCTAATGTTTTCGAGCAGGTCCGCGCAAAAGCCACCCAGTAAACCCTCCATCCCAGCCCAAGTAGCTATGCCAGATTATGCTGCACTGGTGCGATTTCTAGTGCAGCCTTTCTTAGAGTCGCCAAGTTCGTTGAAGATAGACTGCGAAACAAACCCCAGCAAACCAAAAGTTTGGATTCGTCTGGCGTTTGAAGGAGAAGATAAAGGGCGAGTCTTTGGTCGGGGTGGCAGGAATATTCAGGCAATCCGGACAGTGATTGAAGCGGCGGCCAAAGCCGCTGGACAATCAGTCTACCTGGATATTTACGGTGGTATAGGGCCAGAGAGAGAAAATGGTGCGGGAAGCCATGATCCTCCCACAAGAACTTCCCCACCTCGCAAAGCTCCGGTTCCCAGGTCTTCGCCCAGAATCCGCTTCCGCAGCTAGCATGTAGATGGGAGATGGCGATCGCCAACACTTCTTTCGGCAAACATCATCAAACATCGTTACCAATGTTTATGCCGAAAAACGTAGCGTGACGAACTACGGAAGTTAAGGGTTGACGCCACAGCCATAGAATCAAAAAACGTTGATTGGCGTTGGTGGAGGCAGAAATGCCCCAAACGGTCTAAAAACCGTATTTGTTTGAGACAACAGACAGGTACTACTCGTCTCTTCCCCGCGTCAGGGCATACATCTGGCAAAAGATGCGATGTGCTTGGGTCAAACCAAGAAACCAACAGGTTTACACACGTTTTGAAAGGCAGAAGTTGCAAAACCATTACAATCAAGGACGCTCGCCTTTCCTTCTATGTGCTTTTAGCTCGTGGAATGAAAGGCGATCAGCACCTTGAGGTTCTGTCGCAGTTGGGTACAATTGTCTGTGGAGATGGCGAAAACTCCTTAAACAGCCCGGTCGATGACGTAGTATTGAGGCGTGAAAAGTACTTCCTACAAGCTGCTGGCCTAAATGGCTCTAAAACAGCTGTTTAATTATAGGGACTTTTCAGGTGCAATACTATAGAGGCGATCGCTGTAGAGACGTTGCAGTTAACGTGTCTACAAGTAACCAATCAGTCGCTAATTAACAATCCAAACTAAGAGCATAAGTGAGGTGAATAATAGCGCGTGGCAGAAGTCCGTTTAGGAGAAAATGAATCGATAGATTCGGCGTTAAGACGCTTTAAAAAGAAGATTCAAAAAGCCGGTATTTTGTCGGAAGTCAAGCGTCGCGAACGGTACGAAAAACCCAGCCTCCGCCGCAAGCGTAAGGCGGAAGCTTCCCGCAAGCGATCGTACTAGAAATGCCGATCTGGCTGGAAGGCCGATCTTATAGGACGCGATTGGACGCCTGTAGAGCTTGTCAGGGTTCTCTAGTTGATAGCAGACCCCATGCCTAGAAGGCAGGGGTTTGCAATTCTCTCCAACCTGACCAGACTACTCGTTTAAGGCAAGAGTTAAAGACCTACTTCAGGATGCTTGCTAGTCCTGAACCCTAGAACCTCACGATTAAACAGGTGTATGGAGAATAAACGAGTGTCGTTTGGATAGTTACCGACCTTAAACATTGTCGTTCGCGCAGCGTGCCGAGGCAGGAGGCATAGCAAACATTACCCGCAAGGTGTATGCAGCAATGCAAAATTATGTTTTTGTTGTTGATAAAAACAGGAAACCATTAAATCCAGTTAGGCCAAAACGAGCAAGGGAACTGCTGGACAAAGGTAAAGCCGCTGTGTTCAGAATGTATCCCTTTACCCTAATATTGCAACATGCAGTCAACAGCCCTGTTATCAAGCCATTAGTTATCAAACTTGACCCCGGTAGTAGGGTTTCAGGAATTTCAATTTTAGATGGCGACAAGGTTATCTGGTGTGCTGAATTAGAGCATAGAGGATGGCAGATTAAGGATTCATTGGAGTCTAGACTGTCACTACGCCGTAGCCGTCGTAACCGGAAAACTAGGTATCGGCAGCCACGTTTTGATAATCGCCAGCGGAAAGACGGATGGCTACCCCCATCCCTGATGCATCGTGTTCTCACCGTTGAGACTTGGGTAAAACGTCTTTGCCGGTATACACCCATTGCCCAAATTTTCATGGAACTGGTTAAGTTCGACACCCAAAAACTACAAAACCCAGAAATTGACGGTGTGGAGTATCAACAGGGCGAACTCGCTGGCTATGAAGTTAGGCAGTATCTTTTAGAGAAGTGGGGGCGCAAGTGTGCTTATTGCAGTAAAGAAGGTGTCCCGTTGCAAATTGAACATATTCACCCAAAAGCCAAGGGTGGTAGCAACCGAGTATCCAACCTCACTCTAAGCTGTCAAAAATGCAATGTCAAAAAGGGAAATAAATCAATTGATGAGTTGCTCAAGAAAGACCCTGCGAGGCTAGAGACAATTCATAGTCAAGCTAAACAACCATTAAAAGATGCATCCGCTGTTAACTCTACTCGGTGGGCATTGTTGGGGACATTAAAAACTCTCCTCCCTACAACCACGGGGACTGGAGGACAAACCAAATATAACCGGACTCGGTTTGAGCTACCCAAACAACACTGGATTGATGCGGCTTGTGTCGGAAGCATTGACAGCATAAAGCTACTGACCCAGCAACCATTACGCATTAAGTGTACTGGGTGGGGGACTCGCCAAATGTGCGGTACTGACCGTTATGGTTTTCCTGTTAGACACCGCGAACATAAACAGATTCACTTTGGCTTCAGAACTGGCGATATTGTCAAAGCTGTTGTCACTTCCGGGAAAAAGATAGGCGAATAGGTCGGACGCTTACTATGCCGTAAAACTGGAAGCTTTGATATTGCCACCAAGGTAGGTCGTGTTGCTGGCATTAGTTACAGATTTTGTACACCAATTCATCAAAAAGATGGCTATTCGTATGGATTCTAAGATATTTGGACGGCGAATAAATTCGCCTACGGGTTTCCTCCCCATGGATAAATGCAGGGGCTTCCACCCTCTGACTTTCGGTGAGTTAGGAAGCCCACACTATAATGCGTAGCATTTAGTGTGGGAGGAAGTCACAGGAATGGTAGAGGGGACGACAATTCAACTGCCAAGTATAGAAAGCGCAATCGCTCTATCTGGCGACAAAGAAGAAAATCTGAAAACCCTGTCGAAGCAAACAGGTGCGATGTTGGTAATGCGGGGACAAGACTTACAGATCAAAGGTACTGAGAATCAAGTTGACCTCGCTGTAAGATTGGTGCGCTCGCTTGAAGATTTCTGGAGCAAAGGCAAAATTATCTCTAGCGTCGATATTCTCACCGCGCGTCACGCTCTCGATACCCACCGCACCGACGAGTTGCAAGATTTACAGCGCGACGTTCTTTATCGTACCCGCAAAGGCGAAGAAATCCGCGCCAAAACCTTCCGTCAGCGACAGTACGTTAAAGCTATCCGCACCCACGACTTGACTTTTTGCATCGGACCTGCTGGTAGCGGTAAAACCTTCCTCGCCGTCGTTTTAGCCGTTCAAGCACTTTTAGCCAACGAGTACGAACGGTTAATCTTAACTCGACCAGCAGTAGAAGCGGGTGAAAAGTTGGGGTTTTTACCAGGGGATCTCCAGCAAAAAGTCAACCCCTATCTCCGTCCGATTTACGATGCTTTATACGAACTCATCGACCCAGAAAAAATCCCCA
The DNA here is from genome assembly GCF_020521235.1 of Microseira wollei NIES-4236. Classification (GTDB taxonomy): domain Bacteria; phylum Cyanobacteriota; class Cyanobacteriia; order Cyanobacteriales; family Aerosakkonemataceae; genus Microseira; species Microseira wollei. The sequence goes on along the minus strand of NZ_BLAY01000011.1, from coordinate 42,221 downwards.
ATCTGATGGAACGCGGCATCATTGAAGTCGCTCCCATCGCCTACATGCGGGGACGTACCCTTAACAATGCCTTTGTGATTGTCGATGAAGCTCAAAATACCACCCCCGCGCAGATGAAAATGCTGCTGACGCGCCTGGGATTTCGTTCTCGCATGGTCGTAACTGGAGATATTACCCAAACCGATTTAGCGCCGAATCAACCCTCTGGTCTATCCGTGGCGCAAAAAATCCTGCAACATGTAGAAGGCATTGGCTTCTGTCAGCTAACCCAAGCAGATGTCGTGCGCCATTCCCTAGTGCAAAAGATTGTGGAAGCTTACGAACGACATGAAAAAGCTGGTAGTTAATGCCAAAAAATTTACCAATTAGCCATTAGCCATTAGCCATTAGCCATTAGCTTTGTTTGCAATTAAATTAGCAACCGCGGTGATTAAATTATCGGGTTCGACGGGTTTAGATACGTGCATTTGAAAGCCTGCTAATAAAGCTTGTTCGCTGTCTTCAACTCTGGCATATGCCGTCAGCGCGATCGCCGGAATCTCTCCTCCTTCTTCTGGCGATCGCTCTCTAATTTCTCGCATCAAAGCATATCCGTCTTTCCCCGGCATCCCAATGTCACTCAAAAGCACATCGGGTAGCGATTTGTCAAGTGCCTTGAGTCCCTCGTTTGCCGAAGCAACTGCGGTGACGACTGCCCCAGACTCTTGTAATACGAAGGTAATATATTCGCGGGTATCGGGTTCATCATCAACTACCAACACTTGCACGCCGCTGAGATCTGCGTAACTCTCCCACCCATCCCTGTCGGGTTTTGTCGGGGATCGATCGTTGATCAGCGGTAGCATGACGGTGAAGGTTGCTCCCTTTCCTTCTCCCGGACTTGCGGCGTAAACTGTACCGCCGTGCAACTCTACCAGATGCCGCACGATCGCTAAACCGAGTCCCAGTCCCCCATGATTTCTAGTCATCGAACTATCTGCTTGGCGAAAATAATCGAAGGCGTAAGGCAGAAAATCAGCGCTAATGCCTTTACCCGTATCCTTGACTGTTATTCGAGCATAGGGCAGAGGGGCAGGGGGGCAGAGGGGCAGAGGGGCAGGTGTGCAGGTGTGCAGAGGGGAGTTTGAATCTATATTCTCACCATCTCCACATCTCCCCATCTCACCATCTCCCCATCTCCCCATCTCCCCATCTCCAGAGATCCCCTGCTCTACCCGTTCGAGTCGGATTTCCACCTGTCCGCCAGGGGGGGTGAACTTGATCGCGTTGGAAAGCAAATTCCAGACAATTTGCTGCAAGCGGTTGCGATCGCCTAAAACTATTGCCCCATTGGGGTCTGATGCGGTTTGAATTTGAATTGCTTTAGCTTGTGCTGCCAACTGCATCGTGGCGATCGCGCCTTCAATTGGTACAACTAGGTTGACTGGGGCAATATTGAGTTCTATCTTGCCCCGAATAATCCGGGAAATGTCGAGCAAATCTTCAATCATTTGAGTCTGCAATTTGGCATTGCGCTCAATTGTTTCCAATGCGCGAGAAGTCGCTACTCCATCTACCTTACGGGTACGCAGTAGTTGCGACCAACCCAAAATCGCATTCAGCGGCGATCTTAACTCGTGGGACAGTACGGCGAGGAATTCGTCTTTGACTTGGTTAGCACGACGCAGTTCTTCTTCTGCACGCTTGCGATCGCTTATATCCCTTCCTTCGTAAACTAGCTGTACCACGTTTCCCCTCTCGTCTAGTATCGGTTTGATCGAGAAGTCGAACGTCGCGACTGTATCGAAAGCGCCTTGCATCTGGACTTCATACCGCACAAACTTACCTGTAGCAGCTAGTGCGATCGCTTTTTGCAACTGCTGCTCAGTGCAGGTTAGAGAGACGGGCGAGGCAGAAAACCAAGGCATTTCCCACAAAAAACGTCCTACCACATTTTCTAGCTTTTGTCCAGCAAAATCTAATGCCGACTGATTGACTTGAATAATCGAACCAATTGGTGACAAAATTCCAATATGCTGAAATGTCTGATTAAAGATAGCGCGGAATTTTTCTTCGCTTTGCTGTAATTGTTTTTCAGTCTGGCGGATGCGTAACAGCGCTTTGACTGTAGCAATTAATTCCAGTGGGTTCACTGGGTGGGTTAAGTAGCCATCTGCGCCGCTGTCTAACCCGTGGACTTTATCCGCAGCAGTGACTTTAAACGCAGAAAGATGCAAGACGGGAATTAAACTGGTAGCGGGTTCTGCTTTGAGTTGCTGGCACACTTCAAACCCGTTGATATCCGGCAGTTTAATATCCAAAATAATCAAATCTGGTTGCTCGGTTGCCAATTGCAAAGCATCACTACCCGTTGCTGCTTCCTTGACCAGGAAACCTGCCTGACGCAAAATGCGAGAAACAACATAGCGATTGGCGTCATCATCGTCTACAACTAGGATGATTCGCGATTGTTTTAGTTCGTCCTCCATGATTCATCCCTCATCTTTAAAAATTTAATCCGGCTTTTAAGAATGCTGCTCTTAGTTGAGCGATCGCTTCCTCCCGCGAGTTGCTTTCTTTAGAAACAATCGCAACTGCTCTTGCTGCCAGCTGCTCGTATTCCTGAGCCTCCAAGCGCTTCGAGGTGACTATAATTACTGGAATTGCAGAGGTTGCCGGATCGGATTTCAACTGCTCTAAAACGGTGAATCCAGTTAACCCAGGCATTAGCAAATCCAGCAAGATCGCCTGCGGTTGTTCTGTTCGCGCTCGATACAACCCCTCGTAACCATCGGCGGCTTCGATCGCAGTACAGCGAATATCCGCCAGCCAACTTTTAATTGTATAACGAGACACTTCCTCATCATCAATAATTAAAATTTTTTTAAGTAAATTTGATGCGGATTGGGCATTTTGGTTGTTAATTTTTGGATTGTTAGTGAAATTATCGCCGTCATTCCCTGCCCCAAAATCCGTTTCTGGCGCTGCACAATAAACGATAGGCAGGGTAACAGAGAATGTGGAACCAACCCCCAGGGTACTTTGGAGAGCAACGCTTCCTCCCAGCAACTCGGATAGTTTTTTACACAAGGGTAGCCCTAACCCAGTTCCTTTCACCCGTTTTTGTAGGGGATGATTGACTTGGACGAATTCTTCAAAAATGCGGCTTTGGTTTTCAGGTGCAATGCCGATACCCGTATCTGCGACGGAAAAAATAACGGTTTGGTTCGCCCCCATTTTAGCAGTTACTCGCACTTCTCCTTTTTCGGTATATTTAAGCGCATTGGAAATAAAATTACGCATAATTTGAGAAACTTTTCCTTCATCGGTTTTTAGGGTGGGAATAGCGCTGGGTTCTGCAAAAATTAAAGCAACGGCGTTATTAGTTAGCAGGGGGCGCAGCATTCCTCGCAACGCGCTAAACAAATCCGTCACTTCAAAAGCGGTGACGCGAACATCGACTTTTCCAGCTTCGACTTTTGCCAAATCTAGCAAGTCGTTAACTAAGTCAGTCAGCGACGCTGCTGACTTGCGAATAAAGGTTACCTGCTTTTCTTGTTCTGCTGTCAAATCTCCATCCAGATGGTTTAACAACATATCGGAAAGACTCAGAATTGCATTCAGCGGCGTGCGAAACTCGTGACTCATATTAGAAAGAAAGCGGGTTTTGAGTTCGCTGGCGCGTTTGAGTGATTCAGCTTTATCGTTTAACTCGGCATAAAGCGCGATTACTCCCCGATTAGTATCTTCTAATTCTTGGTTGAGTTGCGCTAATTCTTCCTGTCGCTTTTGTAATTCTTCTAAAGTTTGCAATAGTTCCTGATTTTGCTGTTGAATTTCGGCAAATGGATCTTTAGGCAGGCGCGTCAGTTGATCTACGATTTGATTTAATTGAGTCTTGGTTAGGGAAGTCCCGTGCTTGGGAAACTGCTTAATTAGTTGCACCCCAGTTCCCCGCCCAGGGGATGATTCAACTATCACCTCATCCATTAAACGTCGCGCCCCTACCAATCCCATCCCATTATGCGAGTTGGTTTGTAAATTGGCTATTCCCTCACCGCTATCGGAAATGCGGGTAACAAATACTTGGGGAGATTGCCCTTTTATCAGAAATTCGAATTTGCCTTTACCTGCATACTGGAAAGCGTGGCGGGCAACTTCTGACACTGCTGTAGCGATGCGCGTTTGTTCTTGGATATCAAACCCCAATAAGTTAGCAATTTGACGCGCCCGCTGGCGTGCCAAAACAATATCTTGCTCGAAGCGTATTTCTACAGTCAGAATTGGATAAATCATTCGTCAGTTGTTACTTGTTTTGCCACCAATACAGTTACGTCATCGCGCGATCGCTTAAAATCTCGGTATAGGGTTCCGGCGATTACAGCCGGATGGCGCGAAATCAAGCCAGGATAGCGTTCTAACGACCATTGAGTGCCTAAACCATCGCTGTGCATAATTAGAATCGAGCCATCGTTCCAAGGATAAACAAATCCCTCAATTTTGCGAATTTGATGCCCTACCGTTCCATTATAAGAAACCATACTTTGGCTTTTATTTCCCGTCACGATTGCACCCGAAATGTTGCCAATTCCCACATATTGTACGGTTTTTTCAACTCGATTAATTTCCGCAATTGCTACCGCCGCCCCTCGCGTACTTCTTAAAGCCGCGTGAGCCATTTCCATAATTATTTTAGGATTGAGTGCAGCTTTGGCACGAAAGATTCGCACCGCTTCCCGCGCTGCTTCTGCTGCTAAAATTCCCGCTCCCAATCCATCCGCCACTAAAATTAAACTGCGGTTAGACAAATTTACCACAGCCCAATCATCGCCGGATATTTCCTGTTCCAGTTTGGGCAAATTCACCACACCAATTTCTAAAGGTTCGGTATTCCGCAAGGCAATTCCTGCGTTTTTCTTAGGCCAAAGTTGTGCGACTAAAACAGTACCCACCCCCGGCACCGAATGAATGTCAAAAACAGTAGATTGACGCCCAATTGCCCCCAAACCCGTCCCCGTCGTTCCTGCCGTGGAAAAACCATCCCGCAGGCATTGTGGGATATTCGCCATTCCAGGTCCAGCGTCTAAGCCGATAATTTCTATGCCATATTCTGCGTTATTTCTCAAACTTCTCAGAATGATTTCCCCGTTTTTTGCGTGTTTAATTAGGTTGTTTGCTAATTCCGTGACGATAATTGCTACTTTGCCCCGTTCTGTCTCGTTGAATTCTATATCCGTCGCCAGCGCGGAGGCAAACCTGCGCGCTTCTCCGACTTGCGAGGTTTCTGTAATTGGTAGGGCAATACAATCTTTCATGAGGAGATTTTTCCGGTTATACTGTAGATTTTATACTAATTGAGTAGCTTAAAATTCCGGTTCAAATCAACTTGCATATTTTTCTGGAATTGACTATCTGACTTTAGACATATATTCAACAAGCTTTTGCTAAGTATATCGCCTACCTTAAGATAGATTTATGACTGTTTAGATAAAGGTTATCAAAATTTTTGCTCTACTCGGTGGTAGTTATACTAATTTTGGGTAAGTTGGATAGAGTCGAGGGAAATTCAACAGATTCAAGGTTTAGGGTGGTTGGGTTTCATTCCTAGAAACCGGGTTTCTGGGTAAGTTTATTGGCGTCAGTCCCGATTTTGAGAGCAAAAATTCCGTTCGATATCTTTTACCCTCTAAAACATTAACGCCAGCGCGTAATTGTGACGCGGGTTCCTTTACCAACTTCAGAGGCAATTTCAAACTCGTGCATTAGCCTTTTAGCGCCGCTTAACCCCAACCCCAAACCACTCCCCGTGGTGTAACCGTCTTTCAATGCCAGATCGATATCTGGAATGCCGGGACCATTGTCTTCAAACGTCAGGCGCAAACCTTTACGGGTTCCGACGTTGAGGACTTCCAGCGTCACCGTTCCTCCCTTACCGTAGTCCACCGTATTCCGCGCCAGTTCGCTGGCGGCGGTGACGATTTTGGTTTGGTCTACCAAGCTGAACTTCAATTCTACCGCCAGACTTCGCACTTTCTGCCGAACCACCACAACGTCTGATGAGGAGCGAATCTCGACTATCTCACGTTCTAGCATGGCTGTCGTTTTCCTCTGGAGGGAACCGTTACATAAGACCTACTCACAACTACTCAAAACTAGACAAATCTACTCATGTGTAGTTGGAAGCTTACTTCCTGCTTCATCCTGGCGGTGTCGGCACTCACCAGTCCGCAGGCTAACCCCGTCTAACTGACGGTTTTTGACAGATTAATCGCTGCGTTTAAATCGCGGTCAATTACTTTGCCACAATGACTGCACTCAAACACTCGCTCAGAGAGTCCGAGTGTTTCTTTTTTAGTTCCGCAATTAGAACAAGTTTTGCTGGATGGAAACCATCGGTCAACCACAACGAGTTTTGAGCCATACAACTTGCACTTGTAGGTCAACTGTCTGCGAAACTCAAAGAAACCCTGTTCAGCAATAGATGCAGCCAGCTTATGATTAGCCATCATCCCAGATACATTCAAGTCTTCTATGACAACTACACCGTGGTTTTTGGCAAGTAGTGTCGTTAGCTTGTGCAACGTATCGGAGCGAATATTGGCTATTTTTTTGTGCAATCTAGCAATCTTGAGTTGTGCCTTTTTCCAGTTGTTTGAACCGATTACTTTCTGGCGATTTAGCCATTGCATTCTTGATAGCTTGGCTGCATATTTTTTGTAGGATTTAGCTTTGATTATCACAACACCTGTGCTGAGAGTAGCCAATGCTTTGATGCCGAGGTCAACTCCTACAATGCTTATTCGGTCTGACTCTTGCTGTTCGCAGTCATTGCGAAAGCTGATAAACCACCTGGAAGCTTGACGGGATATCGTGCAAGATTTAGTTAATACTTGTGGCAGCCTTTCATAAGTTTTAAGAACGCCAATTACGGGTACTTGAATTTTGTTACTCCCCAAGATTTTGACCGTTCCTTCCAACGTGAAAGCATCGTGCCGTCCTTTTTTCTTAAATCTCGGCACTCCGGCAGTCTTGTTGAAGCAACGTTTCCAAGCTTCGCGCAATGCCATTAATGCTTGTTGCGGTGTGGATTTACTGCACTCGTAATACCAGGGATTTTTTGATTTCACCATAGCTACTAACAGTTTATGCAGGTCAATCGCTGTGGGAAACTTGAGCTTTTCGTTGGGGTTGGCTTTGTTATGGTCGAGAATGTTTTTGGTGAGCCACAATCCCCAATTCCACGCATGGCGAGCTACTCCGCAATGTTTGGCTAACTGTGTCCGTTGCCTAACGTTTAGTTTCAATTCGGTTTTGAAACCTAACAGCACTTCAGATACCTCCTCATACCAGAAGAAATGATCAGAATTGATAAGATATTTAGTTACAGTTCCTTACCCCAACGACTTCCGCAACATCGCCATTCCTTGTTCTACGTTTAAAGCGGTGCGGACACCTGTGAGGGACAAACCTAACTCTACCAGTGTAATCGCAACTGCTGGCTGCATCCCGACCACAACGGTTTCCGCATCTAAAATGCGCGACATGCTAGCAATATTGCCCAGAATGCGCCCGATAAAAGAATCTACAATTTCCAGGGATGAAATATCGATCAGGACGCCTCGCGCCCCGGTTTTGACGATGCGGTTGGTGAGGTCATCTTGTAATGTTAGGGCTAAGCGATCGTGCATATCTACCTGGATCGTTACCAGGAGAAATGAACCCATTTGAAGTATGGGAATGCGTTCCACAAAGTACCTGCTAATTGCTAATTGCTAATTGCTAATTGCTAATTGCCAGCGTCCTTAGTATTATTTAGGTGCGTTGGACTACGGTGAGTCCTCGGCGTTGCATTGCTAGCGCTAACGCATCTGCTAGCGTCGCTTTTGTGACCACATCGCTCAAGTCTACGCCCAGGTGGACGATAGTTTGAGCAATTTGGGGACGGATACCGCTGATTATGCAGTCAGTCCCCATTAAACGGGCAGCAGCGACGGTTTTTAATAAATGCTGAGCTACTAGGGTATCGACAGTTGGCACGCCTGTAATATCGATAATTACAACTTGGGAGCCAGTTTCGACAATTTGCTGCAACAGCGCTTCCATTACAACCTGAGTTCTTGCGCTGTCGAGGGTGCCGATCATCGGCAATGCTAAAATACCTTCCCATAATTTGACGACGGGGGTGGAAAGTTCCAGCATTTCCTCCTGCTGGCGTTGGATTACTTCCTCGCGCGCTTTTTGATAGACTTCCGTCGTCCAAAGTGCCAGCTGGTCTATTAACGTCGTAGAAAGCCAAATTTCTTCAGCTAGGATCGCGCCTTCTTTTTCCAATTCTTGGCTTAAGCGAGCAAACAAAGGCTTTTTGAAGGAAAAAACAAAGCTGGCGACTTCCTTGGGGGAAAAGCCTTGCTGGACGCGGGAACGAGAAATATCTGCCAGCATTTGCCGCATACTACCCCACTCTGGGGTTTGAATATCGCTCAAGTTGCCATGCTGTACGGCGCTACGTAACAAGCTGAGGAACTCGGAACATTGTTCGCGCAACTCGGATAGCTTCATGCGGTCATCCCGTCGAATACCGGAAGCGTCTAGTTCCAAGAGCCAGTCGGCGAGCAAGTCGGCTTCGTATCTATCCAATATTTCTGCTATTCTATTTTTGCTTTTCAAGACCATTGAATTGATCGCCCCTCCACAAGCTGAGATGCAAGCTTACTGTAAAAAATACTCTATTTGCTGGTTCGGAAAAGTCTATATTTAGATAGATGTTTGTTTCGCCATATTTAGATCTTGCACCAATGTTATACCCCGCCAGGGAATAATATCATGTCCGGTTGCATCGGTTGCGTTTGGAGAGCTGGGGGAGCAAAGGGGATGGGGGAGCTGGGGGAGAAAAAACGCTTTTTCGCACAATCAACTATACACAACTGATCTCTCGCGGACATGATATAAATTCCCACAGCGAGCAGCGAAAGTCCGTTTTAACGGACTGGTTTGATGGCATTGAGTCGGTTTTAACCGACTTGTAGAGACGTTACATGTAACGTCTCTACAATCCGGAAATTTATTTCCGGGCGGGTTGGGAGATTGGTGCAAGCTCTGAACATATTTACTTTCCCTCTCTTAGGGGATAGCGTTGTGCTAGATATGCCAGGGCAGAGGTGCGATCGCTCACTTCTCCATCCAATGTTGCTACTAGCAGGGCATCGAGTATTTCTTTAAACTGACGCCCAGGTTTATATCCTAGCGCTTTTAAGTCGTTTCCATTCAAGGGTGCTTTAATATGGCTCAAATCGCTCAAATAACGCCAAATTTGGTGTCTTACCTCACGCTGACTAAAGGCGGCGATTAAAATTAAGGTTGGCAGCTGGTATTGACGCAGCAGCAACACAATTTCACTCATGCGTTCGCACTTGGGTAAAGATTCTACAATATTAGTTTTAGCCTCTTGTAGCTGACTCAACCGCTGGATGCTATCTGCGGGTAACTGAAGATTTGAAGCAACTTTTCCAGGATAGGGCGGTTTTAAGGCAGCAATTAAAACTTCCAGACGCATTTGCCAATGTTCTAGGGTTTTTTCCCGGTCAAACCTTTGCAAACAGCGGTCTACTAAACGCACTTGCCACCACAATTGTTCGGTTAATTCTAGGGTGGGATGGATGCAGCGCAAAGCTCCCAATTCTGCTAGCAAGCGCAATGCCGGTTTCCAATAAGGAGCGTGCAAGATGTATTTTAATTCGCTTTTGAGCCGAGTTTCTAGGGCGGGGGCGCGGCTATTTTTTTCTTGAATTTGTTCGTAAATCCCGCTGGCGATCGCGTGTCTAATATATCCTTGTGTTTGGGGTTCAATTTCAAATCCCAACCGCACCGCAAACCTGACGGCGCGATAAATCCGCGTCGGATCTTCAATAAAACTATTCGCGTGCAATACCCGAATTTGTCCCGCTTGTAAATCTAACAAACCGCCAAAAAAATCGAGCAGTTTACCGGCGCGGGGCGCAGTTATTCGCACTGCGAGGGCGTTAATAGTAAAATCGCGACGGTAGAGGTCTTGGCGAATCGAACTCGCTTCGACTTCTGGATTCGCCGCCGGATAAGGATAAAATTCAGTTCTAGCTGTGGCAATATCTACCCAGAGATTATCTAATTCCGGATCTTTATGCCACAACAAAGCAGCAGTTTGAAACGCGCCGTGAATTTCTAATCGGGAATGGGGATAAATTTTTTGCAATTCCTTGGCTAATTTTACCCCAGCACCCGCATCCGCCGCGCGGTGAAAGCCATCCACAACCATATCAATATCTTGCAGGGCGATGGGCGAATCTATATCTTCACCTTCAGCACTATCGGCTAAAAGTAAGTCTCGCACCGCACCGCCTACAAGGTAAAGATGCCAACCGCGTTTTTCCGCAGCATTGGCGGCGGCGGTGAGGAGGTGCCAAAGTGGGGGGGCGATGCGATCTCGCAATTGAGAAAGCGGCAAGGGACAATAAGAAAGATTCCCATTTCTTTCCCTTTCTGGGTCTATTTCTCGCCCCCTGGTTTTATCTTGGTGCAACTGTCGCAAAACATCGGTGCGGGTGACAATTCCCACTAACTGATTATTTGACAATACGGGCAACCTTCCTATATCGTAAGTCACCATAATCGACTCTATTTCTGTTAGCGGCGTATCGGGGGTAATCGTTTTTAAATTGGTCGTCATGTAGCCTTTTACCGGCGCGTGAGCAAAGCCGTGATGCAAGGCAATATCGATATCGCGCCGCGAAATAACGCCTACCAATTCATCTTTTGCGTTGACTACAGATAAACCCGAATGACCGTATCGTAATAGAACGCGCTGCGCTTCTCCTATAGTAGTTTCTGGGCGAATTGTTCTGACTGGCGATGACATCAATTCTCGCGCCGTCGGCGGTTGTTGAATTTGCGCTACCAATTGTTCTACCAATTGTTCTAAAGCTGGCTGCGGCTCGACGCCCCGTAGAATTAAAGCAGCAGCTTGGGAATGTCCGCCGCCTCCCAAAGGTTGAAATAATTGGTTGAGGTCAACGCCTTCGATTTGACTGCGACCAATTACAGTTAATCGCAAATTTGAGATTTCAGATGGCAGATTTAAAGCCGCATCTTTATCTTCATTAGCATCTGACCGCGCCGCATATTCCGCCGCCAGCAGCAAGGCATCGCTTTCGGTAATTTCTACTAACCGAGAAGCGAGACTAGACAACCCTGGAATATAACCAGGAGTTTGCAGCAGCACCCAAGAAATTGTATAGCCCCACTGGGTTGTTTTTTGTAATTTTTCTAACGCTTCTTTGAGCAGGTGTTGCAATTTGGGTGATAATCCCGGATCGATATATTCTGCAATTACCGGCAAACTTGCCCCTTGCGCCATCAACCAAGCTAAAGCAGCAGCATCTCGCGGCGTGGCGCCATCATAAGTTAGCGAACCCGTATCGACGTGGATACCCAGTGCCATCACCGTCGCTTCCGCAGGCGTCAGAATGGGTGCAGGTGGGCAGGTGGGCAGGTGGGCAGGTGTGCAGAGGGGATCTGGGGAATTTGAATGTACATTCTCTTGTACTCCTCTGCTCCTCTGCTCCTCTGCTCCTCTGCTCCTCTGCTCCTCTGCTCCTCTGCTCCTCTGCTCCTCTGCTCCTCTGCTCCTCTGCTCCTCTGCTAATTTTTGTAAGTGTTCGACGATCAGGGTAGTCGTGGCGCCGACGGGTTCGATTTGGGATCGCGTGGCGGGGATATCGGTTTCTGCGTTGGGGTGGTGGTCGTAAACTACAATTTCGGTAAGGTGAGGTAAGTCGAACCATTCCGAGGCTTTACCAGTGCGCTCGCGCAATTGGGTATCAACTACAGCAATCGAGCGAATCTTTTTAGGATTAACCGAGCGACGTTCAATCAAAGCATACTCGTCCCGGTGCAATGCCAAAAAATCCCGCACCGCCGGATGAGCGCCGCCTGTGAGGACAATTTTCGCCCCCGGTTTGAGCCGCGTCAACCCGACAGCAGCGCCCAAGGCATCAAAATCAGCAGTAGTGTGGCATAAAACTAAATCCATCGGCGCATGGGTCATGGGTAATGGGTCATGGGTCATGGGTCATGGGGCATGGAGCATAGAGGGTGCGAGACTTACGATCAATTACCCATTACCCATTACCTAAATTTTGACATCTGACTGTTGCAGCGGGTCATTTTTTGGTAGCGTACTACTGGGGGAGATCGAGACCCTCTTGGGCTGCAAGCTGTACCGTTGTTTGATCGACTCGATTGCTGTATTGGGAGAAACCGCAATGACAATTTTGTTTCAATTAGCTTTATTAGCTCTGGTTGTGATGTCCTTTGTGATGGTAGTTGGCGTTCCAGTCGCCTATGCTTCCCCCCAGAATTGGGATCAATCGAAAAGATTGCTCTGGCTAGGTTCTGGCGTCTGGATCGCTCTGGTGCTTCTGGTAGCCGTGTTGAACTCGTTTGTGGTTTAACTCAGTTTATTGGTAATTGGTCATTGGTAATAGGTCATTGGTTAGCTATTTCCATTACCCATTACCTATTAAATCAAGTTGCTACTCGAAAAGAGCCGACAAGAGCGGGCAAGACAAATAGAAGCGCAGCAGCCAAGGTTATTTGCCCGCTATTTTCGGCTCGCTCCTACCCAAAAAGATCATCCAAGAGCTAAAGTTCTGAGGATGCAAATGAGCAGCCAGTCAGAGAAATTTTATCCAAAGATCCTGTCTGGCATTAGCTTGATTAGTATGGCAGGAATTACGCAAAGAAACCGGGCTTCTATGAAAAATCGTTGCTTGGGAAACTATAGATATAGGCCGAAAAAGTGATGGCATCGACGTGGGTAAGTTTTGTTTGAGAAGAGCATCCGCGAGGGCATAAATAACTCAAGTTGCTAGTTATCTCATGCATAGCAGCTAATGGCTAATGGCTAATGGCTAATGTCAGTAAAAATCCAAGATAAGCAATTAGCAATTAGCAATTAGCAACGCCATTGTTTATAACTAGCAACTTGCGTTAAATAGTAATAATTTCCTTGTGGAAGCTGTTTAATTTTTGAACGCGCTATCTTCGCTAGGACGCCAAGAGAAGTTGAGAAGATTTTGGAGTTTTTGTTTAGTATTAGCGTGGCTGATCTGGGGTGGAGAGGCGCTAGCTGGGCCTTTGGCTGATAGGTTGGCGCAATTTCCTAACTGGGATGGTAAACCGCCCGTGCAGGCGGTTGTGGGGGCTTTTGATTTGATTTATCCTGATTGGATGGTAGGGACTTGGAAGGTTACGAGTACTTTGGTAGATTTGGCGGATCCGTTAGCACCAAATATTGTAACGCCAGGGTTTGAAAGTAATCGTCGGTATCTGAATCAACCAATAACTTTTCAGGTTAGGTTTCAAGTGGTTAATCCAAGTAATCTAGCATTGTCAAGGCTCAATCCAAAATCCCCATTCCCAGGTAGGAACCTGAGAACGAGACATTCCCAGGTAGGAACCTGGGAACGAGACATTCCCAGGTAGGAACCTGGGAACGAGACATTCCCAGGTAGGAACCTGGGAACGAGACAACCTGAGAACGAGACATTCCCAGGTAGGAACCTGGGAACGAGACATTCCCAGGTAGGAACCTGGGAACGAGACATTCCCAGGTAGGAACCTGGGAACGAGACAACGAGAACGAGACAACAATCCCCATTCCCAGGTAGGAACCTGAGAACGAGACATTCCCAGGTAGGAACCTGGGAACGAGACATTCCCAGGTAGGAACCTGGGAACGAGACAACCTGAGAACGAGACATTCCCAGGTAGGAACCTGGGAACGAGACAACGAGAACGAGACAACAATCCCCATTCCCAGGTAGGAACCTGAGAACGAGACATTCCCAGGTAGGAACCTGAGAACGAGACATTCCCAGGTAGGAACCTGGGAACGAGACAACGAGAACGAGACAACAAGACAAAAATCAAAATTCGCGGGTTCGGTGGTGGCGGATCGCGCTTTTAATGGGTTGAATATTGGCAAGGCGGTTTTGGGCGATCGCTCAATTCTATCGGTTAAGGTCGATCCGGATAACCCCAATCGTCAAATTACTTATCTCCCTGGCGAGCGCAAATTGGTTTCAGTTGTTACCAGTAGAGCAACCGAGATGCCTTCCCCCGATCTATTTATCAGCACGGAAGTTTGTCAGCAAGTGTTTCGGGGAACAAAAGATATATACTTAAATGAGGTGGAAACGACAACGGCCTATCGAAACCAAAAGACACCAGGAACTTTAATCGAGGCAGATCAAATTACAGCGGTTTACCTGTCTCCCCAAGACCCGAATTACTTGGCTGTGGGTAAAAAACCTGTTGCTTTGTATCGCTATCGGTTAGAATTTTTTAATTACTAAAGTCAAAAAATAACTATGTCAGGAATTACGCACGACGAGACCAGAAACCCGGTTTCGACCTTGCTCTCTCGTTTCCTTTCCCAAGGATTTTTCGGATCGCCAAAGTTTCTTTGCGTAAGTCCTGTATCTTAACGTAAGTTGATAGTTAGATCCAAGGAAGCTGGTAATGGCGTTCCCAGGTAGATCCGTGGTCACGAGGGTAATAGGTAATTGTCAGGATTCAACGACTAATGAATCCAATTACCAATTACCTATTAACGCAAGTTGCTAGTTATAAACTTTGGCGTTGCCAGCTTGCTAATTGCTAATTGCTAATCTAGGATTTTTACCAATCTCGCCATTAGCCATTAGCCATTAGCCGCTCCCAGAGAGATAACTAGCAACTTGAGTTATTACCAATGACCACTGCCAAAATCTAAAATCTAAAATTCAAAAATGATTCAACCAAAGGTAATTTTTTTAGATGCCGTCGGGACGCTGTTTGGCGTTAAAGGTAGTGTGGGTGAAGTCTACGGTGAAATAGCGCGAGACTTTGGGGTGGATGTTCCGGCGTCGGTGTTGGATGCAGCTTTCTACAAAAGCTTTCAGCAAAGCAGTCCGATGGCGTTCCCAGGGGTAGAACCAGAGCAGATAGTCGCACGTGAGTTTGAGTGGTGGAGTGCGATCGCTCGCTCAACTTTCCAAGCAGTTGGTGCGATCGACCAATTTAGCGACTTTGAGACTTTCTTTATCCAACTGTATACCCACTTTGCCACTGCCCTTCCCTGGACAGTTTATCCCGATGTCCGTCCCGCTTTGGAACACTGGCACAACGCCGGAATTAAACTGGGGGTGCTGTCTAATTTTGACTCCCGTTTATACTTGGTACTCAAAGCCCTCGATTTGGCAGAGTTTTTCACCTCGATTACAATTTCTACTGAAGTCGGTGCAGCAAAACCAGAACCGGAAATTTTTATCAAGGGTTTGGAAAAACACGAGTGTGCCGCTGAAGCTGCATGGCACATCGGTGACAGCTTTGACGCCGATTATCAAGGAGCAAATGCGGTTGGTATCCGGGGAATCTGGCTGAAGCGAACATAGAAGTGTAAAGTGATTAGAAACCAATTCATACTTGCGACGGATGCAATACAAGCTACTCTTTGTCTGTTTGGGTAATATCTGCCGTTCGCCCTCGGCAGAAAATATTATGAATCACTTGATCGAGCAAGCGGGTTTGAGCGGCTCGATTATCTGCGATTCAGCTGGCACTTCTAGCTATCATATCGGTAGTCCGCCCGACCGCCGCATGGTTGCCGCTGCGAGCAAGCGGGGAATTCCTATGAAAGGTCATGCGCGTCAGTTTCACAAAGAAGACTTGGAAAACTTCGATCTGATTCTGGCAATGGATCGCGATAATTACTCGGATATCCTCTTGCTCGATCTGGCGGGAAAATATCGGGACAAAGTGCGACTGATGTGCGATTTCTGCACCCGTCATACGCTGAAAGAAGTTCCCGATCCCTACTATGGTGGAGCAGAGGGATTCAATCGGGTAATCGAGCTGCTATTGGACGCCTGTGAAGGGTTGTTGCAGTATATTGTCAACGAGCGATTGTCATCTGTCACCACTCACAAACAACTGACGACTGACGACTGACAGCTATTCCACCATGCGATTTTCCATGGCAAACCTCACCAGTTCTACCCGGTTATTGGTGCAGGTTTTTCTCAGCAGGCTGGTGACGTATTTTTCCACTGTACGGGGACTTAAGTGCAGATGCAACCCAATTTCACCATTCTTTTGACCGTGAGTCAGCAATTCCAGTACTTGCTGTTCTCGCTTAGTCAGCTTGCAGGTAATGGTGGCGATCGCCGTATTTTCATCCTGCTCAGCTGGCAAGGTTGCTACCTGTTCCCGTAACAGCGAGTCTTGGATTACCCGACTTCGATCCAGCAAGTTGCGAATCATTGCCCCCAGTTCCTTGATGTCAAATGGTTTGGCTAGATAAAAATCGCATCCTAACCCATAAGCTCGAATGCGTTCCTCGGTATTCGTTCGCGCCGTTAAAAAGATTACAGGTAGCAGGCGGAATTCTGGTCGCTGACGTACTCGCCGCACGAGTTCATAGCCATCCATTTTTGGCATCACAATATCTGTCACGAGCAAGTGGGGTTGATACGCTTCGACTAAAGCCAGCGCTTCTTGACCATTCTTAGCCGTCATGACCATATAACCGGACATTTCCAGGTAATCGCTGACAGACAAGCGAATCCCTGGGTCATCATCTACAAATACAATCAGCAATGACATGGATCACAGATGGCTAGCATCCCTATCCCTAGCCTATGTTAAGACAACCCAAAACGTGAATACCCCGATCAATTTTTTTAAAGAAAATCGATTTTTAAGTTACTGTCCCTAGTTAGATCATGCGTAAAAACCAGCTCAAACAAAAACTCCAGCAAGGCGAAGTCGTACTTGGTTTATTTACTAACTGCGCCTATCCCGCGTTTATCGAGATCTGCGGACACGCGGGATTTGACTTTGTCGTCATCGACCTAGAACACGGTCCCCTGCATCCATTGGTTGCTGAAGACCTCTGCCGCGCCGCCGACTGCGTGGGATTATCCCCCATCGTCCGCGTCCGCAAGAACGATGCACCGCAAATCCAACGAGCGCTTGATATTGGCAGCGCAGGCGTCCAAGTCCCTCAGATCGAAACCTTAGCCGATGCCCTTGCTGTCGTTCGGGGTGCAAAATACAGCCCCTTGGGAGAGCGTGGTCTTTCATTTTACACCCGCGCGGGGGTTTACTCATCAGCCGGGACGCAAATTACAGACCAGTTGAATGAGGAATCTATGGTTGTGGTTCACGTCGAAGGCAAACGCGGCGTGGATAACTTGGCAGAAATTGTCAGCGTGCCTCACATTGACGTTATCTTTCTCGGCCCTTACGATTTGTCCCAGAGTTTGGGTATTCCAGGACAGGTGCAAGATCCGCGCGTCATCGAACTGATGCAAAACGCAGTCGGGACTATCCGCAACGCCGGGAAAGCTGTC
This sequence comes from Microseira wollei NIES-4236, assembly GCF_020521235.1. Lineage (GTDB taxonomy): Bacteria > Cyanobacteriota > Cyanobacteriia > Cyanobacteriales > Aerosakkonemataceae > Microseira > Microseira wollei. Next base: position 24,813 of record NZ_BLAY01000011.1, on the reverse strand, counting down.
GGGACTTTTGCCGATAACCCGCAAACCGCCAAGCAGTGGATTGATGCCGGAGTACAGTATATCGCCCTCGGCGTCGATGTGGGCGTTTTCCTGCGGGCGTGCCAAACTTTGCTGAAAGCAGTACGCGGTTAAAGGGAAATGTTTGCTTCTTTACCATAACTTTGCACTTTTTGTCGTCTACTTAGTGACACTATAAAAAATTTTGATCTACACTGGAAGTATCAGCCTCCAGAAATAAATACTGGAGATAGGAGCAACGTATAAGGAGTTAAATTAAATGCAAACGCTATGGGGATCAGCGGAATCTGCTTACGCGATTAGTTTTGCTTTAGAAAAAGTCGATTCTATTAAGCTAGAGGGTTTCAAGGGATTTTTTAGAGATCTTCCGGTTGACCCTTACATAAAAGGCAATTACCGTTCCAGAAGATTATCCCGGTTCAAAATTTTTGGGAGTGAGTTAATTAAGCTACCTCACGGCTATTTTTTCCAAAGCCAGAACTACAATCCGTTATTGGGCGGGGTCAAGCGAGAATTTGCCGAAATTGATGATGCAATGATAGAACTCGATGAGTTTAAGAAACTTGTGTTTGAATTTAGCCATTACTGTAAGCTCAATCCCGGAGTTGAAATCGGAGTTCATCAAATTAGGACTAGCTGTTCGCCGGATAATTTCGGCAACCCTGCACCGGAAGGAATTCATAGAGATGGCTGTGAGTTTGTAGTAATTTTTGCCGTTGATAGGGAAAATATTGCAGGCGGGGAAACCCATTTGTATGTAGCTAAAAAGGAAAAGCCGGTTTTTAATAAAGTCCTGATGCCGGGAGAACTGCTATTAGTTAACGACCGCGAGTTCTTTCATTTTACCACTCCGATTAAACCGCTTTCTCCGGGTCAAGGAACGAGGGACGTTTTTGTTCTGACTTCTCCTAGCTTGTTACAGGATTAAAAAATTCAGACCTGACATCCAGAAACCGGGTTTCTTGCTGCGCGATTTTTCAGAGAAACCCGGTTTCTTTCGCGTAAGTAACGCACCATCTCCACCAGATCTGGAGTTGCTGCGTAAGTCCTGGGATCGTAGCGAATGGCTAATGGTCGAGATTTGTTCAGGACTTACGCAAGGGCGTTGCCAGAAACCCGGTTTCGACCTTGATTTCTCGTTCCCAAACCAAGGATTTTTCGGCTCACCAAAGTTTCTTTGCCTAAGTCCTGTTGTTATAGCGGATTGCAGCCGTATGAGGTACACCTTCGTTTGTGTAGCGGCACAATTAATTGTGCCGCTACACAAACAAGCCAAAAGGCTGTACCTCACACGAAAAGCAATCCGCTGTAATCAACTCACGATTAGCCATTTGTTGTCAGGACTTACGCAAGGGCGTTGCCAGAAACCCGGTTTCGACCTTGATCTCGAGTTCCCTTTCCCAAGGATTTTTCGTATCACCAAAGTTTCTTGGCGCAAGTCCTGTTGTTTGTAACATTGCCACCAGACCTTTCGGTTATCCCTTCAAAGTTTGAGCAAATAAACCGCTTAACCGCGTCAGCGTGGGGGATACATCATCTGGCGAGAGATGAACGTCAAGGATACTGAAGGCGTCGCTTTCTCGTGCTACGTGTAGCGCCTTGCGGAGTTCTTCGCTCGTTTTAACTGTGAAACCTTGCCCACCCAAAACTTCAGCCAGCTTCGCGTAGTCCAAACTAGAGATATTAACCAAGTTAGACTGCTGATGTGCCATTGCCCGCAGCGAGGCATAGCAACCGTTGTCGATCAGAATGACAATGGGGTTGAGTCCGAGTCGCTTTGCGGTGACTAACTCCATACCCGTCATTTGAAACGCCCCGTCGCCGACTAGAGCGATCGCTCGCGAAAATGGCGTCGCCAGCTGCGCCCCGATCGCTCCCGGTACGGCAAAGCCCATACTGGCATAGTACGCGGGGCAGAGAAACGACGAACCTTCCTGCATCTTGATGTCGTTGGCAGAAAACAGCGGATCGCCCACATCGGTTACTAGCAGCGTTTCCCGATCAATAAATTGATTGAGTTCGTACAGCAGTCCACTCATCGAAATTGCACCCACAGAAGGGGCAACTCGCGGCTGCATCGGCACAATTTTTGCCGGATCGTGATGGGGTAGACTCGACTGTGCTAACTGTTTGACAAAGTCTTCAAACAGAACATCGCCGTACTGGTGATATTTGATCGCAATGCGTTCGGAAGTCGCGTAGATGGTGCGCCCGGGGTCGAGGTGCGCGGTAAACAAACCCAGGTTAATATCGGTCATGAACGCGCCCACCATCAGCAAGCAGTCGGACTTTTCCACCAAATCGCGCACTCGCAAATCTCCGGTTTCGCCGTTATAGATACCGACGTACTGCGGGTGAGCTTCGGGAAACGCCGACTTGCCCAACAGCGTAGAACACACGGGTACGCCTAACCTCTCTGCCAGCGCCACTACGGTTTCCTGCAACCCAAAGCGCTGCACTTCTACGCCTACAAGTATGACTGGCGAAGTTGCCGCCTTTAGCATCTGCGTTGTCTCTGCTAAAACTTCCGCCAACGCCTGGGGTTTGGTCTGCTTCAGGGGATTGGGAGGTTGTTCGGTTTCCTCGATTTCCGCGTAAACCATATCCCGCGGAATTTCTAGGTAAACGGGACGTTTGAATGTCAGCGCGTAGTTGATGGCGTGATGGATTTGTGCATCAGCGGTTTTCGGGTCATCCAGCGTTACCGCATAAAGCGTCACTTCCTCATAAACCCGCCGCTGCGTATCAAAGGTTTTAACTTTATGGTGCAGTAAATCCTTTTCCCGTCTTTCCCGCACGCCTGGACTCCCGCTTAAAACAACTAGCGGTGATTTTTCGGCATAGGCCCCGGCGGTGGCGTTAACCATGTTCAACCCACCGACACTGTAGGTGATTACAGCTAAACCCAAACCGCGAATGCGGGCGTAGGCATCGGCAGCGAAGCCAACCGCAGGTTCGTGAGTCATTACTATTGGTTGGATCTGGCTGTCTGCAAGGGCGTCGTAGAGTGTCAAAGCGAAGTCGCCCGGTATGCCGAAGGCATGATGCACGCCCTGTGCGTATAAAAGTTGAAAAATATGGGGTGCTAGTTGAACCATTTTGCTTCGGGTTGGAGTGCGCCTAAATTGTCGATCTTTCCCGCACTCGAACCGCTACTTTCAATCTAACAAGTGCCTGGAGTTTATATTAGGAAATTATGAAGTTTTTTGACGTAAATCAAAAAAATTTACTATTTTATTAAACTAAGCAAAAATGCTTACCGGGTTTCTACAAATTGTCGGGTTTTTCACTTCTTTCCTTAAACTGTAACGGGTTGGTCGAGTTGTTTCATTAATGCTTGTACTTTTTCCAAATCGTAGGGGAAAGGTCGTTTGATCGGACGATAATCTCTCTCGTGGGTGGGTCCGTGTCGCAGGACGGCATTGACTAGCAAACAGGATTCATTAGTCAGATTAATTGCGCCGTGAAGCACACCGCGTGGAATGGTGACGACCATTGGGAAGCGATCGCTCATCAGTGTATACCGATACTGCCGATCTTCCAACGTCACTAAAACAAAGCTACCCCGCACAACCAATAGTTGGTCGGTTTGATATCGGTGTACAAATAAATCGTCAACTGTATTTGCTGCTATCTGCACCAGCATCGTTTCGTTGCTGGACTGGGGAGTATAAAACTGCGCCATACCGCTTTTAATAGACTCCAGCTGGCGGCTCTCGATTCCTCTGCTTTTGCCCATACCGATCTATGCAAACCTAATGTTTCTTAATCTTTGCTTTGGTTCTAGTCTAACTGAAACAATCTAAAAATTTGTTGCTTGCATCACAAAATATGTCAAAATTATGGTATGTAAAATACGACTAAAATTGTCGGGTTTGCGAGGCAGCAGGGGCGGGTTTGACCAATACAGGACTGACGCAAAGAAACCGGGTTTCTATGAAAAATCGTTGGGAAAGGGAACTCGAGATCCCAGCTGGAAACCCGGTTTCTAGGATCGTCGTGGGTAAGTCCTGCAATATTTGCCACGAACGGGCAATTGAATTAAACCCGCCCTTTGTGGGGATCTTTTCCCCAATGCCCGGTTAAAGCGCTTTGGCGGTTAAGCTGGCGGGTTTGCCGAAGTCGCCTTGTAAGGTGACGCTGCGATTGTTGGCGGCGAGGTGGCGTAAGATTTGGTAAATTGCCTCGATTTGGTCAGTAGCACCGGCTTTCTCGGCTATTTGAGCCAGAGAAAGCGGCTTGCCTTCCTGGCGCAGAACCTGTACGACTCGTTTTTGTAATTCCAAGATGGCGGCGGCTGCTTTTTTACCAGCTTCGACACCCGGTTGGTGGTAGGCGTTGATGTTGACCAAGAAGCCGTAAAGACCGACGGCGCGTTCGTATAGCGCTATTAATGCGCCAACGGTGCGAGGATTAACTTGCGGGATGGTGACGGTAATCGAATCTCGGTGATTTTCATACAATGCTTGGCGGGTTCCTTGTAAGAAACCGGAAAGATAATCTCCCGATGTGACTCCGGGGTCGATTTCTGGGGATGGTGCCAGCCGGTCTTCTAATACTTCAATAAAGGTGAGGAAGAAGTTGGGGACGCCTTCGCGCAACTGTTGGACGTAGGCGTGTTGGTCGGTGGAACCTTTATTACCGTAAACGGCGATGCCTTGATAAACCGTATTGCCGTTGAGGTCTTTTTCTTTACCCAGAGATTCCATCACCAGCTGTTGCAAGTAGCGGCTAAATAGCAGCAGGCTATCTTTGTAGGGCAATACGACCATGTCTTTTTCGCCCTTGCCGTTTCCGGCGTAGTACCAGGAGAGGGCGAGGAGGGCGGCGGGGTTATGTTTAAGATCCGCTACGCGGGTAGCGGTGTCCATTTCTTTGGCACCGGCTAGCATATCGCGAATGGCGATACCTTGTAGCGCGGCTGGGAGTAACCCGACGGCGGACATTTCCGAGGTGCGTCCGCCTACCCAGTCTTCCATGGGGAAAGTTGCTAACCAACGTTGGAATTTGGCGACTTTATCTAAATTACTGCCAACGCCGGTAATGGCGACGGCTTGTTGGGGAAAGTCGAGGTTTTGAAGCGCAAAGGCTTTTTGGACTTCAATCATGCCGTTGCGGGGTTCTGGAGTGCCGCCCGATTTGGAGATCGCTATGACTAGGGTACTGTTTAAGCGTACGCTTAGCCTGCTAAGAGTACGATCGATGCCAGCGGGGTCGGTGTTGTCGATAAAATGAATCGCCAGGGGAGGAAAGTCGGGGGCTAATGCTTCGGCGACAAATTGAGGACCAAGGGCAGATCCGCCGATACCGATGGAAATAATATCGGTGAATTTGGGGGCGTTGGGGGGATGTATTTCGCCGCTATGGACTTTTTGGGCGAAGGTTTCGATTTTTTCTAGGGTATCGATGATGGTTTGTTTGAGTTGTGGGGTGGGGGCGAGGTCTGGATCTCGCAGCCAGTAGTGACCCACCATGCGGTTTTCATCGGGGTTGGCGATCGCTCCTGCTTCCAATGCTGCCATATCCTGGAACGCCTTCTCAAACTTGGGCTGCATTGACTCGACAAAGGCGTCGTCAAACCGCATCCGGCTGACATCCAGGTAAAATCTCAATCCTTCGTGGTAATATAACCAGTCTTGGTAACGCTGCCAAAGTGACGAGGCATCCATAGAAATCCTATCCTGAGTTGTTTGTCTAACCTCAGTTTAGGACGCTGCCAAATCGCCAATCTCATCCTCAAGTATCTTTTCAACTTAGCAAGACGTGAGGGAGATCAGGGGCAAAAGGTGCAAAAGGTGCTCCAGGGGAATTTGAACGTACATTCTCCCCTGCTCCCCTGCTCACCTGCTCCCCTGCTCACCTGCTCTTGAGCTTCCCATCTTCCCCATGTTCTAAATTACTGGCGTGGGGAGGACTCGCCAAAATTTTATGATATTACCCTTTAATTCCAAGCCGATGGTGTATTTGTCTAGGGTACAGCGGTACAAGGTGCCTTCGGCGTCAAGCTTCACCAGTCCGGGCAAGTCGTAAATATGCTCGATCCGTCTATATTTTTGAAAGATGAGTGCGAATATCCGCTCCTGATCTGAGAACTCTAAGTCCCTCAGATCGACTAAAAACGAACGGGTGTAACGTAGGTCTAGTCCTATAGACTGGCTTTCTTTGGTTTCGTTTACCATATTTTCGTGTATTCGTCGCATTCCAATGAGAAAATAAAATAGCAATTCGGCAGATGATCGAACTGCCGAATGCTTGAGAGTGATGAGGCTGAAGGAAAATTACAGGGAACGGTATACCCGCAAGGCTTCTTCGTATAGCATGGTATCCCCTGGCTGCACGGCTTCCTTGGCTTCGCGGATCGCTCTGAGCATGTAAAGGTCGTAGTATAGACTTTGCATCACCTTCCAGGCTTTTTCTAAGTCTTCCTCTGGGCAGGGTGCTTCTATATATTCAAAGATTTGGTCGTTTAATCGGCGTAATCTGCGTCTGGTAAAATCCATAACCAAAAATCGATAGTTGTTGTCGATACTGCGCGTTCGCTTTGCTACAGTAAAATGCTTTAGCGGAGCTTTGGCTACCATCCTACTCGCCCTGTAAACTGTTTGGGGCAGTTACAGCGGATTGCAGCCTAAGTTGATGGTAAGCATTCGTTTGTATAGCGGCAGCATTAATGCTGCCGCTATACAAACAAAGCCTGAAGGCTGTACCTCACTCACAGTGCAATCCGCTGTAATGCGATCGCAAGTTCTGCCATTTTATCCCCGAAACTCTGTATGATTGGCTATCTGGTCTTTTTGGCGATTTCTACGGCGATATATGCCCTGTTCTGTTTGGGTCTAAACTTACAGTGGGGCTTTACGGGTCTGATTAACTTCGGACATGTCGCATTTATGACGGTTGGCGCTTATACTACGGTACTGTTAAGTTTGCAGGGCGTTCCGCTGATCTTGGCGACTTTGGTGGGTATGGCTTTAGCGGCGTTGTTGGGATTGTTGATGGGGATATCAACGCTGCGACTGCGGGAAGATTACCTGGCTATTGTGACAATTGGCGTCGCGGAAGTGATTCGCCTTGTAGTCAACAATCAGGATTTGCCCATCGGTAAGGAATGGAAGTCTGGAGTATTTGGCGTGCAAGGCTTCCCGCTGCCGCTAGGAGGCGATAAACCTGCGTTAATGGTACTGGCTTTGTTGGTGTTGTTTCTAGTGTTCTGGCTGTTAGAACGGTTCGTGCGATCGCCTTGGGGTAGAATCCTCAAAGCCATCCGCGAAGATGAGGAAATTCCCAAAGCTTTGGGTAAAAATGTGTTTTGGTACAAGTTGCAAGCTTTAATGTTAGGGGGAGCGATCGCTGGTTTGGCTGGTGCGTTCTACGCTTGGCAGTTAACCACGGTTTATCCGAATAATTTTGAGCCGCTTGTGACTTTCGACGCCTGGACTATAGTCGTTTTGGGCGGCGCAGGTAACAATATAGGTACGATCCTGGGTACGATCATCTATTGGGCTTACGATGCGGTGACTCGCTTTGTTTTACCTCAAATTATGCCTTTGGATGCTTCCCGGTTAGGCGCTTTTCGGATTATGGTAATTGGCTTGATTTTAATCCTACTGATGCGCTGGCGTCCCCAAGGTATCTTGGGCAAAAAGGAGGAATTGACCCTTGGCAAATAATCAGCCCGAAAAAAATTCCGATATTCCTTTCGATACGCCTCAAAATATCGAGGATATCCTCAACGATATAGAAGATTTGTCACCAGAGCCACAAAATCCTTCCGGGGATATTCCGCTTACCGTGTCCCAGGCGGATGTAGAAGATATTTTGGCAGAAATTGAAGATATACCCGACTCGCAATCGCCAACAGACATTCCATTAACCGTGTCTTCAGATGTGGAAGATATTTTGGCAGAAATTGAAGATATACCCGACTCGCAATCGCCAACAGAGATTCCTTTTACCCTGTCTTCAGATGTGGAAGATATTTTGGCAGAAATTGAAGATATACCCGACTCGCAATCGCCAACAGAGATTCGATTAACCGTGTCTTCAGATGTGGAAGATATTCTGGCAGAAATTGAAGATATACCCGACTCGCAATCGCCAACAGAGATTCCTTTTACCGTGTCTTCAGATGTGGAAGATATTCTGGCAGAAATTGAAGATATACCCGCAGGGGAATCGGTATCGCCGCCAGGGATTCCTTTAACGGTGTCCGAAACAAATACCAATCTCTTAGAAGAAGGCAAAACTCAACCACGACGCCTAGATGTTCCTTTACTCGCAGCTAGCGGTTTGTATAAAAGTTTTGGTGGAATTAAAGCAGTAGATGGAGCCGAAATTAAAGTAGCAAAAGGTAGTATTACTGGATTAATTGGCCCTAACGGTGCTGGTAAAACTACCTTATTTAATTTACTGTCTAATTTTATCCGCCCAGATCGGGGGCGCGTGATTTTTGACGGCGAACCGATTCAACAATTACAACCCCATCAAATTGCCCAAATGGGAATGGTTCGCACGTTTCAAGTAGCGCGGGTGCTTTCCCGACTTTCGGTGATGGAAAATATGCTATTAGCCGCGCAAAAACAAACGGGTGAAAATTTCTGGAATGTCTGGTTTAAAACACCGCAAATTAAAACTGAAGAAAGACAGTTGCGGGAAGAAGCGATGGCGATTCTAGAATCCGTTGGACTGGCGCAAAAGGCGAATGATTATGCGGGGTCTTTGTCGGGAGGACAGCGCAAGCTATTAGAAATGGGACGCGCTTTGATGACTCATCCGCAGTTAATATTATTAGATGAACCGGCGGCGGGAGTCAATCCGACGCTGATTAAACAAATATGCGATCGCATCGTAAATTGGAATCGCGAAGGCATGACCTTTCTGATTATCGAACATAACATGGATGTGATTATGTCGTTATGCGATCGCGTTTGGGTTGTCGCGGAAGGAAAAAATCTCGCCTCCGGAACTCCCGCCGAAATTCAAACTAACCCGCAAGTTTTGTCAGCTTATTTAGGACAGTAATATTTTGACTCAATTTGCCGAACTGATTGTCACCTGTTGTAAACTGAGCGAATTAGAACTTCGTTCTTATATAAAAGAAGTTCTGGCGTCGCGCAATTTCTCCATCCAAGAAGATCGATATCTCTCCCAAAGATCTGGAGAATTTTCCAGTATCCATAATCTTTTAGCCATTCGAGGAAATCCAAAAGTATGCCTAGTTAGTCATACCGATGTCTGCCGAGATCACGCTCAATTGCAGGGAATACCTCCCAAGGGAACAGCACGGGATTATATAGTAAATCCCGCGATTAAAAACCTGATGCATTTCGAAAATTTAGTTGCTGTAATTCAGGATGAAAGTTGTTTAGCGCAAGTCGGCGGGGATGATAGAGTAGGGGTAGCGAACGCATTATGGTTAGCCGTAACAACTGACTCGCCCTTGGGTATTCTTTTGACCACAGATGAAGAAATTGGATTGGTTTCAGCTAAGCAAGTGGATTTCCCAGAACTAATCGATTTTGAATTACTCGTTCAAATCGATCGAGGAAATCAGCCGCATCAAGAAATTGTTACCGAAATTTTTGCCACCCAAATTTGTGAGGAATTTTTGGCTAAATCTCTCGTCGATTTATCGATTAAAAAGGGTAAGCCAAGACAAGAAGTAGTTGGACGCGGAACAGATGTATTTGCTATAAAATATAATGGAAGATGTAAAAATGCCATCAATTTAACTTGTGGATACCACAACAGTTACGGCTCCAATCCTGCTGAATATATTGTACTTCATGAGGCAGAAGAAACAATGGAGTATGTAAAGGATATTATTGAATTTATGGAGAATGAATATGAAAAATAATAGGGTATAATATACGTTATATTTAGAGGTTGCACCTGTTGATCCCGCTAGCCCGCCAGCCCGCCAGCCAGCCAGTGATTAAAATCACTGGCTAATAGCTTAAGTCCACTTAAGTGGACTAATACCAAATCCGCTGGCATCACCCCCCTTATTCCACACGCGCCAACAGTAGGGCAAGTAGATGTGACATCCTCATACACTTTTGCTCTCGCGGTAAGTGTAGGCTTCCAAACCTCACGATAAGGCATTCCTAGTTTTTCTCTTACGAGTTTTCGCCTCTGACCTAGACAGAATTTCCCCTGCCCCCGGCAGACCGACTGCATAGGCGTTTTCTATTCCCGTGAGTCCCACGGTACTCAATTGTTCCAGACCACGCAACCGAATTACTTCCGATGCTGCATGATCTCTATGTGTTTCATATCCACAAACATCGCATTTATGCACTCGTTGAGAAAGCTCTTTCTTGCTTGTGTGCGTTCCACACTTAGGACAAGTTTGAGACGTTCCATCCGGGTTGACACGCGCAAAATAGACTTGATGCTTCTTTGCTACCCATTCGAGCAAGTTGAGAAACTGACCGAAAGCTGCATCAAGAGTGTGTTTTCTCAACATCCCTCTCGACATCGCTTTCAAGTTCAAATCTTCAACAAACACCATCCCGATACCCTCTTTGGTACACAGATGGTTAGCCAGTTTGAACTGCCAATCTTTGCGAACGCTTGCTATATGGTTGTGGAATTTGGCAACCTTTTCCCTTGCTTTCTCGCGGTTTGATGAACCCTTTTTCGTTCTGGCATACTTGCGTTGCAGCAATTGAAGCTTGCGGTACAAGGATGTCAGGAAGCGGGGTCTAGCGATAAACTCTCTATCAGAGGTTGTCAAAAATTTCTCTAGTCCCAAATCGATACCCAGCGCATCTCCATGAGGTTGAGCGTCTGGTATTGATACATCAGACTCTATCGTAACTACCACTTCCCACCTAGAAGCTTTTCTCAACACCCGTGCCTGCTTGACCACAAACCCTTCTGGGATGGGTCGGTGCAAGTTGATGGGCATTTTCCCAACTTTGGGCAGACCTATCTGCCACCCAGTAATCGGATTGGTTTTGAACTGAGGAACATGGACTTGATTTGTCCAAACTTCTTAAAGCGAGGAAAGCCAAACCCTCTGTCTTGGAAATAGTTCCAAGCGTCGTGCAATCTCCGAATGGTAGTTTGCAGAACTTGAGAGGGCGCTTCTCCCAATTGAGGAAATTCTTTTTTCGCCTTGGGAAGCGCGTTCTGTTGAGCGTAATAGGTGGGGAACGGCTTGTCGGCTGGAATGATATATTCTCTTTCCAGCGAACAATAGTCCAAGCTACATTTACGCGAATTCACCCAGTCTTTGATTTCTCGCAAAGCGTAGTTGTACACCTGGCGAGATATTTCCAGCCAATGCAGCATTGTCTGCTCTTGACTGGCGTTTGGTTAGAGTCAATGAGGAAATCGCTTTCCTTCACTTCTCATTCAAAACCGTGCTTGAGACTTTCGCGCTCACACGGCTCCTGCGCGTGGTCGTTTGTCAACGATAGTCCGTTGGATTACTCCGTTAGACCTTGACTCCTACCAGTTCGCTCTTTCTCTTCACCGCCTTGATGACTACTAGGACGTTCGACGTTTTGCATTCGCCTTTCACGGGGGCAATTACCCGTTCACCCGTTGGTTCACTGTACCCATGAAGTTCATCCCACGCTACGAAACCTGCGTATTAGGCTTATAGAGAGCTACTATTCTGGGAGCTTCCACCGACCCTGTGGAGGGTCTTACGCTCTTCCTACGTCTGCATATCCACATCCGGCTTTCCCGGAGGCATTGGCTTCTTAGGATGTCCTACCTATTAATTCATACGGTTGGCTACCTGCTTCACTTGAAGATGTGTTTCTAGCCTTAACAGACAATTCATGTACCCTCTACAGGTGTAAAATTGATGTCAGTTACTAGACCCATTTTGCTACGTAGGTTCAGGGGACACATCTCTTTTGAGAAGAGAGATTAATAGGTTACATCGTTCCCAGTGACTATTTCTCGATATACTTAGGTGTCTTCACTAGGCCGGAGGTCTTACCGGGTACATCTCTGTTGCACTCTATCCGTTACAACAGCCCTGACCTCTTGCTCCTATTTTGAGCATCTGTGTTTACCCTTCTGGTTTTCCAGCTTTGGATTCGAGTCGCTGTCCCGTAGGGGCTTGTTTAAACACTCTTATCCCTCTGTACTTCCCTTCACTGGTCGCTCCTCATTTAATCAAAGAGCCAGTTTTGCAACCTCTTTCACAGACCTACCGTGACGACGAGATATAGAAGATTCGCTGTGCGCTCACCGTATATATCTTCTCTAGCGGTGTCACCAGATGAGGTTTCCAGCTTATCCGCGTTTCTCCCATGCACTGCCAGTACCAGGAAGCCCTCCTGTGAAAGGTGGGAGACGATATTCAGCCCGATGTAAAGGTGGGAGGAATTTAATCTCCATAGTCACTGAGTTGTCAAGGTTCAATCCTTGCTTGCTTCCCCTTCCTTAAGGTGCTACGGGTTCATTGGCAATTAGTAAGGTGCTGCGGGTTCTTGAAAGCTAATTGCCAGGAAGTTTCAGCAAAACGAGTCGCACGATAAATTCGGTAGCAGTAGTTCATGATCAGAGTCATGTCACCGATTCTAACACGGAACCAATGATCTATAAACCTACATCCATTGCCGATTTTACCGGGACCCTTCCGGATAAAATCGGCTTGGGGGAGTCCATGTATCCCACGCCTCCCCTATCGGGGCAGGGCTGTTTCATTGTCGCCAGAGAAAAGTTGGAAGCTGTATGCCTCTGTTCTCGTTGACCAAGGTGGCAAACGCCAAATGTAGGGAGACAAGTTTTCTCTCATCACAATGAAGTAGCCCTGCCTATCGGGGTAGGACGTGGGACTTATAGCTCCCCCAAACCCCCTCAAAAGTTAAAGCCCTAGCATAGAGGGGCTATACAGTGGATTCCAAGCTAGTGAAGCAAAGCCTTAAGGCTTAGTTGGTCAAGCGCGCAGCAAAAATGGCAGCGCGCTTGACCAACAAACCGTAGTAGTAGGGGCTAAGGCTAAAGTAAGCTTTGTCGCCAGCACAATTCCTCCCTTGCCGTGCCCCTACTAATGATTCAGATGCAACCGGATTTGATATCATAGGGCTGCAATCCGCTATAAAATGATTCCTTCGTAAAATACCGTGCAATTTCTTGGCGTACTTTAACAGCAACTGCTGCTGCTTCTTCATCAGTTACCCATTGATTTAACCCTAGTTGATTGAATATTTTTTTCATACGTAGGTAAATCAGCAGTTTGAGATTTCCTACAGGCATATCCCTGGTGCGAGGAATCACGTGAAAGTGAATGTGCTTGACTTCTTCGCCCCAGGAACAAACGTGAATCTTATCTGGTTTAATTACCTTTGAGAGTGCTAAACAGGTGCTTTGGATTATACCGCCTGCGCGGGATTCTTCTGGTGTAAGTTCGGCTAAGTGTTCGCAATGCCGCTTCAGCTTGATAATTAGGTAGCCCCGCACTAACACTGGGCCCAGAGAATGTTCTACAACCCAATAATTGTCTTGATAAATTACTCCTCCAGGGGCTTGCAATTTTCCAGCAATTGTGCTGCAAGCAAGGCATTTATCTATTAACGCAAGTTGCTAGTTATAAACTTTGGCGTTGCTAATTGCTAATTGCTAATTGCTAATATAGGATTTTTACCAATCTCGCCATTAGCCATTAGCCATTCGCTTCTATGCATGAGATAACTAGCAACTTGAGTTATTAGCATGATTGTGCTTTCATCTGATAAATCTGAAATTAGGAACTAGCTTCTTCAACCGAGCGAATAATAGCAGGTGCTGGCGGTTTTTGAGGCTGGAAAATAGCTTGAAGTGCTTGTTCTAAAGTTTCTGCCATGACAATTCTATTTTCGTAGGCGACAATAACTCTGACTAATGTAGGCAAACTATTTTGTTCGGCTTCCAGGTACAATGGTTCGACGTAGAGGAGCGATCGCTCGATGGGAATCACCAACAGATTGCCCTGAATTGCCCGCGATCCGCGTCTATTCCATAAAGAAATTTGCTGAGAAATAACCGGATCTTGGTTAATTCTAGCTTCAATTTGTTCTGGGCCAAAAACCAATTCTTGCTTAGGAAATTGGTAGAGTAAAAGCTTGCCATAGTTCTCGCCATCCGACCGCGCCGCCAACCAACCAATTAAATTATTACGCTGGGTAGGAGTAAAAGGAAGCAGCAAAATAAACTCTTCTGACGCCGCCGTCGGCAGTTTCATAATCAGATAATATGGTTGCACCGGCTGCGGTTCGCTACCATAAATTTCTTGAGGAATTTGCCACTGGTCTTCCCGGTTATAAAAGACCTGCGGGTCGGTCATGTGGTAAGTTAAAAAGCGCTCAGATTGGGTACTGTAAAAATCTTCTGGATACCGGATATGATTGCGAAGCGTTACCGGCATTTCGCTCAAGGGTTTGAACAGTCCAGGAAAGATATTTTGCCAGGTTTTAATCAATGGGTCGGTGGGATCGGCGACGAAGAAGAAAATCGAGCCATTATAGGCATCAATTACGACTTTGACCGAGTTGCGGATGTAGTTAAATTCATAGTTGCCTGGGTCGGAATAAGGGTAGCGATCGCTCGTGGTATAAGCATCGATCACCCAGTATAGGTAATTGTTAGTTATTGTGTCTCTTCTGGTGCCGATTCCCTCGGCATCAGTCACTACAAGGTAGGGGTCGTTATCGTAGCGTAAAAAGGGAGCGAGCGCTCGCACTCGTTCGTTAATATTGCGGCGAAATAATAACTTTGTTTCGGGGGTAAAGTTGCGCGTCAAAAGCATTTGCCAATCTTTCAAATACTGGGCAAATAGCAACCGTAGCCACCAATTTTTAATTTTAATCCCGCCCAGACCATCGTAGGTGTTGTAAACGTTATCCTCCCCACTGGGATAATCGAATTCTTCGACTTTAGTGGGAGCCATAATGTAGGTATTGGTAATTTCCCCATAGTAAATTCGAGGACGACTAATAGGAATGCTTTCGCGGATGTTGGCGCTAGAAGTCTCCAAAGCACCGCCGTTTCCCGTAGCAGTAGGACCGCTAATATTCTTAACAAAATAGTCCGGTAAACCCCCAGGTGCAACAGTATTAACAGGACTCATAGTAAAGCCGTAACCGTGGGTATAAACTAAGTGTTCGTTGACCCAAGTTTGAGCTTCCGAGGGTACGGCACTGTAATCTAATTCCCTTGCTGCTAAAATCGCCTGTTGCTTTTCCGCTCCCTCTTCTAATTTCAGCGTGTAGCGGTCAATATCAGCGTTAGCGAACTCGTAATAAAGGCGAATTCGCTGTAACTGGCGATTAGTTTGTAGAAGCGGACGAGTATCCCAAAGGCGAATATTGCGGATAGTCAGCGGATTTGCTCTGATAGCATCGTAGTTGAGTTGATTGTTAGGATCGAAGGTTTCAACGTCAATATCTTCCAAACCAAATGCCTGACGGGTAAGGGCGATACTGCGCTCAATGTAAGGGCGTTCCCGTGCCAGTTCGTTGGGTTGAACAACTAGGCGCTGTACTACGGCGGGAATTAAATAGGAACCAGTTAAAAGGAAAAAGAAGGTAATAAAAAGAATGGGAGCAATTTTAACAGTTTCTGCCTTCTTTGTTGGCAACCAAAACACAGTTTTCCACAATAGGAAAGCAGCGATCGCCAGGGACACCAGCGACAGTGTCGTGTAAGTTGGCAACTGTGCCGTCACGTCGGTGTAAGAAGCGCCGTAGGTAACTCCGCGATTCGAATACAGCAGTTCATAGCGTTGCAGCCAATAACTGAACGCTACGCTCAGCATAAAGCCACCGCCCAATCCATTCAAGTGGCGTTGCTGCATTAAAGAAAAGCCAGGAAAACTACCCTGACTCAAACTATCTCCCGACAGCAGATAAATCAAGGCAACTGCAATTAATCCATATAAAAATAATCCCAACAGCCAGAATTCCAAGAGTTGCAAAATAGGCAAGTTGAAGACATAAAAGCTGATATCCCGGTTAAATAGTGGTTCGGTGCGGTTAAACGCGGTGGGATGGAAATATGGCAAAATCTTATCCCAGTGTGCCGAAACGATCGCACCAAAACTTAAACTGAGCGCAATTGCGCACAGTTTTAGGCAAAATTGGCATAACCAAAGGATAGCGATCGCCACTCCCACCACTAAACCCAACTGCCAAATTTGCAATTCTGGTACGAACAATTCCCCAATCGAAGTAGGATCGAAGCGTGGCGGCAATGGCGGCGATATCAAAGGTTTCTTCAGATCCGGATGCCAAAAGCTGAAGACAACCTGACCGTAGTGCAGCAGCATTAATGCTACCAGCAACATCAGTCCCAGCACGATGGGCAGCAACCAACGCAGTCTAAGTCCAGATTCCTTCAGTAAATAATTTTCTCTCCTCTGCCCACCTGCCCAAGATCCCCTCTGCTCCTCTGCTACTCTGCTCAAATCCGTGGGATACTTGAGTCGTTGTGCCAGATCGAGGTTACACAGGAGAAACGCTGCTGTGATGCCGAATGCGATCGCCCACAACCCCAGTTGGGTTCTAATTCTGGTGAGGAATACTGGCAAATCTCCGACTTCTTTAAACCACAGAATTTCCGTCACCAGGTAGGAAACAAAGTCAAACCCCAACCACAGTCCCAAAAGCAGCACCACCAGTCGAAAAATACGTTTAACAACCATAATTTATCTACCTAGAGGGCTATTTTTAGCTACACAGGATTTGAGCGCCAAAATACTGTCGATACAGATTACAAGTCAAGGTGACGCAATTGCCGCGCCAACTGACTAAACCCATGCTGTTAAGCTTAAAAGCTTGCATTTGCTCGATGGCAACGGGAGTGGTGGAATTCAACACTTGCTCAAAAGCAGCACTTAGTTTGGGGTACTGTTGCAATGTCCAAAGATAGCGGTGGAGATGATCGCGATAAATTCCCGCATCAGTATGGGCAGTTTCTAGCAATTGTTCTAAGCTATCTGGTTGTTGCGCCCAATGATAGAGCAAAAGGCGAACCAGGTAGGGATGCCCGCCAAGCAATTCCATTAAATGGTTTAGTTGTTCGCTGGATAGATGCAAACCATTCACTTCTATTCCTCCTGAACTTGTTGTGGGGTAAAGGGCGCTAATTCTAGCCCTACATTAAAAGGAGATTGATTAATCGGTAAAGCAACGTAGTTTTCAGTAGATTGTACCATGACTAGACGCAGTTTGCGCCAGCTTGGCTCAGCTTTTGTGTACTCGTGCCTGCGCAGCATAGTGAGAAATTCTTGAGCGACGCTGGGATAGTCAAACAGTTCGCTCACTTCCTCTAAAGCTAGTACAAGAGGTGTTTCTGTGGCTTCGAGTAAATAACCTTCCATGTAAAGGGTACAACTCATTTTGCTGCCGATATCTTCATCCCAATAGTCATCTAGCTTAGGACTCATATTGAGTTGCCGCGATATATTGGCACAGACCCACCGTAAGAGAGTGTTTAGATTATTAAGTATCTGTTTTTCAGCTTGTTGAAAGTTCAGCGTTACAGTTTGAATTTCATTGGCCTTGGCATAAGCTAAAATCCGCTTCATTAATGAAGTTTTTCCCATTTGTCGAGGGGCTTTAATCCGGATTAGATCGCCTGGTTTGAGTGCGCTTGTATAACAGTTTGGTTCGTGAGGAGTACGCATCACGTAGAAAGGCGAACCTAACGGTACGCTGTCGGTTGGATACTCTAATTCGATCGCATTTTTAGCCGAATAAACCTCTCTTGTTGCTGGAGATTTGCTGCTATCCTCTTGAGTTGCTAACTGCTGGGTAAGGATAACTTTGAGATTTGATTAGGTAACTTTTTGCCCTAAAGCGTTCGATATCAATTGCCAAAGTTTAGGGCCAACGACCTGCTGGAGATATTTGTCAGAATAGTTATATTCAGCCGCGATCTGGCTGTAGGTTTTCTGATTGCCTTCCCAAGCTGCGCGCAGAATCAATTTTTGCAAATCGGTGAGCGGTTCGCCGCTATGCTTATATACGGCTTCCTCAATGAACGCTAGCGCATTCTCCAAGCTTTGCATATCCGTGTTGGCGATCGACAGTGGTTCGGTCTCGCACTCCCACACTGTTTGTAACATAAACTGAACGCTGCTAGTGTTGAAGCTGGTAACACCTTCGAGCGTCGCTACAACGTTGCCAGCAAAAGAAAGTTGACCTGTAGAGGCATTGAAACTGAGATTAGAGCGAAGAGTAGCAGCAGAAGACGAAGAATTAGTATCGATCTCGATGATATCTCCTTGTGAGGCGTTGAAATCTTTAATTACATCGATTCCTGATCTGTTTTGCCAACCAAATTTGATTGGGAATTTAAAGAAACCAATTTTCTGCCATGAAGTAATACCGTATTCAGCCGAAAATTGAAAAGTATCGGCTCCTCCTCCTCCGGTCACGGTGTCGTTGCCACTGCCTCCCGTGAGCTTGTCAGCACCAGCGCCTCCGCTTAAATTGTCGGCACCATTGCCACCCGTCAGCGTATCGTTGCCATCCCAACCGACGAGGACATCGGCACCGTCGCCGCCAGACATCTGAGCGTTGTAGCCTAAGTTGATCAGAGTATCGTTGCCAGCGTCGCCATTGAGCGTGCTGGTTGCGGTGCTGATGCTAACCAGAAGATCGTTTCCACTCCCACCTTCTAGGGTGCTGCTGGCGGTGCTGAGGTTGGCTAAAACATCATCGCCATCACCACCTTTAAGAGTGCTGCTTGCCGAACTAGCATTTAATAAAAGATCGTTGCCAGCGTTGCCTGTTAAGCTGCCAGTAATATCATCTATATTAACGATCAAATCATTGCCAGTGCTGCCAGTAAGGTTGCTATTACCTTGATTAATATTGTAGGAAAAACCTCCATTATAGGTTGAGAGCAGACTGGTTAAAAGAGAAGTACCGTTTGATTGTGAAAAAATATTTTCAAAATTTGAGATAGTTGTGCTGCTAACGCATGCTTGTTCGAGATAGTCAAGTAATTCGTCAGAAGTCTTGCTAGTTAAATTGTTTAAAACGGTTGCAGGATCGACAGCACTAGCGTAACTATATAAACCAAATATACCGTTGACCTTAACCAAGTCATTGACCAAGTTTTGAATAGCTGTTGTGTTAGTCATGGGTTCCTCTGTTGCTGTTGTTTGAGTCGTTAACTGATTTATACTCTCAGTTTGGCTAACACAACCCGGCATTGAGAACCCCTAAAATCTCATAAATCTCATATGCTCAATCTCATAAATCTCATATAATCTGGTTTAGGAGAAACTGCGTCAGCCATTTTTAAAGATAGTATAAAGTTAAGTAATCTCTTATAAATAAATGGCTAAGTTAGCCGGAAAAACTGGTTAATTAGTTGTAGTTAATTAGCTGTAGGTTAGGGTCTGAGGGACAAAACCCAACCTAGGAATGATTGGATCTGCTCGCTGGAGGTGCGCCCTCGCCGATTGCCTGGTAAAAAAACCAGGACTTAGGCTTGGGCAACCTATCACCTTTGTTTCTTGCTGCGCTCTCTGGTTCCAATTCGAATATTTTTCAGAGAAACTCGGTTCCTTTACGGTTAATAAAGTTAAAAATGAAAACTTTTCGCCATCTTTCTGGCTCCTGCGGTATCTTCGAGTAAAATGCTAATGCGATCGCAATCACAGCGCCATGCTTTACCAAGTCGGGGGTAGCCTCACGACTGACGCTCCGAGCTATATCGCTCGGCAAGCGGATATAGAACTTTATACCGCTCTCAAACGAGGCGAGTTTTGTTACGTACTTAACGCCCGACAGATGGGCAAATCTTCATTACTGGTACACACGCGCCATCGTTTAGAAGCAGCAGGTTATCGCTGTGCGGTGCTGGATATCACCAATATTGGTAGCGAAAACATTACGCCGCTGCAATGGTATAAGGGTATCACCCTCGACTTATTGCGAAGCTTCGGGCTGCTGGGCAAATTTAACTTTAAAACTTGGTGGAATGATGAAGTAGATATTTCTCTGTTACAACGGCTGAGTCGATTTATTAGCGATGTTCTTCTCCCGAAATTTCCTCAATAAAAACTGGTTATTTTTATCGATGAAATTGATAGCATTCTAACTTTACCTTTGGCCGTCGATGACTTCTTTGCATTAATTAGATATTGTTACAATCAGCGAGCCGTTGACCCTGAATATCGGCGGATTAGTTTTGCATTGTTTGGCGTGGCAACTCCGTCTGATTTTATCCGCGATCGCAAACGCACCCCGTTCAATATCGGTACGGCGATCGAGCTAAATGGCTTCACCCTCAGCGAAGCTCAAACCCTAGCCCCAGGATTCAAACTGCAAACTGGCGACGTGCAAGCGGTGCTGCAAGCAATCCTCAAGTGGACGAACGGACAACCTTTTTTAACCCAAAAACTCTGTCAGCTAGCGAGAGATTCTAGCCAAGATACGGTCACCAACAGCTTGAGAATTCCTCCCGGTAACGAAGCCTATTGGGTGGAAACCCTTGTTAGAGAAAGAATCCTCAAAGAATGGGAAGCGCAAGAAGAACCAGAACATTTGCGGAGGATTCGCAACCGCATTCTCAACAATCAAGATAGCGCCGGACGATTGCTAGGAATTTATCAGCAAATTTTGCAGGGAGAACAGATTCCCGCCGATGACAGTCGCGAACAAATAGAACTGATACTATCAGGACTGGCTATAAAAGAAAAGGGTTATTTGCCGGTGAAAAACCAGATTTATGCCGAAGTCTTTCACCTGCAATGGGTCGATTGGCAACTGAAAATGTTGCGTCCTTATTCCCAATCGCTGGATGCTTGGATTGTATCCGAACGGCAAGATGAGTCGCGACTGTTGCGCGGACAAGCGCTGCGGGATGCACAACAATGGTCCCAGGGAAAACGATTGAGCGATTTGGATTATCAGTTTTTAGCTGCTTCTGTGGAGAGCGATCGCATCCAAGTCCAACAATCATTAGAAGCCGCTCGCATTAAAGCTGTAGAAGCTCAACTGGTTCAGGAAAAACGCAACGCTCGATTGCAAAAGCGATTTTCCATCGCCATCGGCACAGCTTTGGTAGTTACATTAGGTCTGGGAATTGCTACCTTATGGCAATATCGCCAAGCCAGAATCAGCGAACGGGAAGCCAAAATTAGCGCCATCAAAGCATTGATATCTTCATCTGAAGGAAACTTTGATTCCCATCGCCAACTGGAAGCAATCATCGATGCCATTAAGGCAAAACAAGAACTTCAAAACCTAAATAATGCAGACACCGCACTCCAAGAGCAAGTGCAGGACGTACTTCAACGGACGATCTACGGTATTGAAGAATTAAATCGCTGGTCTGTGGGGACGGCGATTAAAGATATTGCGCTCGCTCCCGATGGCAAACTGATTGCTTCTGCCGGAACAGATGGCAGAGTTAAACTCTGGCAACAAGAAGGCAAGTTTGTTAGAGAAATGTCAGTAGATGGCAAAAGTCCGGCGCATACAGTCCCAGCTAACGCAGTTAGTTTCAGTCCAGATGGACAACGAATTTTATCTGCTTCTGCCGATCGCACGATTCAAATATGGGATATTAATGGCAACAAATTGCTGAAAATACTGAACTCAGATCAAACCGAAGTCGGAGAAGCCAAGTTCAGTCCAAATGGTCAGTTATTTGCTTCGGTTGGTGAAGAACAAACGGTAAAACTTTGGCGCAGTGACGGCACTTTAATCGCAACCTTACCTGCAAAAGGGCTAACAGTTGCATTTAGTCCCGACAGTCAGTTTGTGGCTACAGCTGCGATTGGTAATTCTATTCATCTATGGCGAACAGATGGGAGATTAGTTAGAATCTTTCCTCCTTTAATACGAGCTGTTCACAAGCTAGCTTTTAGCCCAGATGGGAAAAAAATTGCTCACGCTGATATGCACTCGGCTGTGCTATGGCAACTCGACGGGAAGAAACTTCAAACCTATACTCTACCGAATGCAGGAATCTCGGCGATCGCATTCAGTCCAGATGGACAGTTACTTGCCACCGCCGGACAGGATGCCACAATTCGACTTCTAGCTCGCGTCGGGGAAGGCACTACAGCTACAACTCCTAAACCTGAAGAAAAAGGTTTAGGAAACTTACCTCCAGTCCGACGTCCGAGAGGCGATCGCAGAAGTTTAGAAGATTTTCCTCCCAGACCTCCGAGAGGCGATCGCGGAAGTTTAGAAGATTTTCCTTCCAGACCTCCGAGAGGCGATCGCAGAAATTTAGAAGATTTTCCTCCACCTCAACCTTTTAGACCCGATAAAACAAGTCAAACTGAACCTGAATTTTCAAATAATCCAGAAAACCTCTCTCCCACAACAAAAGAGCCTCTAAATTCTCCCCCTTCCCTCCCAGAGAAGGGGGTTGGGGGGTTAGGTCTCCCTTCAACTTCTCCAAAGTCCCGGAAAAAGCGAGAAAATAAACCTGATGACACAGGTCAAGGGAGCCTACTATTAGCAACTCTGCTAGGACATAAGGGAAGCGTGACGGGAATTGCCTTTAATTTACAAGGAAACTTACTTACCTCTGCATCTGAAGACGGTACAATCCGAGTCTGGAAAATTCAGCATTCCCTAATTAACTCGTTAATAGCCGAAGCTGGTGGAGTGCGGCAAGTAGCAGTCAGTCCTAATCAAGAGCGCATCATTTCTGTAGGACTTAAAAGAGTAATCAACCTTTGGCAACGGAATGCAGCCGGAGAATTTAACCATCGTCCCAATCGAACTTTTATTGCCCACGAACTACCCATTTACGACGTAACTTTCAGTCCCGACGGGCGATTTTTTGCCACGGCTTCCCGCGATGGTACGGTTATTTTCTGGAAGTCTGATGGCACGCGCTTGCAAACGTTAGAGGTCAATCCCAAAGTTGGAAGTGGAGAGCGACCTTACGTTAGTAGTATTGCTTTCAGTTCAGACGGTAAGTGGTTTGTAACGGCATCATCCGATAATCTGGTTAAACTCTGGCAGCGCGAGCGAACAGGTCTGATTCCAGATCGCAAACCAACCAGAGTTTTGGTTGGTCATCAAGCATCGGTCAAGGCAGTCGCATTTAGTTTCGATAGCAAATTCATCGGATCGGGAGGTTTAGATAACAACCTCAAAATTTGGGATACAAATGGCAAATTGCTGAAAGCGATCGCCGCTAATCAAGCTCCTATTAATAGTATTGCCTTTAGTCCCAAAGAAAACCTGTTCGCCGCTGGTTCGGAAGACAAAACGGTTAAACTTTGGCGAACAGATGGCAGCGCGATCGCCACGCTTAAAGGACATCAAGCGGCTGTATTAGATGTCAATTTTAGTGATGATGGACAGTATATTGTATCCAGATCAATGGATGGTACTATCAAAATATGGAACAGCAACGGCTCGCTAGTTAAAACCCTAAAACGCCATAATTCTGCTGTCAGAAGCGCAGCATTTATTCAGAATGGAAAAATGCTTGTATCTGCGGGTGACGAGCAAGTATTTCTGCTATGGAACTTAGACAAGATTTCGCAACTCGACGAAATGACTTATGCCTGCAACTGGGTACGAGATTACTTGCAGATTGCTGCTGAAAAAGAAGGAAATAATCGTATTTGCAAAGATAAATTATAAAAGCTGACACTTAAACGATACTCTGCGATCGCTCCTCCTAACGAATTCATCAAGGAATTCACAGAAGGAGATTACTCCTTCCCACCAGAATGCTTCTCTATCTCTCTGCTAACCATGCCGAAGCAAACATCTCTCCTCCCTGACGAAGTACGATGACTTCTTGCGTGACCTCAAAGAACGCATCCGC
Source organism: Microseira wollei NIES-4236 (assembly GCF_020521235.1). Lineage (GTDB taxonomy): Bacteria > Cyanobacteriota > Cyanobacteriia > Cyanobacteriales > Aerosakkonemataceae > Microseira > Microseira wollei. The sequence continues at coordinate 1,032 of NZ_BLAY01000011.1, read as the reverse complement.
ACTGCTCAGGTTCGGGCAGCTCTCGCCGTCAACCAGGAACTGATCTTCCTTTATTGGCAAATCGGGCGCTCTATTCTGGAACGGCAGCGAGAGGAAGGATGGGGGGCAAAAGTAATCGAACAGCTCTCCAAAGATCTCCATCGAGAGTTCCCCGATCTGAAAGGGTTTTCTCGATCCAATCTGATGTATTTGACACTCTCAGCTCTAAAGAGACTGAGATTCTGCGGACAGAGAAGGCTTTTGCCAAAGCCTAACTCTCGCTGCGGTCGTCAAACACCGCCTACCCAGTAAGCCTAAGTCCAAGCGAAGAAAAGCTGGCTACTTTACGCAAAATATTTGCAGAAGCATTCAGATCGGCATTAATAACCAAACCGTTGGAAGAGCAATACAAACCACGATATATGCGCTTACCAGATGCTTTCCACCCTTCTGGCTTTTCGCCATATTTGGGCAGGGAGTCACCATCAAGAAAGCTAGCCTGAGAAGTGTAAGCTTCTTCAGTTTCTATAAACCTAATATCGTGCAAAATGCAAAGCTGCTTCAGTCGCTCTTTTAGTCTTCCCAAAGGCATCTGAACAAATTTCTGATTCTCGATTCGACCAAGATTAGCGCTTTCCTTAAAGCCTTCATTCCACCCGACAACTAAAGTACCGATCTGGTGCTTCAAGCAGTGTTGAATAACAATCTTAGTCGCCTTATTAATTCCGTCGCGTATTTGATGGTTACGCTTGCGAGTAATCCTATCCAACCATTTATCCCAGTATCCCTCTGACTTACCCTGTTTGCGAGTCGATACCTTTTTGTTCCACAATTGATTCATCGCCTTCATAGCGCGAGCGTCAATCAAGAAAGAGTTGCCCAAGGTATCGACACATGCCGTTAGATTATCGGCGGTTCCCAAATCTATTGATAAAGCACGATTGATATCTAAATCGTGCTTTTCTTTTTGGACTGGATAGGAAAGCTCAAGATAGAATGCACCATTCTTAGGTAGGATGGTAAATTCTTTAATCTTTGAGCAGTCGATGTTTG
>NZ_BLAY01000010.1 GCF_020521235.1 Microseira wollei NIES-4236 | reverse complement strand
CAAACTAGGGGTTACGCTTTCACTCCTGCACTTGGAGGGTAGGACTTTCACCTACAAATGTAATCAGTTGTCTAGGGTTTTACCCCAGCTAACCTCTTAGCAATTTAGGTTAAACGAATCGCACTTCCCAAACATTCCCGTGCATATCGTACAGTCCAAACGCATTCGGCGGAAAACTTCCCACCGGCGTTGTTTCTTGTCGGTAAAGTCCCTTTGGCGCAGAACCGTAGGGATAGTTGCCATTATAATTGACTAAATCGGGGGTAATAGTCTCGCCAAAGTGAAAAGGCGTCGTTGTACCCGCACCACAAGCATATTCCCACTCCGCTTCGCTGGGTAGGCGATAATTTATCCCCGTTTTTTGCCATAATTTCTCACAAAATTGTATAGCATATTCCCTGGATAAATTTTCTACAGGTCGTTTCGCACCTTTGTAATCAGAAGGGTTATTTCCCATCACGGCTTGCCATTGTTCTTGAGTGATGGGATATTTGCCCATAAAGAAAGGTTTGATGGTTACTTGGTGTACGGGTTGTTCCGAAGATTGTTTTGTTGAACCCATTTGAAATGTTCCGCCGGGAATATAGACCATTTCCAGCACAAATCCATCCCCTAAGTCTTCGGGAAAGAACTTAGCCGAGTGAGGGCAGCGGCTGATTTCTTCTCCTTTAGCATTTACTGTTATGACATCAAAATTAAAGCTAGGAAGAAACTTATCTAAATTCTGTTTTACTTTTTCCTCATTTCTATCTCGCAGCAGCGAAAAGGCAGCCCATTTCACCTGGTTTGATTCATTGCGCAAAGCCTCAATAATCAAATCTAAACCAGCTTCACCATATTTGAGTGCATCGTTTAATGCAGCGATTCGCACTTCAACAATCGGAGAAGCTAAGCGAGTTTTAACGCCAAGAATCCCGCCTAAAACAGCCGCCCCCAATGGGATTTCAGATTTACCGCCCAGGACAGCATCGTATTCTCTAGGTTGATTTTCATTGTCAGCCATTGCGTTATTTCCTTAGAGTTAAAACAATACAGCGACTTGATGTTGCGAATTTTCTCTATCGGGACTTACCCACGATGAGATGATTCTAGCAACCGGGTTTCTGGGTAGCGGCACGGCGGGCGAAATCTTTTGTACAAGCAAACATTTTATCCTTGCCGTGCCCCTACTTCCTTACGCGACGATTTTTCATAGAAATCCGGTTTATTTGCGTCAGTTCAGTTAAACAGCAAAACCAGCGCTAAAATAAATCAATAAACACCCAATATTGCACCCAAAACCATGACCCTTGTCAAAGAATTAGAACCTATCCAAGACATCCCAGAAGATGTTATATTTCCCCCTGGTGATTTATACAGCGACGAACCTCCTTTAGAAACCGAACTACATCTAGAGCAGATAATGCTGTTACTCAAATGCCTAAAATGGTTGTGGCGAGACAGAAATGATTTCTACGCCGCTGGCAACCTTACCATCTACTATAGTGCTAAACAACTCAAATCAGAACTCTTCCGTGGACCAGACTTTTTTGTCGTGCTGGACACCGAACGCAAAACCCGTAAAAGTTGGGTAGTTTGGCAAGAAGATGGCAAATATCCTAATCTTATTTTAGAAATTATTTCCCCATAAACTGCTGATACTGATAAAGATTTTAAGAAAAAACTTTACCAAGATACTTTCCGCACACACGATTATTTTTGGTTCGATCCTTACAGTCAAGAAGAATTCATTCGCTGGGTTTCATTTAGTTGATGGTAAGTATCAACCTTTAGAACCAAATAATCAAGGACATTTATGGAGTCAGCAGCTAGGTTTATGTATGGGAATTCATCAGGGACTATTGCGATTTTTTACACCTGAAGGACAGTTAGTGCCAACACCAGAAGAAACCGCTGAAAACGCAACTCAAAAAGCCGAAAGATTGGCGGCAAAATTGCGGTATTTAAATATCGATCCAGATACAATTTAAGATAACCAGAAACCCGGTTTTTTCAAACAACCTGGTTTCTTTGTTTAATTAGCAGTTTGGCTTTGAGAAATGGGGATTTCGATGCAAAATTCGGCGCCTTTTCCGGGTTCTGAAAAGCAAGTTAGTTCCCCTTTGTGCTTATCAACAATAATTTGGTAGCTAATTGATAGCCCCAAACCTGTACCTTTACCGACGGGTTTTGTGGTAAAGAAGGGGTCGAAAAGTTTACTTAGGTTGTTGGGACTAATACCAGCACCGTTGTCGCGAATCCGAATTTGTACGTGGGAATTATCATCGATAACTTCGGTGCGGATGGTGATAGTACCGGAGTATTCTTTTGGATTGGGATGTTGCGATCTATTGTAATGCTCTATAGCATCAATCGCATTACTGAGAATATTGATAAAAACTTGGTTGAGTTGACCGGGGTAGCACTCCACCAAGGGCAGCTTACCATACTCCTTAATAACTTGAATTTCAGGATGGTCTGCTGTAGCTTTTAATCGGTTTTGCAGAATCAGCAGCGTACTATCAATTCCTTCGTGGATATTTACATCTTTCATTTCCGCTTCATCAAAGCGCGAGAAGTTGCGTAATGATAAAACAATCTCGCGAATTCGGTTAGCACCGATACTCATTGAAGAGAGAATCTTTTGCAAATCTGCAATTAAAAACTCCAGTTCAATTTCCGATCTTAAATCTTCTATTTCAGCATCTGGATTTGGATACTTTTTCTCGTATAATTCAATCAGCTTGACTAAGTCTTGCATGTACTCGTTAGCGTGAGGCAAGTTACCGTAGATAAAATTAATCGGGTTATTAATTTCATGCGCCACGCCAGCGACTAATTGACCTAAGCTGGACATTTTTTCATTTTGAATCAGTTGCGCTTGCGTTTTTTTCAATGCTTTTAATGCTTGCTCTGAACGAGCCATTTCTTTTCGCAATCGCTTCTCGTTAAATGTTACCTGTCCTAGCAGGTTATAAAAAGATATAGTTAGTCGCCCAATTTCATCTTCCCGACTCATTAGTTCTTCACTTTTCGGATTAGCTTCAGCTAGTTGATTGCATTCATCCATAATTGGCTGAAGACGCCGATTTAAACGTCGGACAAACAAAGCAACAACTACAGCCAATACAACCGATGCACTCAATGCTGCTAATGCAGTCCCAGCCAAGGTGAATTGTAATAATGGTCCCACAACAACCGACTGAGGAACTGATGCCAATAATATCCAATTGTTGTTAGCAATTCTTCGGTAAGCCCAAAATTCCTGGTTCCCTTTATCATCCTGCCAAGATACGATGCCGCTGGTGTTAGAATTAGCTTTAATATTCTTATGAATTTCTTGCCATAGTTGGGAATAGTTACTAATTTTAGGAAATGGTTCCAGAGCGAGAGCTAATTTAGGATTGGGGGGATAAGCAATCAAATTTCCTTTAGCACTCACCAGGACAAAATACCCCTGTTCTCTCATCACTGGCTTGGATAATTTTTCGCTCAAAAATCCCAATTCTAAATCCTGATTCAGTACGCCCAGCAACTCTTTTTTGTTGTTGTAAAAAGGTAAGGAATAGCTGGTACTCGTAAATTTTTTGGGTGGTTCTACGTTTGTTTCTTCGTAGCTAACTGGTTCTAACCAAAGTCCCTTTCTTGCCTTAATTGGCTCTCTAAAATAGCTTTCTTTATAGTTTTCGGGGTCGGTATCTCCGCCTTTAGCAATAACTTTGCCATTTGGATCTCTAATTGCCCAAGGATAAGCATACTTTCGCTCTGGAATAATTAAACGCTTCTCAGGTGGTTGACCGAAACCCAATCCAGTACCTAGCGGTAAAGTTTGCAAAGAACGACGAATTAAGTCAACATAAACTTGTTCCCGTCGTTCTCCCGATTCATAAAGCGTTTTGATAGAATCGCTAACCAGTTTTGCCGAGGTTTCAAATGTTTTAAAACTGCCATCTAAGTTTTCTGCTTTTACATCCAAATTGGCAATTAATTCGGCTTTTGACTGCTTGACAAGGGCTTGGTAAAATAAATAAGATGCGCTGCCCAATCCTACCAGAGTCCCGCCTAAAACTGAAAGAAATAATCCCGTACCAATCGATTTGACGATAGAAATCTTTCGCGGGGGGTGCGGGGCTGATTCCGGAGCAGTGGTTTGCATAATTTTTCCTTGGCATTAAACGCTGCTAGAGACGGAAATAGCTGCCATTACTGCTTTGGCTCTGAGTAGACTCCAACAAGTTAAAGTTAACTGACGGCCCTAAGTTGAATCGCTCTGTCATAATAATAATTGCGGATGGAATCTATAGGTCTTTTGCCCGCTGCAACGGCATTAACTGTATCTAGAACTTTTGGGGCGATCAAGTATTTTAAGGGCTGAGGGAATTTGTTTAAATACTTCATAGCTTCTGAAGCTTTTCGATCCCACTCTGGATAGAAATGTAAAATATCATCAGGCATGACTTTGGTTCTAGTACTCCCGGATTCGGGTAAGCAATAAAAAGGTTCGTCTAAGTTAAAATATCCATAGTCTTCGGTTAATTGTTCTCCGGGATAAATGTCGCGAATGGCTAGCTCAAATTCATAGTAGGTGCTGATGCAGTTGGGATTAAAGCTATGATTCATATAGCGGGCAATATCCCAACACAAGACATAGCGACCTTTGTTATCTCGATAGCAGTATTTTACTAATTGTTTTCGTCGCAGGGGTTCCAGAGATAGGACGTGAGCTTCTTCAAGTTTTTGATCTAATTCATCTAAAACCCAAATAATTGTACCTTTAGGGATAAATTGAGTGGCAAATACACCATAGCCGATTAATTCATTGACATAAAGGATTTCTGTGTGTGGATGGATCATTGTGTATCGGGAGGAAAAAATTGGTGTTGTTTCGCTGGGCGTTTGGGACGACTTGTCTGCATCTGCCTGGTATAGTTTTCCCGCAGGCGGTGAGAAAGCGATCGCTCAACTATAACCCAGACCTACAAATTTACCAAAAGAAGGGGCGCACAGCCCTGGCGCCCCAACATATCCCCTATTTTCCACAACAGTCGCCTCAAGTAGGGACTAACTCGCCAGGACGCAAGCGCGCCCACTTACCAGTTTCCCGCTTAAAGCTGAGGCAGCCAACGACATCCCACTCCATTTCGATAAAATCCTCCTTCGGACGGATGTTAACGTTGATACTGGGTTCGTTTGGCTCAAAATCCGGGTTTTCCGTCAAGTGAGGCACTTGATGTTGGGTTTCCACTGCGTGGTAGGTGATGCAGCGGTCTACATATTCGCAGTTCACGCAAATACACATTGCTCAAGCTCCACAAGCTTTTCTGTTAATCTAGCGTAGGCAAGAGGGCGATTACTGCGTCGCTTGGTTGATTTTTGTTGCGCTTTGTCTTGAGGGGAAAAATGAACCGCGAAGACGCGAAGGACGCGAAGGAAGAAGGAAAGGAAGAAGGGAAGGAAGGTTTTGTACTGTCTCCTGAAGGTTGGCCTTTTGGTTTGGAATGGTTGCCCCCATCTGCTTATATGGTAGGGGGTGCGGTGCGGGATGCCCTGCTACAACGACGGCGGGAGTATTTGGATTTAGATTTTGTCATGCCGGAAAGGGCGGTGAAAACGGCGCGCGCGATCGCTAGTCACTACAAAGCTGGGTTTGTTTTACTCGATCGCGAGCGACAAATTGCCAGGGTTGTGTTTAAGGATGCTACCGCAGATTTTGCCCAGCAAGAGGGGGATACGCTGGAAACGGATCTGAATCGGCGGGATTTTACGATTAATGCGATCGCTTACAACCCCCATACTCAGGAACTGATCGACCCGCTGCAAGGTTGTGCCGATCTACAGAGCGGCATTATCCGCATGGTATCTCCTCAGAACCTGCAAGATGACCCTCTGCGGCTTTTACGGGGATATCGACAAGCTTCCCAACTTGGTTTTGTCATCGAACCTCACACTCGTGCTGCGATGCGGGAATTTGCCCCTTTACTCGGTAAAATTGCGGCGGAACGAGTGCGGGTAGAATTAGGCTATCTTTTGGGCAGTCCTCAAGGTACTCCCTGGTTACTTGCGGCTTGGGAAGATGGAATCCTCCGCTGGGCGCTGCACGATAATGTCACAGCCCATAATTTGGAGCTAGTGGCAGCAGTTGACCGCGCAAGTGCGATATTGGCAGAAAGTTGGCCTAAATTGGCGGAAGAACTCGCTTCTGGTATTCCGGGGTTAGCGGGGGGAAAGGTGAGTTGGAGTGCGATCGCAAAACTCGCCACTCTGATTCTCCCTCACCCGGAGGCAGAGCCTCCTCTCCCTCGCCCCCAGGCTGAGCCTGGGAGCGAGACTCTCCCTCGCCCCCAGGCTGAGCCTGGGAGCGAGACTAGCGAGGCAGAGCCTCGCATCAACTACTCTCGCGCTGGAATTACAGTAGAAAACGCCTCCGTTGAAGATTTTTTCAGAGCCATAAAATACAGCCTCCCCGAAATTCGCGGCGTGACAACTATCCTCAAATGTTTGCCCCAATTGCAAATATCCCCAATGTCTTTGCGCCAACAGTATTTTTTGTTTCGCGAAGCGGGAGTCGTGTTTCCAGCTTTAGCCGTTGTCGCAGTAGCAACGGGAATCTCGGTCGATAAAATTTCACCTTTAATTAACCGCTATCTTATCCCCGATGACCAAGTTGCCCATCCCACCCCGCTAGTAGGCGGCACAGATTTAATCAAAACCCTTAACCTCCCAGCAGGGCCAAAAGTTGGCTGGCTTTTAACCGAAATTCAGCTAGCCCGCATTCAAGGCAAAATCTCTACCCCCGCCGCAGCCATAAAATTAGCTTCCCAACTACTTGACACTCAGTAATACATGTACTACAGTAATAAATACAAGCAGTTTTTCCCAAAGGAGTTAAATCCTAAAAGTAGCGGATAGCTCAAATGGTAGAGTTGCCACCCGGAGCAGTTATACTTTTTTCCTTGATTCGCTCCTTGCCTGCAAAGGCCAAAGAATTGAGGGTTATCGCAACCAACTTACAACTTACCCCAAAACCTGCTCCAACTTTCCGGAGGTGTGGGTTCAAATCCCGCTCCGCTACAACAATTGCAGATTTAAGATTGAAGATTTCAGATGTAATTAAATCTAAAATCTAATATCATGTCCAATAGCAACGGTTGTGTAACTGCTAATAGCTAATCGCTAATGGCTGCTCTGGAGGCAATTGACAATTATCAATTAGCAAGCTTGCAATTAGCCATCCATACACTACCGATACCTAAGGACATGATATAACATCTAAAATCTAAAATCTAAAATTCCCTGTGGCGAGTAGCTCAGTGGTAGAGCGCCAAAAACATCCTTGTTCGCAACTTGCCTGAAAAGGCCGATGAATTGAGGGTTATCGACTCATAATCGGGAGGGTTGCGGGTTCGAGTCCCGTCTCGCCACACCAATAAATAATTTCAGATTTGAGATTGAAGATTGCAGATTTAATTAAATCTAAAATCTCAAATCTGCAATCTTAAATTCCATGTGGCAGGTAGCTTAAATGGTAAAGCGCAATTTTTTTGCCTGAAAAGGCCGAATGAATCGAGGGTTATCGTCTATTAAACGAACCCCCCCTTGATTCGCCGAGATGCAGGTTCAAATCCTGCTCTGCTACACCAAATCCATTTTAGGTTTTAGATCGGGATGATTGATATCATGTCCAATAGCAACGGTTGTGTAACTGCTAATAGCTAATAGCTAATAGCTAATGGCTGCTCTGGAGGCAATTGACAATTAGCAATTAGCAAGCTTGCAATTAGCAATTAGCCATCCATACACTACCGATACCTGGGGACATGATATGATTAGCGGTTATAGCAGCTAATAAATTCTCTGATTACCCATCCCCACACTCTGTATCGACCATTTTGATAGCTACCTACCTTAGCCCACGAGCGTCCTTGCTCGTCAGAAGCTATCTCATCAATACGGACTTCTCTGCCGTTTCTTAAAGTGTTTATGACTCTACCATTGGGTCGATTGCGAACATTTAGTGGAGTCCCAGTCGGGTCTGTAACTTTACAGACAGTCTCAGCTTGAGCGGGGAGTGCTAAAGCGGACACGGCAATTGTAATTGTCGATAGGAAAATCGCTAGTATTTTCATAAAAATTTACCTTTTTTTAGGCTTTGTTACTGTTACCATAAAAAGGCAATAGTAGCTATACCAATAATTATAGATCCAGCCACTCATGACGAGCAAGAAACCCGGTTTCTCCGAAAAATCGTTGTTTTGGCAACCAGAGATCGAGGTCGAAACCGGGTTTCTGGCCTCTGGGTAAGTCCTGAAGATAAAATTCGCAAAATATTGTCACGTTATTTAATTTTTGCCTGAAAAGGCCGGAGGAGAAATGAACTATAAGTTCTTCACTCAAAAGCAGCAAAAAACGCCACAAAGTCAGCCAATTCCTGGACGGGAAGCGGAGATGATTCAGGGACGTTCTGGCGGGTGGATGTTCGATGCTGGCATTTGGAAAATGCTGCGTCGGTGTCTATTAATTGGGACGGCGAAAAGTACTTATTATGCGGGAAAGCAGGAACTGACTGAGGATTTTGTCGCAGTAGTGAGGGAAGCAGTAGCCAAAAACCCCACCCGCGTCGCCGAAGAAATTCTCTACGCCAGCGATGGACGTTCTATTAACAACAGCGCCCCAATTTTTGCCCTGGTATTGCTGTCAATGGGTGAAGCACCGGAAGCCAAAAAGGCATTCCAAGAAATCTTCCCCCAAGTTGTTCGCACCGGCAGTCATTTCTACGAATGGCTGAACTACACGAAATCCCTGCGGGGATTTGGTAAAGTGATTCGCGAAGTGGGTAAGAATTGGCTCTCCCGCGAAGATGTTAAAGGGTTAGCTTATCAACTGCTGAAGTATCAACAGCGCCAAGGGTTTTCCCACCGCGATGCTTTGCGGTTGTTCCACGTCAAACCAACTACAGAAGACCAGCAACTGCTATTTAATTGGGTGATTAAAGGTTGGGAAGAATTACCAACCCAAATCCCTTCCGAAGCGCTGGCTCAAATTTGGTGGTACGAGTGGCTGAAGCGGAATCCCGACCAAACTCACGAAGCTATTTCCCAGGGTCGCTTAACCCATGAAATGGTTAAAAGTGCCTTGGATAATGCGATCGCCAGATTAAACAGCGAGCAATCATAACAATTGTTCTTCCGATCCCTGTCTAGGAGGAATCAAACCTAGTTTTTGATTAGTGATAGCCTTCTCCCCATACAAATCAACCATGATAGCATCAGCATCATAGGCAGCATCAATAGGATTTTCCCTTGCTTTTCCGAAGTAGTCTTTCAGCCGTTTTCCACCTTGCCAAAGAGGAACACGAGCCATGTATTTAACAATACCCTTATGCTCATAAATCCTAACATATCGGAATCCAGATGGATTTCGCTTGAGACGATCCTTGGCAATTTCCGTATCAAACGCAGTCAGTTTCCGCTTGTGCGGGCTGTTCCGAATCTTTTGAATGTTGCACGCTCGATGACTAAAGGCAATGTTATCAAAGTCAAAATAGGCTTTCTGCGGATTTTCAGCCGACGACCACTGTTGTTTATGCTCAACGCTAAATTCATCATATTCTGTGATTTTTTCTCCCCATTGCCAACATATATTGTCACCGGCATTTTTAACATATTCAAACAAGATCATCTTAACCAATTTCCGCTGGGCATAAGATTTGTGTATACCAAGCCGAGCGAAATTCCGGTCAGCTAATCGTTTTGCGCCTTTTTCAGATGGAGATGCCACTTAATTATAGTTACTTAGGAGGAGTGCTTAATACCATATTATTATTGCATAAATCTAGCCCAAATAGTTCATTATGAGCATAACAATGGATAAAAAATACACAATTGATGATTTTTTAGACAAGCAAGCATGGCAATTGTTGTTTAATCAAATGCCGATTGGGGCAATGCTGCGAAACCTGGGTTCGCTGACAGAATTGGGCGTGCTGAGAGCCGATGCAGGGGATAATTTGAGGCGAGTTGAAGCGGTTCTCAACAACAAGGAACACTTGCGGAAAGGTCGCATCCATCCCATTGATGTTTTGCAAGCCCTCAAGACATATGAATCGGGTGGAAGATTGGGACGCAGCCAGAAAACTTGGAACCCGGTTCCCCGAATTGTGGACATTTTAGAAACGGCGGTTGAACTATCTTTTGAAGTGGTAGAACCAACGGGAAAAGTGTTTATGCACGCCGTGGATGTGTCGGGTTCTATGAGTAGCTTAGTTGCCGATATGGGACTGAGTTGCTGTGAAATTGCTACCACAATGGCATTAGTAACGGCGAAGGCTGAGAAAAATTACACGATTCGCGGCTTTGCAACCGATTTCCGCAATTTGGATATCACTGCAAAAGATAGTTTTAATTCTGCGGTTCGCAAAGCGAGTAACCAAAACTTTGGAGGTACGGATGCGTCTGTTGCTTACGACTGGATGATTAAGCATAAGTTCAAGGCAGATGTTGTTTGTTTTTGGACTGATTCGGAAAGCTGGGCGGGTTATAAACATCCCTCTCAAGCACTTGCAGAATACCGCAAGAAAGTGAATCGAAATGTTAAAGCAGTGTATGTGACGCTTGCACCTTATCGGATTAGTTTGGTAGATCCTAACGATCCGCTTTCTTGGGATTTAGCAGGGTTCGATCCGAATACACCTCGCGTTATCCAAATGTTAGCAACGGGTGAACTTTAACTTAAATCTTGCAGGGCGATATAAATTCGCCTTGCAGGATTTTAGATAAAATAGATTTATGGCGGGAAGATCCCTTGTTCGATTCCTTGCCTTTACAGGCCGCAGAATTGAGGGTTATCGTTGGTAGTGTCTCCACCAGATCGGGGACTTGCGGGTTCAAATCCCGCTCCCGCCGTTTTTAATTATCAACAAGAAGCAAAGCCTCAACACAACTGTTAGCTATACTAAAGTTGCGGCTATTCCTTAGTTCACAACCTTGCCTGAAAAGGCCGACGAATTGAGGTTTATCGTTTTTCTGGTTTACAGAAAAATGCCGCAATGGTCGCAGGCGGGGCGTAGGTGAAAACCGGCGTCACCGCCAAAAAAATTTTAGAGCGATTACAAACAGAATCCAGGTTTCTTAAAGAAACCTGGATTCTCAATCATAGCCATTTTCAGTTTAATTATCTGCTTTTACCTGACAAGGTGACAACTTTTGCTCGGCCTTGCAGATCTTTGGCCTCGCTGATAATACCGCTGTTTATGGGGACTCAATGCCATCAGCTTTTCAGTTTCAGTGGCAAATAATGTGAGAGATTCAAGCCAAGCCGATCAATGCAATCCGGAAAAACTATATAAACGCGATCGCGATTGCGCTGCTACCCCAAGCGAGATGTGTTAGTAGCAACGAAAAAATGCAACAAGCAACCGATAAACTTGAATTATGATGCTGCACGCAATCTGCGACTCCCAATCGGCTGCCAGCTGAAATTTGAAGGAAGTTGCTTAAGCGCTGTTGGAATCAGCCCGGTATCCTCGCCAATAGGGAATTCTATGCCTTCTCAACTCTGGCCTTACATTACCCCAGGCATCCCCGACGACCTGTTCGAGCGCTTGCCCGGTATACCCTTGAGTAAGCGAGAAGTCCGTCTGCTGTTAATCTCCCAGTTGCGGCTTGAACCCGACTCGGTTTTGTGGGACATTGGTGCAGGCACGGGTACAATCCCGGTGGAAGTCGGGTTACTTTGTCCCCAAGGTCGGATTATTGCCGTAGAACGGGATGAAGAAGTGGCAAGCTTGATCCGCCGCAACTGCGAGCAGTTTCAGGTGGGCAATGTAGAAGTGATTGAAGCCAGTGCGCCTGAGTGTCTCAAAGACCTCAGCCCACGCCCTAGCCGCGTCTGCATCGAGGGAGGACGCCCCATCAAAGACATTCTCAAAGAAGTTTGGCGCTACTTGTTACCCGCTGGTCGAATTGTCGTAACTGCTTCCAGTCTTGAGAGTCTTTACGCCATTTCAGAAAGCTTTGCCGCGTTGCAAGTCCGCAACATCGAAGTGGTACAATCTGCTGTCAATCGTTTAGAAGTGCGGGGCAACAATCAAACCTTTGCCGCCCTCGACCCCATTTTTATTCTGAGCGGCGAAAAGCTAGACTAAATTTTAGATTTTAGCTTTTAGATTGAAATAAAATAAAATCCCCCATCCGATCCCCCCTGCCCCCCTTGACAAGGGGGGAATCCAAAACTCAAAATCCCCCATCCGATCCCCGCTGCCCCCCCTTGACAAGGGGGGAATCCAAAACTCAATATCCAAAATCCTCACATGCCTTTGTCTCGTATCTACAGTGCAATTGTTGCTATCATCCTCGCGTTGGGAATGATTGTGTTTGGTGGTTGGTACTTCACCATTTGTTTAGGCGTTATTGTCTATCTAGGTCTGCAAGAATATTTTCAGCTAGCGCGAGCCAAGGGAATTGAGCCAGCAGCAAAAACAACGGTGGTGATGAGCCTAGCCATGCTTGCAGTCTCTACGATGTCTTGCGACTTAGCCGATGCTTTATTTCCCCTAGCAGGAACCGGGATTTGTTTTTATCTGCTATTTCTGCCCAAACTTTCCACGATCGCAGATATTTCTACCTCAATTATGGGACTGTTTTATGGGGGGTATTTGCCCAGTTACTGGGTGCGACTGCGAGGTCTTGGCAGTGCTGAGTCTAGCAACTTACCCCTTGGCGGTTACTGGCCCGCAGCAGGGACGGATTTTAAAACACTGCCACTGGGTTTAACCACGATTGGGATCGCTTTTTCTTGTATCATTGCCGCCGACATCGGGGCTTATATTTTCGGTAAATCTTTTGGCAAAACTCGCCTGAGCGATATCAGCCCCAAAAAGACTGTAGAAGGCTCTGTTTTCGGCGTCGCTGCCAGCGTCGCCGTCGCCGTCCCTGGTGCATGGTATCTAGACTGGCCGGGTTGGCCTTTTACCGGCGTGGCTTTGGGTTTACTAATAGGTATCGCCAGCTTATTGGGAGATTTAACCGAATCGATGATGAAGCGAGATGCGGGGGTTAAAGACTCCGGTCAGCTAATTCCCGGTCACGGCGGTATCTTAGACCGCACTGACAGTTACGTTTTTACCGCTCCCCTGGCTTATTATTTTGTGGCTCTACTTTTACCGTTGCTGCCCAAGTAATTCTTGGTAATTGGTAGTTGGTAATTGGTAATGGTCAGCAGTCCACAATCCTTTTAATTCAATTACCTATTACCTAACTCAAGTTGCTAGTTATAAACTTTGGCGTTGCTAATTGCTAATTGCAAGCTTGCTAATATAGGATTTTTACCAATCTCGCCATTAGCCATTAGCCATTAGCCGCTGTGAGAGAGATAACTAGCAACTTGAGTTACCTATTACCGCTTAAGGATTAACTAAAATGCCCCCGCGACAAATTAGCTCGCCTGGATTTAAAGTTAATTCCTGGATCTCCACTTCTGAGCCTAAATCTAACTCAAAGCTATCTAAATCTATCGGGGGTAGCGATAGCAATTCAATCTGGAGCGAATTGAGTTGCAGTTTATGCCCGTTTTCTACTCTTACCTTAGCTCGGATAGAAACGGGTGTTTCCTGACCGCTAAAGTCAAAGCAAACGCCATTAATTATTATCTCACAAGGTGCGAGATTAATTTGTCGCCAACTGATTTGCTGACCTTTTAATATGCCTTGCCCCCCTGCCCCCTGAACCAGCGTGACTAAAAATTCAGTTAAGCCATTCGCCAACAAGGGAGATGTGAGAGAATTATTCAGGTCAGATTCCTGCAATAGCAACTCGCCAGTCACTGGTATGGGTTCGTTAAGGCGCAAAGGTTGTCCTTTGAGAATTTGCCTCACGTTAACTTGGATGTCTTTTGCTATCAGGGAAATTTGACGCAGATATAACCCTTGATAGATGGCCTCGCGAGCCGAAACTGCTACTTTGGGAATCAGACCCGCAAAAACAAGCCGCGAGCTTGTATCAATCTGAACTTGCAGGTCTTCCACTCCTTCGAGTTGCGAACGCAGCCACAGCGCCACGGCGGTCGATAGCGCCTTACCCATGACGCGACTTGGCAGGGGCGGTGAAGGTTGAGATACTTGAGATTTATGCACGGGATTGTTGCTTTTTAGGGAGCTTGACTAAATAGCCAAATACTTTACTAAAGTTACTCTTAGTTATTTCTTTCTATCATATTGACTTTGTTGTAATTTTATGCTAGATTTACCATAATGCCGAAAACCAAGGCTTAAAATATTCTGGTTTGTAAACCAGTCGCTGCGCTGCAAAACTAGCCAGCCTATAAAAAGGTCGATCGTTTGACCACGATTCGTTAAATTGGCTGAATGAATGGGTAAAAGCTGCAAAAATAATTGTTAGCTCGGCTGGAAAAAATAGAGAACCCTTGTACGTGCGGCAAGCGCGGAATTTACGCCTGAGGACACTGTTGGAGCCGACTACCTTGGCTGAAACAGGAAGCTTTCCGTCGAGTTAAGCGAAATACTTGATTTGAGTAAGTTTTGTCTGGCACGATACCGTCATCAGATAAGATTCGTACATAGTTTAGCAGTATTTTTACCCGGTTTGATTTTGAAGCTTTGCGCTCAAGCAGTCCAGCCATGACAGAAAGACTGCAAAAGATTCTCTCCCAGTGGGGGATTGCCTCGCGTCGCCAAGCCGAAGAAATGATTTTGGCTGGGCGCGTGAAGGTGAATGGCAGCGTGGTGGATTTGGGACAAAAAGCCGATCCGAGTCGCGATCAGATCGAAGTCGATGGCAAATCGATCCACCCCGCCCATCGTCCCCCACTGATTTATCTGCTGCTGCACAAACCAGCTGGAGTCGTTTCCACCTGTAGCGATCCCCAAGGTCGTCCCACCGTGCTAGATTTTTTGCCCCCCAAACAGCGGCAAGGTCACGGCATTCACCCGGTAGGACGCCTAGATGCTGACTCTACAGGCGCGTTGCTGCTAACCAACGATGGCGACCTCACCTTTCGCCTCTCCCATCCCAAACATAGCGTTGCCAAAACTTATCATGTTTGGGTGCAAGGCCAGCCCTCGGAAGATATATTAGAAACCTGGCGCTCTGGCGTTGTCCTCAATGGCAAAAAAACCCTACCCGCCCAAGTCGTTTTGCTAAAAACCCAGCCAAAAAACAACAAAACCCTTTTGGAAATCGTCCTTACTGAAGGTAGAAACCGCCAAATTCGACGAGTTGCCGAGCAATTGGGCTACCCCGTCCTACAACTGCACCGCGTCGCAATTGGCCCGATTCAACTACAACCCCCTGGAGTCCGCTCCCTCCCTCCCGGTCAATATCGTCCCTTGAAAGAATTTGAGTTAAATTTCTTGCGCTCCCAGTAGTAAAGAGTTGATCGACGTATTGTTAGATAGCAGATAATTTGGTTAAATCTCCCTACACTCATGTAGATGTGCCAGTAGAGGTCAAGGAACACAGTCTATGAAGCAGGAGCAACAAGAGCACATACTTTCCTATCTTGAGCAACAGCGAGCCGAGAAACTAGCAGAGATGGGGGGTTACCTGCGCCATCTGCGCGAGGAACAGGCGCTGTCTTTGGAAGAAGTTGCCGCTAAGACCAAGGTGCAGGCGCGTTTGCTACATGCCATTGAAGAAGGCAGGTTGGAACCCCTACCCGAACCTGTATACATTAAAGGTTTTATTCAGCGATATGCTGATGCCCTGGGTTTGAACGGGGCGGAATTCGCCAGCGTCTTCCCTACGGCAGTAGGTTTTCAGAACAAGCGTTCCTGGCGCAATTGGTATACCCCTCAATTAAAGCCAGTTCACCTTTACTTGTTTTATATATTTTTGGTTATCGGTGCGGTAACTGGTTTGTCTAGCTTGATCGAGCGTTCCCCAGCACCAGTGAGCAACGTGGCAGGGGGAAGATTGTCCGTCGCCAAATCTGCCGCACCCCGGACATCGCCCAAGGCAGATAAATCCAAGTCTGAAGGTGTTGAAGTTGCCAGCACCGCCGCTACCGCCCCCGTCGCTAAACCGGGGGAGGCAGTCCGAGTGGACATCGAGGTTAAGGAAGAGTCTTGGGTGCGGGTTAAAGTGGATGGTAAAACCAAGTATCAGGGGCTGCTCAAAAAAGGCGAGAAGCGCACTTGGACAGCCAAGCAGGAACTGGTTGTCCGATCTGGCAATGCTGGGGGAGTGATTTTGGCTTTTAATCAGGAGGAAGCCAAGCCAATGGGAGACTTGGGTCAGCCAAAAACATTGACCTTTAAGTCAATTGGTCGTTAAAAGGGCTAATGGCTAATGGCTAATGGCTAATGGCTAATGGCTAGTTACCAGTCTGACAGAAGGTTCAATAGTGAATCGGGGCGCGACCGTAGGTAGTGGTCATGGTTTTGAGGCGATCGCGCAATTCTGCGGTTAACCCATCGCCTCGGTAACGCCAAACCCAATTCCCTTCTGTTTGACTCGGATTATTCATCCTCGCTGCGCTCCCCAATCCCAGCAGATCTTGCAGCGGGATAATTGCTTGATCCGCTACGGAACTGAGTGCCAAACGGATCAGTTCCCAGTGAATTTCGTCGGTACTGGTACGACCCAAATATGCCCGGATGCTAGATTTTTCTCGCTCGGATGATTTCTCGAACCAACCGAGGGTTGTGTCGTTGTCGTGAGTGCCGGTATAAACTAGGCAGTGGCGCGGATAGTTCAATGGCAAATAAGGATGATCCGGATCGCCGTTAAAAGCAAATTGCAATACTTTCATGCCGGGGAAGTGAAAGCGATCCCGCAATTCCAACACTTCTTTGGTAATTGTGCCTAAATCTTCGACAATAATCGGTTGTTCGCCCAGTTTTTCTTGCACCTGCTGCAACAAAGCTTCTCCCGGCGCTTCTACCCACTTGCCATTAATAGCAGATGTTTCCTCTGGTTTGATTACCCAGTAAGCTTGAAATGCTCGGAAGTGGTCGATCCTGATTACATCCACATAATCTAATACCGTCTCGAAGCGCTGCACCCACCAGCGAAAGTTTTGCTGTTGCAATTTTTCCCAGTTATAAACTGGATTGCCCCACAATTGACCCGATGAACTAAAATAATCGGGCGGCGTCCCGGCAACTAGGGTGGGTTGGTTGGTTGCTTCATCTAAACAAAATATCTCCCGATTTGCCCACACATCGGCGCTATTGTGGGAAACATAAATCGGAATATCGCCGATAATTTTAATCCGCTTTTCGTTGGCATAATTCTTTAAATTCGACCACTGGCGGTCAAACTCAAATTGCAAGTATTTGTGAAAGAATATTTCCGGTGCCAGTCGCCGCCGCCATGCCTCTATAGCTTGGCGATCGCGTTTGGCAATTTCTGGTTTCCATTCATACCAAGCGTTGCCAAAAGTCTCGCGAAACGCCATAAATAAGGCATAATCATCTAACCAGTGGCGCGCGCGATCGCCAAACTCCCGAAATTTCTTTTGTTGTTCTGGGTCAGCATTCACTTTAAAATGCTCGCCAGCTTTTTCCAACAAAGGCATCTTGATTTGCTTGACTTTTTCAAATTCTACCTTTTCTGAGTTAAATTCTGGTAAATTCCAAAAGTCGCTATCAAATAACAATCCCTCATCCCGCAACTTTTCCGGGCTAATTAGCAGCGGGTTTCCCGCCATTGCCCCGTAAGATACATAAGGGTTTTCATCGCCTGGTGATAATGGTAAAATCTGCCAATATTGCTGATTGCTTTCTGCTAAAAAATCAATAAATCGATACGCTTCATACCCTAAATCACCAATACCGAATCGACTGGGAAAACAGGTGGGATGCAGCAAAACACCGCTCGATCTGGGAAAAAACATAATGGAATTTTGGATTTTAGATTGAAGAATTGCCGATTTGATTTTACATTAAAATTGGCTCTTGACAATTGAGTAATTTTGGGGTAATTTTTGACATTCAAAAGCCTTTACAGCGGTTTTCCATTGGGTGTAACACAGGTGGTTGTAGGGAACACCAGTAAGTTTTGTTAGTAACTCAAACATATTGGACGCCGTGCCCCTACAGCTGGCAATTGGATGTAATACAGGTGGTTGTAGGGAACACCAGTAAGTTTTGTTAGTAACTCAAAGATATTCCGACGCCGTGCCCCTACAGCGTGGTATTTCCCTCTGAAAACCGCTGTAATCTAAAATCGGAGATCCTTTTAGATTTTAGATTAAAAGCGGCGCGTTGCTAAAATCTAAAATCTAAAATCTGCAATCTGAAATTATTTCGGTGCGCGGTTGTATATTTCGGTCATGCGGCGGAGGCGGTAGGTTATTTCTGAAGTTAAAGCATTGGGAAGATAGCGCCACCCCCAGTTACCTTCGCCGACGCCGGGACGGTTCATGCGCGCTTCGCTACCCAATCCCAAGATATCTTGCAGCGGAATCAGCGCTTGATTTGCTACCGAACTGAGTGCGAGACGGACTAAATCCCAGTGAATTCCTGCCTCACCAATTCGACCTAAATACCGCAACAGGTAATCTTTTTCATGGTCTGACAATTGCTCGAACCAACCCACGGTTGTATTGTTGTCGTGGGTGCCAGTGTAAACGAGGCAGTTGTTGGGATAATTGAAAGGTAAATAGCTATTTCCAGGATCGGAACCAAAGGCAAAGTGTAAAATTTTCATGCCCGGAAATTCAAATTGATCTCGCAGCGCCTCTACTTCTGGGGTAATGACGCCCAAATCTTCAGCGAGGATGGGTAATTTTCCTAATTGGTGCCTTAGTTGTTGAAAAAGTTCCTCTCCGGGTGCTTTCATCCAAGTGCCATTAGTAGCAGTTTGTTCCCCTTGGGGAACCGCCCAATATGCTTCAAATCCTCGGAAGTGGTCGATGCGAATTACATCGACATAATCTAGCAACGCCTCGAAGCGATGTATCCACCATTTAAACTCTGACTTTTGCAAATACTCCCAGTTATAAACTGGGTTTCCCCATAGTTGTCCCGTTTCGCTGAAATAGTCGGGGGGGACACCCGCCATCAGTGCCGGGACGCCAGTTTGTTCGTCTAAGCAGAAGATTTCCGGATTCGCCCACACATCGGCGCTATCGTGGGAAACATAAATGGGAATATCGCCGATAATTTGGATGCCTTTCGAGTTGGCATATTGTTTCAGTTCTGTCCACTGGCGGAAAAACTCGAATTGCAGGAATTTTTGGTAAGAAATTTCATAGGCGAGTCGGCGTTCCCATTTTTCGATTGCTTCTGGTTTGCGCTTGGAAATGGCAGGTTTCCAATTGTGCCAGCTGTCGCCTTCAAAGGCATCTTTGAGCGACATGAATAAGGCATAATCATTTAACCAGTAGGCTTTGCGATCGCAAAACTCCTGAAATTCCCATTGCATATCTTTGGATGCATTGGTTTGAAACCTTTCCCAAGCTTTCTCTAGCAAGGGCATCTTGGTTTGAATTACTAGATCGTAATCTACCGTTTGCTCTGGAAATGCTGGTAAGGTGGCAAAATCCTCATCAATGAGCAATCCATCGTTATACAGTCGTTGCGGACTAATCAGGAGCGGGTTTCCCGCTACGGCAGAATAGCACATGTAGGGAGAATTTCCGTATCCTGTCGGCCCTAAAGGCAAAACCTGCCAGAATTGCTGGGAACTTTCTGCTAAAAAATCTACAAACCGATAAGCTTCTGCCCCTAAGTCCCCAATCCCGTACTGACCGGGAAAAGAGGTAGGGTGTAACAAAATGCCACTAGACCTGGGAAACGGCATAATTATCCTGCGATCGCTTGCCACCGTTCTGAGATTATCATGGTTGGCTCTGGTTTGAAACCTTTCTCTGGTGCGACACCTGGTATTCGGTATGGTATGTCTTTTAATGGGTAGCTGCTTACCCACCGGGGCGGGAAGAGTTAAATTCTCAGGTTGTTGGTAAAACCCGCCCCTACATTTCTCACCTACTCACCTGCTTACTTATGGCCTACCGAAATCCTGCCCCTACGGTTGATATCATTATCGAATTAATTGACCGACCCCATCGACCGATTGTGTTAATTGAGCGCAAAAATCCACCTTTCGGATGGGCAATTCCGGGTGGTTTTGTCGATTATGGGGAGTCGGTGGAGGTGGCGGCGCGCCGGGAAGCTGAGGAAGAAACGGGGTTGAAGGTGGAATTAATCGAACAGTTTTATGTATATTCTGACCCGAATCGCGATCCGCGTCAGCATACGTTGAGTGTGGTTTTTATTGCTACGGCGACTGGTGAACCTCAAGCTGCGGATGATGCGAAGAATTTAGGTGTTTTTGAGTCTTGGAGTGTTCCGGCAAATCTTTGTTTTGACCACGATAAGATTCTGCGGGATTATTGGATTTATCGGCATTATCATATGCGTCCTCGTTTATCTTGATGATTTGAACCGCGAAGACGCGAAGAACGCGAAGAAGAAGAGGTAGAGAGAGATGTATAGCTGTGGATTCGGTGTTAGAAGTAGTGTTTGGGTGGGTAGACTAACTCACAGAGATTGTGAGGGTAATTATGGACGCTGATGAACTTTTAGAAAGATCCGCAGCAGGCGAACGTGACTTTCGCAGACAAGACTTAAGAGGAATAGATCTAATAGGTGCTGACCTCAGTGGCATAAACCTAAGTGAAGCAAATTTGTCTGGTGCAGACTTGAGCGGGGCGAATCTAACAAAAGCTAGCCTTTACAACACAAATTTGCAGCGATATTCCCTGCTTGGCGCAAGTTTGATTCAAGTCAATCTGCAATCTGCCAACCTAAATTGGGCAGATATGACCGATGCCAATTTGAGTTTTTCAGATTTGAGTCATGCCAAGTTGTTTAATGCCGACTTAGAAAATGCTTCTTTGACAAAAGCCAACCTAAGTCAGGCTAATTTGACTGGTGCTAATTTATCCAAGGCTAACCTGAAAGATGCCAATTTGAGTAGTGCAAATTTAAGCTTAGCTTACTTGTACGAGGCTAACCTAAGTAGAGTATATCTAAACCAAGCAAATCTAACGGATGCGTGTTTTCAGGGAGCGGATTTAACTTTGGCAAATCTGTCGGAAGCAACCTTCCAAAATACACAACTTCAGCGATGTAACCTCCAAAAAGCCAATCTATACAAAGCCAATTTATCTGGTATGAATTTAAATGATATAGATTTTAAAGCAGCAAATTTAGCAGAGGTAAACCTACAAAAAGCCTGTCTAAGAGGAGCAAATTTAGAAAGAGCTATTCTGAACTGGACTAATTTGATCGGAGCAAATCTCAATGGAGCTAATTTAAGAGCGGCAAATTTGATTAACGCCAGAACTTACAATTGTAGTTTCCAAAATGCCGACCTAAGCGATGCAATCATGCCCGATGGAGAAATTTATCAATTAGAAGCTTTTGACGAACAATTACGCCATCAATCAGCTTCGCTAGAAAACCCAATACCAACAACTCGCCAAGTCATTCGCACAGAGGAAGTACCCGCAGTATTAGGGAAATGCAATCAAGCGATTGTTGCTAGCGGTCAAATGATTTTTGTTGCAGGTCAAATTGCTATCGACCCTAGAGTTGGTACGATTGTCTATACTGACGATGTGGCAAAGCAGACGGAACAGGTAATGTCACATATCAAATCAATTCTTGCCGCTGCTGGTGCTAGTTTAGAAAATGTAGTCAAAACTACCGTATATCTCGCGGATATGAACGACCTCGCGGCGATGAATGCGGTTTATTCTAAATATTTTGATGACGCGACTGCTCCCGCCCGCGTCTGCGTTCAAGTTTCCCGTCTTCCTAAAGATGTATTGGTCGAAATTGACTGCATCGCTGCGATTTGATTTCCCCCAGAAACCGGGTTTCTTAAAGCAACGTTAAATACAGGGTAGGGACTAAGGCTAAAGTAAGTTTTCTGCCATCGCTCAAAGTTTTTCCCCTGCCGTGTCCCGGCAATGTTTCCAGTATCACCAAGAAGACGCTCTGACAAAGGAGTTGGGGAGACGCTCTGCGCGACCATTCTCAAGATCGAAGCTCCCGGTCAGAAGCCCCCGAATTTATTCGTGGATAATAGGAAAATGCTTCAAAGTTGGAATCCCCTGGCGCCTACCATGGGGTGTCAGAGCGTCAGAGTGTCCCCCCGTCAGAGCGTCCTCTTCAACGGCGGGTAGGGACTAAGGCTAAAGTAAGTTTTCTGCCATCGCTCAAAGTTTTTCCGATGCCGTGTCCCTGCAATGTGGCGTTGCACCGAATTGAAAACCACTATCAGCGTCTAAAATATTATCTGTAAAAATTATTTCACTATCCTATGCTCTATGACCAAGTCCCAAAAAGCAAGATTTACCATGATAATTAGGGGAGAGCTAATTGGGTGCGATCGCCATCACTGTTGAGGCGTAAAGTTATCACATTTTACCGAATCTTTAATCACCCAGGCAGTTATTAAAGATTCGGTAAAATGTATTTGTAACCAGAGAGGAGTGTATCTTTATGGTTAAATCAAAAGAAGTCAAGTTGAAGCAGAATCCGTTTACGGCTTATCGAGATCCAATTACAGGTAAGTGGATAGTTGTGTTACCTACACAACAGCAAACTCCTGTGGTGGCTTGATAGCAGTCTGTATGCAAGAGTACGTATGCAGATTGAGCAAGTAGCTAATCGCTAATTGCTCGTCTTTTCCTGGATAATTAGCTATTAGCCACTCAGCTTTGGCAAGTTTTGACTGCTGTTAACTATTTGCTTCTGGTTCAACCGCAGTTATACCAGTTAATTGCACTAGCTGATCTTTTAAAGTTGTCCCAGTGTCTCTTTTGAGCAATAGAGTCAATGTATTTGGAACTGGTGGATTTGGCGATGAGTCGGTAAATCCAATATCTATTTGCGCTAGCTTATCTGGTCGAGTGAGTGCAGCACCCAAAACTCCAAATAAGAGAAAGTTTCTGACGCGCCGACTTGTGGGGGTTCTTGACTCTTTTTTGTAAGATAGCGCGGTAATATCCTGGATAGAAATGTTGTATTCTCTTGTGGTTTTCTGGCGTTGTAAAATTTCTAGTTCTTCGCCTTCTTCCATGTAGATAGTTATCTTTTGCTCGGTTAGAAGTACTTTACAATCGCCTTCTTTGGTAGTTTCACCTGTTTTTAAGCTACATTCGCCTAGATCTCCAGAGCGTTCTTCCAGCGGTACTGGGATTTGGTATCCTTGGCAGCGGGAATTTAAGGGAAATTTAGAGCATAGGGTGTGCAGATCGACTTCGTCCCCCGCCGCCGCAGGAACAGATAAACTTAGTACAAGACTTGTGGTAGCGATCGCTACCACTCTCCGTAACAAAATTTTACCGTTCATGACTAGCTCTCCTGTACCTATCAGCGTCAATTAAACATATGTCTGATACAGTCGAGCTTATGCATTCTCTGAAAAAACTGGGTTTTCAGCAATTTTTAGGCTCAAAATATGGTAAATATACTCATAATCTAACAAACCTAGTCTCTATTCCCTGTCTTATTAGTAATGACTCGCAAAATTATTCGCACTGACGCCGCACCTGCACCTGTAGGGCCTTATAATCAAGCGATCGCTGCCTCTGGTCAAATGATTTTCGTCGCCGGACAAATTCCCCTCGACCCCAAGACGGGGGAAATTATTGGCACGGGTGATATTACCCAGCAAACTGAACAAGTTATGGCTAACCTCGAAGCCATTTTGACGGCTGCCGATGCTAGTTGGTCGAATGTCGTCAAAACCAGCGTTTTCCTGGCAGATATGAACGATTTTGCCGCGATGAATGCGGTTTACGCCCGCTATTTCGATGAAGCTACTGCCCCCGCCCGCGCTTGCGTCCAAGTCTCCCGTCTGCCAAAGGATGTCCGAGTGGAAATTGAATGCATCGCCGTTGTTTAGGGACTAGGAACTAAGGACTGGGGAAAGCGAGTTTACGGTCAGATACAACAATCTTGGATTTTCAACTGTATCGCAAGTTACCCACTCTAGCCCCTAGCCCCTGCCCAGCTTATTGACTTTTTTTTGCAAAAGTAGTTGACTTTAATTTGCAAATGCTTAAAACTGTATTAAGCAGTTGTTGCCACTAACTTTATATAGGAAGTGGCGAAAGTTCCCTATTCACAAAAACATAAGTTGGAGTTGTGAGAAAAAAAATACTACTAGGTGCAAGTTCAGCACTAATAGCACTGACAAGTATTGGCATTAACGTAGTTCAGAAAGTGCCGCAAGCGATCGCTCACCACACTCCAGAGCATGGAGTGCAACAGCCAATAGCCCAAAATACTATCACCCAGCTGAGAATTGCTTTCCCTTCCCGCAGAGACTCGACGGACTTGCAAAATAAGGCGAATCAGGTGGCGCAGTTCCTCTCGCGGGAACTGGGAATGCCCGTAGAAGCTATCGTATCAGATGAAACCGCCGCTGTTGAAGCTCTAAGAGCGAACCGCGTCGATGTGGCGTTCTTAAGCAGCCGTCCCGCCATCCGAGCCGAACAAGCGACGGGAGCGCGCATGGTACTGGCAGAAGTGCGCTCGGACTATTCCGGTGGAAATACTTACGATTCGATTTTGGTGGTACGAAAAGATAGCCCCCTGCGTACCCAAGCGAACCCGCAACAAACCCTCAACCAACTGCGGGGAAGAAGAATGGCGTTTGCTTCTCGCACCTCTGGATCGGGATTTATTATCCCGACGGGGGATTTAGTGGGTCGGGGGATTGTGACTGGACCAGATCGGTTGGATAGTTTCTTTAGCCAAGTTACCTATGGCGATGGCTACAGCAGTGCGTTGCAAGCAGTGCTGCGGGGACAGGCGGATGTTGCCGCTGTATCGGAATATGCTTTAAATCCCCCGTGGATTACGCCAGCGGAAGCGTCGCAATTGCGAGTTTTGTATTCGATTTCCGGCGTACCAGCGCATGGAATTGTAATTGATGACGACGTTCCAGCACCGATGCGCGATCGGATTATCAACGCGCTGATGAAATTAAATCAGCCCGCAAATAACGGCATGTTCCGCGCCCTGTATAATTCAACAGAGTTACGCCGCGTCGATCACAACCGTCACCTCGCGCCGATGCGTCAAGCATTACAACGCGCCAGATTAGAACCATAGAGAAATTTCAAGATTGCAGATTTTAGATTTGAAATTTAAAGTCTGCAATCTGCAATCTGCAATCTGCAATCTGCAATCGCTAAATTACCAATGACTATTGAGTGCGAAAATCTAGAAACCGGATACAACAAAGCTCTTAAACGTCCTATCCTGAATGGGATTAGTTGTACGATTGAACAGGGTGAATTTGTAGCACTGTTAGGATTAAACGGGGCTGGAAAATCTACTCTATTAAGGGCAATGTTGGGGTTAGTTCCCTGGCAAAAGGGAGAAATCAGAATTAATAGTTTGATGATGACTCCCCGGACGCTGCCCAAAATTCGCCGCGATGTGGCGATGATATTTCAAGGCGGGGGATTAATTCGTCAATTGTCTGCCTTGGATAACGTGCTGTGCGGACGTTTGGGAGAATTGTCGAGTTGGGAGACTTTTTGGGGATTTGGGGAGAGCGATCGCAAGATTGCCCTAAGATTGCTATCATCTTTGGGATTGGAAGACCTAGCTTACCAGAAAACGGGGAAACTCAGCGGGGGACAGCAACAGCGGGTAGCGATCGCGCGCGCGTTAATCCAATTCCCTCAAATTTTACTCGCCGATGAGCCGATCACGGGTTTAGATGTCTTAGCAACGCGACAGGTGATGGATACTTTTGCCAAATTACATGCAGAGGGAATGACGATTGTAACGGTGTTGCATGACCTGGCGATCGCATCCACCTACGCCAAACGCGCCATTGTCCTCGATGCAGGTCGTATAGTTTATGATGGCCCCTGTCACGAGGGAATTTTAGATTTTAGATTAGCTAATACCTCATAGGTAATGAGTAATCAAAATAACAATTACCAATTACCAATTAGCAATTAGCAATTAGCAATTTTTAGATTGGAGTTAACTTTAGAGTGACGAAATCCTTACAACCCAACGGTAAAACAAAAATCCCAAATCCCCTCGTTTGGTTAACTCGATTGGGAACTATCATCTTTGTTATTTTAGTTTATTATTGGGCATTTCAAGGACTCAAAATAAACCAAGCGATCGTTGAAGATAGCTGGAAATACGTAGTGAATTTTTTGACAGACTTCTGGCCTCCGAATTTTGAAATTATAGATATTGCCGTAAAAGCCTTAATTGAAACCATCCAGATGTCGATCTGGGGAACTACAATCGGCGCAATTATATCCCTACCCATTGCAATTTTAAGCGCCAGAAATCTCGCGCCGCGTTGGTTGCAATGGATAGCGAACTTGCTGCAAAATGCAGTTCGTTCCGTGCCTTCGATTGTATTGGGATTGATATTTGTCGCAGCAATTGGACTCGGCGCACCCGCAGGTACTTTAGCTTTAGGAATTTACACAATTGGATATTTGGCGAAGTTTTATCAAGAAGCAATTGAATCAGTTGATGCGCGTTCGATAGAATCCTTAAGAGTAGGTGGAGCTTCTTGGATACAAATAGCTCAATACGGAATTTTACCGCAAGTGTTGCCCTTGGGATTGGGTTACACATTATATATGTTTGAATATAATATTCGCGCCGCTTCGGTTTTAGGTGCAGTAGGTGCGGGTGGGATCGGGTTTCAATTGAAAACCTATATTGATAGTTTTGAGCGGACAAAAGCAGCAACGATTATGCTCGTGCTGTTAGTTGTTGTAACTTTAATCGATACTATCAGTAGCAAATTGCGCCAGCGTTTGGAATCGATGTAGTTCTAACGATAGAGTTAGCTTACTTTAAACTTTATAGCTTCCTGCCCGTTCCATCGCTCTCTGTAAAGGTTTATCCCCCGCATCCTTAGCAACTTTTTCCCAATTTACCTGCTCTAACACTGCATCCAACACGTCCGATATATTGCAACGCTGCTCGTAGGCGATGCGCCTTAAGATATCGTGGTGTTTTGGCTGTATGTATACAGGCTTTCTTTGTGTTTGAGCCATCTGCCTTATGAAAGATGAACAGTTTCTGTTAGTATACCTTAGCTAAGTAGCTGTATTGACAATTGGCTAATTAGCTAATTTAATAATTAGCAGAGGGTTGAGCGATGCCTGACCATGTACCGACAGCTAAGTTTGTTTGAACTGCCATACACAGAGCCTAACGTTCAGGAGCCGAGCGCAGCTACAGCGACTGTGATTGAGCTATTTGCCGGAGCTGGTGGCTTAGCGCTGGGATTAGAAAAAGCCGGATTAGGAGCCAAAGCGCTAATTGAAATTGACAAAGATGCTGTAGCAACGCTGCGACATAATCGTCCCGAGTGGAATGTGATTCATGGCGATGTATCCAAAGTTTCTTTTCAAGGCATGACTGCGGATATTGTAACAGGTGGATTTCCTTGTTTTGTCTCAGGAACTCAGGTACTAACTGATTCTGGGTACAAAGAAATTGAATCAGTAGATTTTGAGGATTTGCTGTTGACCCATACTGGTACATTTAGACCCATAGTCAATATTCAAAGAAAGAACTTCTCAGGAAATCTCTACCGCTTAAAAGTAATGTATCTTGGAGAAGAGATTACCTGCACGCCAGAACATCCATTTTTTGCACTTGAGAGAAAAAGAGTCTGGAATAACTCTGTCAGAAGATATGGGTTTATATTGTCCAATCCTGCATGGGTGAATGCAGATCAATTAACACAACACCATTATGTAGGAATTAAAGTCAACGAAGAATCTGTTTTACCTTGCTTCAGCTTTTTGCTCAAGCAGAATTCTGACACTGCTATTGAAGTGTCTCCTGATTTTGGCGACAAAAACCTATGGTTCTTAATGGGATACTTTTTAGGTGATGGTTGGATTGAGGATACGCTTAAGCCTGATGGTAGACCTACTTATAAAATTAGATTTGCAGTTGCAGACAAAAACAGAGAAGTTGTTCTTGGGAAACTTCAAGCTGTTTTACCGCTAACGTCTAAACAGTGCAGAACGGGAGCTAGTGAAAAGTTTGGTTGTTCTAGTGCTATGTGGTATCACCTACTAAAGTCCTTTGGTAAGTATGCACAGGGCAAAAAGATTCCAGAGTGGGTACAAAATGCTCCTAAGGAATATATTGAGGAATTTTTAGATGGGTTTATAGCAGCTGACGGATGCACAAATTCAATTACATCTGTTTCTTATAACGTCATAGCTGGACTTCAGCGGTTGTTTTTGAAGTTAGGCAAAAGTACGCATATCATTATTTCTCATCAGCCAGTAGAAAAAATTATAGAGGGAAGGCTTGTCAAAACGAAAACATATATGCTTAGAGGCTTTAACTCTGGTAATCATGCGGTCATTTTTAAAGATGGATATGCCTGGTTTAAGATTAAACGAGTAAATTTATTACCTGTGGAAAATCAAGAGGTTTTCAACTTTGAAGTAGCTGATGATAACTCCTATTGTGTACAACAAGTTGTAGTTCACAATTGCCAATCCTTCAGCTATGCAGGCAAAGGTTTAGGGTTTGAAGACACTCGCGGTACTTTATTTTATGAATTTGCCCGCTGCATTAAAGAAGTACAGCCTAAACTATTTTTAGCTGAAAATGTCAAAGGATTAATCAGCCATCAAAAAAGCCAAACACTTAAAACAGTTTTATCAGTTTTAGAATCTCTTGGTTATAACATTCAATATCGTTTACTAAATGCAGTGAATTATGACGTTCCACAAAAGCGAGAAAGAATCATAATTGTTGGAACTCGTCCGGGTATTCGGTTTCAGTATCCTGCACCCTCACCCAAGATACTTACCTTAAGAGATGCACTAAAAGATGTTCCGCCTTCTGAGGGAATGAAATATAGCCCAAAAAGATCTGCTGTTTTAGCGCTAGTTCCTCCTGGTGGATGTTGGCGAGATTTGCCTGAAGAAATTCAGAAAAGCTTCATGATGAAAAGCTACTATCTCACAGGTGGACGTACTGGTATGGCGCGTCGAATTTCTTGGGATGAACCCAGTCTAACCCTGACGACTTCACCTTCACAAAAACAGACTGAGCGCTGTCACCCAGAGGAGACTAGACCTTTTACGGTAAGAGAGTATGCCAGAATTCAAACATTTCCTGATGATTGGGAATTTATAGGTGGAATGGGTTCTAAGTATAAGCAAATTGGCAATGCGGTTCCTGTGAGTTTTGCGTATCACTTAGGACGGGCAATAGTTAATGCTTTATTATCTAGCTAAATCTAAGCTATTAATTCAATAAGCTCTATCGAACAAAGTTCTAAATCTTTCCTTTTCTGCTTGACTCAATTGATTCACTCCTGCAACCTTACTAATCGCGTCCGGTAAAATTTCGAACAGCATACTCAATGAGCGATAGTAAAACTTTTTACGGTTAATAATTAATCTTTTCAAATTGGGATATCGTCTCTTTTTAGTATTATTATATATACGAGTAAAGGGTCGATTATAAATTAAATTTTTTCTAGCTTTTTTTGGAATTATTTCTACATAGTAGGCTGTAAAGTCTTGATACGTTGGGGTTGGCATTGCGTATAATAAATTCTCATAGATAGATGTTCTGTCACTTCCTTTGACAGTGTTATGCTTATTTTTTATATACGCAATAATTTTTGTGATAGGATTACAAACATCTATTAGTTGACCCGTACCAAGATTTTGCCAGCCAGGTATACTACCTAGAATTTTTTGATGAAATTCCCCGATGGCATTTTGAACAGTTTTTTGCTCTTGTCTAACTGTTTCTTTGAGAAGCAAATCATCGAGAATGATGCGATTAACCACACCATCAAATATAGCTGAAAAAGGATATATAACATTTCTATATATATCGGATCGTTCTGCTTGAACTTGGAAAATACAATTAACAACAGATTGAACGGCACTTTCTAGGTCATCATCGGAAATGTAAGGCAAATAAATCATAAAATTTTAGACTTCAGATAGTAATGCAATCGCTACTTTAATCTAGTCAGTAAAAATTGTATCATGGTGCAGTAAGAAAGATAATTCCCTTGGATTTGTGTAGGGTGAGCGATATGCCGACCGCACGCGAAGCTCTCGCATCCCCAAACGAATTGCTTTCAGACTTGAGATAGAAAAAATTCCTATCCTCTCTTGCTAGGGTTTGGGTAGAGTTATCGCTACCCTTATGAAACTACACCATAGCAACTCCCATCGTCGTAAAGAAATACTGCGCGGTATCTTTGCGGTGTGTATCATCATCGTGGGAATTACCCACTTTATCAGACCCGAACAATACGCTAGAATTGTGCCACCCGAATTGCCTAACCCGGTTGCGTTGGTTTACATTAGCGGCTTTTTTGAGATTTTAGGCGGAATTGGGTTAATGATTCCCTTTGTCAGCGTCGCAGCGGCGTGGGGATTGATTGCTTTATTTATCGCCGTGTTTCCCGCTAATATCAATATGGCAGTCAATAATATTCCGATTGAAGGAATTCCCCACAATCAAGTACTGTACTGGGTTAGACTTCCATTTCAAGCAGTTTTGATTGCTTGGGCATATTGGTATACTAGAAAACCACAGGAACAACCAGGTGCAGAAATCATTGAAAAAACCGCAGGATCGCTGATTAATGAAACTGCCGGAAGTTTGAGCGATCGCTAGCAGAAACCGGGTTTTTTTAACAATACCTTCGCCAAAATCCGACACCCTTAAGGGTGTCTCTATACAAACAAAGCCCGCCTGCGCGGGCTGAAATTCTTACAGCCCGCGCAGGCGGGCTTTGTTTGTGTAGCCCCAGGCTTTAGCCTGGGGGGCTGGGGGGCGTTTCAGAACATTGGCGAAGGTGTTGTTTAACAAACCGGGTTTCTCACTGATGTAAAATAAACATCATCACAGTATAAATCCTTTAAAAATGCGAGAACTTTACCCACCTAGAGAACCTTATAACTCAGGATATCTAAAAGTTTCTGACCTTCATAGGATTCATTTTGAAGAATCTGGCAACCCCCAGGGAAAACCGATTGTATTATTGCACGGGGGGCCAGGGGGTGGATGTCCGCCTTTTTATCGACAATATTTTGACCCGGAAAAATGGCGGTTGGTAATGTTTGACCAACGCGGTTGCGGTCAAAGTCAACCCCATGCGGAATTGCCAGAAAATACAACTTGGGATTTAGTTAATGACATTGAAAAACTTAGAGAACATTTAAATATCGAGCAATGGGTTGTTTTTGGTGGCAGTTGGGGAAGTACTCTATCCTTAGCTTACAGTCAAACTCATCCCGACCGATGCAAGGGTTTAATCTTGCGCGGCATTTTTATGTTGAGACAAAAAGAAATACGCTGGTTTTATCAAGAAGGAGCGAGTTATATTTTCCCGGATGCTTGGGAGGAATATGTTAAACCCATTCCAATAAATGAAAGGGATGATATGCTAACCGCTTATTATAAACGGTTGACTAGCCCTGATGCTCAAATTAGATTAGAAGCGGCTCGTGCTTGGTCAATTTGGGAAGCGAGTACGAGTAGATTATTTCCCGATTTCGATTTAAAGCAAAGGTTTGGGGTTGATACATTCGCCGAAGCGTTTGCCAGAATTGAGTGCCATTACTTTATCAATAAGGGATTTCTTCAACCGGAAGACCAACTGATTTTAAATGTTAATCGCATTCGCCATATTCCGGCGGTTATCGTTCAGGGACGTTACGATGTTGTTTGTCCGATGATGTCGGCTTGGGAACTGCATCGTGCTTGGGAAGAAGCTGAATTTATTGTAGTTCCCGATGCCGGACATTCGATGAGCGAACCGGGAATTCGCAGTGCATTAATTGAGGCGACGGATAAGTTTGCAGGTTTTTAGTAGCCAAATTGCTAATTGCTAATTGCTAATTGCTCATTGCTAATTGCTCATTGCTCATTGCTAATTGCTAATTGCTCATTGCTCATTGCTCATTGCTCATTGCTCATTGCTCATTGCTCATTGCTCATTGCTCATTGTTCATTGCTCATGGGAATATTTTGTTGCTCTACCATTAGCCATTACCTATTAGCCATTAGCCATTAGCTATTAGCCATTAGCTATTAGCCATTACCTATTAGCCATTAGCCATTAGCTATTAGCCATTAGCTTTTTTATGGCTGCGATCGCAACTTGTATCCCTCGTTCTTTTTGCGGATCGGCACCTTGGGTATATTCTGGAGAAAATGGCACTACAACATCGGGTGTGACGCCAACTCCTTCTATTCTTTTGTTTCCGTCAACATACACATCGGCAACTGCTACGTAAAGCAAGCTATTATCTGACATCAAAAACGGAAAACCTGCAACGACTGCACCTGCTGTTTTAGTCCCGACAACCGGGCCGATATCATATTGTTGAAAGCCATAAGCTAAAATTTCTTTAGCGCTGCGACTGCCTTCATTTACTATCATTACTACGGGTTTATTCCAATGTGCGATGTCTGTCCCTCGCCTGCCGTCGCGGCGAATATTTGTCACGCTTGGCCCTCTTGCTGTATAGATATTTAAAGCACCCAGTGGTGCGCCTCCCCATCCATCTCTGAGGTCTAAAACTAACCCGTCCGCTTCTCTTAAACGACCGTAAAATAAATCTGATTCTAATTGTTCCTGATATTGGTCGCCAGCATAAGACCAGATGTGAACGTAGCCAATTTTTTTCCCGTCCCGTTCTATTATTTGGGTGCTAGCTTGCATCGCATCGAGAAACATCGTAGTTGCATCCAGCATTTTTGGGGTGACGGTTATTTCTTGCTGAGTGTTGAGCGATTCTCCTGGGTCGCCGCTACGCGAACGCTCAATTTTCATCTTGACATTTTGCCCCGCTTTACCCTCAAAAGATTGAACTGGTTTAAATGGGCGACCTTCTACGCTAATTATTCTATCTCCCGCCAGCAGTCCTGCATTAGCTGCGGGAGAACCATCTAAAACACCACTAACAAATGTCTTGCCATTGATGTCTTTAGTAAATATACCAATGCCGCTGTATTCAATCTTACCTTGCGGGAATATCTTTTTTAGCTGCTGTTGTAAGTCGGGAATTCTTGGTGCAAATATGCCTAAAACTTGATAGTAAGCTGGCTCCAGAGGCGTGTAGAAGCGGGTATGAGAGGTTTTTAATTCGGCAAGCATTTGATTGATAATATCAGCCGCTTCTTCCTGGGAATGCGCTTTTATGACTTGCGATTCGTATTTTTGTTTCAGCGCTTTCCAATCAACGCCATTAAACTTGGAATCGTAAAAGTTATCGTTGACAGTTTGCCAAACTTCACCAAAAATTTTAGCTGGCGGTTCTCCTCTAGTGGGAAGTTCTGGTAAAAACAATCCCCATAGCAAGAGAATACCAACTCCTAGCAAAGTTATGAGTAGTTTAAATCTTTTCATCGGGTAGGGATAGAGCAACAACTACTTCAGGACTTACGCGCAAGTTCCCGGTTTCTCCGAAAAATTGTTGCTTTGGAAGAGATCGACGGTCGAAACCGGGTTTCTGGTCTCGTCATTTGCAGCATTCGTAGGTTAGCATTTTCCCCACCCCGATGAAATCGTCCGACTGGTTGAAAATTTTCAGGACTTACGCACGACGATCTTATCACCAAAGTTTTTTGCTGCGTTCGCGCCAGCGTTGGGAGGCATATCTCTAGTTCTCTTGCGACGATTTTTCAGAGAAACTTTGGTGTTTGCGTAAGTCCTGAATTTTGTCAAAAATCAACGCTTGCCGAACAACCTTGAGACAACACCAATGACACCCAAGGCTAGTAAACTCAAAACTGAGCCTGGTTCTGGGATTGACTTACTACCAGACTTATCGAAGGATCTTGCCTGTAAATTTGCTGTATAGGTATTGAATAAAGGCTGGAAATTAAACTCAGCTACCGTCTTTCCAGGCGCGGGATCGATGTCAGTGATAGTCAAGCTAGAGACGCCCTTACCGAGTAGAGAAACGAAGTCAATATTGTCACCGGATTTGAATTGACCCAGAATTTTGCCTTCTGCTGCAACGGTAAATAAGTCGTCAGCATCGTCGGTGAAGAAGTCGAGAATATTCGTAATTACAGAATCCCCCTCTACCTTATATTCTATCCCGTAAGTTGTTGGTGGGTCAACCCAAGTACCGCTGGATACATTCGAGAAACGTTGCAAGTCTTTAACAGTTGTATCGGGAAGTAATGACGTGTATTGGGTTTGTCCTGCTAGCCAAGTCTGCGCCTTAGTGCTATTTGCGATCGCAGTCTTCATATCTCCTCCTGAAGACATTTTTGATGAGTCGTATGACCCCTGAGTGTCCAAGGGTTTATTTCCCATTCC
Source organism: Microseira wollei NIES-4236 (assembly GCF_020521235.1). Classification (GTDB taxonomy): domain Bacteria; phylum Cyanobacteriota; class Cyanobacteriia; order Cyanobacteriales; family Aerosakkonemataceae; genus Microseira; species Microseira wollei. The sequence continues at coordinate 49,584 of NZ_BLAY01000010.1, read as the reverse complement.
TGAAACGATTATGTTCTGGGATAAAGTCGGGACTGCGGTGTCTAATACACTTGTTTCTGTTGCCGTTGCTGCAACGTTAGAATCGGTAAGCATTGTCTTGGTTCCGACTGTTTGTACCGAGCTTTCTAATCCACTTGCGGTGTCTAATGTAAAAGCGGTGTTTAATGTGTTTGTTCCTGCTGTGATTGCTGCAACGATGGGATCGGTAAAGATTGGACCGCTTGCGACTGTTTCTACCGAGGTGTCTAATTTGCTTAAATCCGTTGCACCCGATAACAGCATTGAGTCGGTTGTATTTGCTTGTAATGTGCTGTCTAATCCACTTAATTTGCTAAACAGACTTTTAGCTTGCTGTTTAGTACTATTCTGTTTAACTTCTAATACAGTTAGATTGGTAGGCTTACTGAAATTACGCCGATACGCCCCTGTAACAGATCCCGAAGCCGATTCTTCATTTCCGATAAAATCTTGTTTTTTTGAAAAGCTATTTATTTGGACGTTGCGACTCTTTTGAGCGAATAGATAATCCGGGAACATTGGAGTTGACAAGTTTCCGGAGAGAAGAAAGTAATCTAAGAACCCTATATTCTGGCTGTTAGTCGTATCCAACACCAAAAAGTAGATATTTCCAGCCGCCTTAGCACTTTCTGTAAACCAAGTATCAATTGAAGTTTTCAGGTCTAACTTACCGAAGAAATCAAATTTGAAAGACTCGTTTTGTCCGACCAAGAAGTTGCCGACAACTTTAGCATTACTGTCTGATGTCCCTAAGTATTTATTCCCTGCACCTAGACCCAGACTTAAGGTTGTATTGTAGGCCAAGGGGTTCTGCTGAAGAAAAACTGCATAAGCTAAACCATAGTCAACTATTGAACTGCCTGGGGCTGCATTCGTAGAAACATGGCCTTCGGCTTTAGTAGAAGTTGCAGTGGGCTTATGACTAAAGTTATTTAATAGGAAGTCGGCTCCAGAATAGGCTAAAGTGGCAGCCTGAGCAGGTGCAGATGCGATCCCATAACCAGTGGCTATCGGAATCAGGCTCAAAAATAAACGATTCACCAATCCTAGTCTATTGCGTTTCTTGTCAAACTCATTTGCTTGCTTCAACATGATTTTTTTCCTTGGGTTAATCTCGTGATGGGATTGACAGCGATTCTAGCTATCACTTCCCATCACCTGTTGCCATTTTGGCAGAGCAATATTTTTTAATTAAAAATATATAAATAGTTAAAAATCATGGCTAAGAGCTAGTTTTCCAGCCAGCTATTAGCCATGTAATCGTGATTCTATATACTAGACTTAAACCCAAATACTAGAATATCTCAGAGCTAAATTTAATACTTGCCAAAATGGCAACTATCCCCAGGTAGGCTGGTTTATATTTAAAGCCATACAACCAAGGTTGAAAGCGAGGCTCGCGCATCGATTAATTAATTCGTTCCTAGAAATTAGGAGAGTTTTATGCGTCATCCGTTTGATTTGGATCCGGCCGAATTAGAAGCGATCGACTTAGATTTTGCAGAGCAACTCACCGACGAGGAAGCGGCACAAGTGGCAGGGGGGCTATTTGCCACAACTCTGGCTCTTGGTGAAGAAGGTGGTTGTTGGCCTAAGCCTGGGCCCAAACCGATTCCCATCGATCCTCCGATCACGACTAAAGCTTTAGGTGAAGAGGGCGGCATCACAAAAGCTCTATGTGAAGACGGTGGAGATGTAACCACACTCGCTCTAGGGGAAGAAGGCGGATATATTACCCAATCTTGTGCTGAAACAGGATGCGATCCCGGACCAATTTACTGTTAGAGCTTCTCTAACCTATATGGCAAAGCCAGGGCGACTCGACAAGTCGTCCTGCAAAACTCAGATTAAACCCAGACCAACTCACCCACAGCAGGCTTACAACGGTCTGGGTTCAAATACTGTCGCGGCTAAGAGCTAGTTTTAAAGCCAGCTATTAGCCATGTAATCAAGATAATATTAACTAGACTTAAACCCAAACATACAAGATATCAGATGCAAATTTAATACTTGCCAAAATGACAACTATCCCCTGGTAGGCTCGTTTATATTTAAAGCGATACAACCAAGGTTGAAACCTCGGCTCGCGCAGCGATTAATTAATTCGTTCCTATAAATTAGGAGAGTTTTATGCGTCATCCGTTTGATTTGGATCCGGCCGAATTAGAAGCGATCGACTTAGATTTTGCAGAGCAACTCACCCACGAGGAAGCGGCACAAGTGGGAGGGGGGCTATCAATTGCCACAACTCGGGCTATTGGTGAAGAAGGTGGTTGTTGGCCTAAGCCTTGGCCCAAACCGATTCCCATCGATCCTCCCATCACGACTAAAGCTTTAGGTGAAGAGGGCGGCATCACAAAAGCTCTATGTGAAGACGGTGGTGGGTGTGCAAGCACAGAAGCTATAGGCGAAGAGGGCGGCATCACAGACGCTTTATGTGAAGACGGTGGGTGTGCAAGCACAGACGCTATAGGCGAAGAAGGCGGATATTATTACCCAATGTTGGTCTGAAACAGGATGCGATCCCGGACCAATTTACTGGTAAAGCTTAGCTAGCATATATGGCAAAGCCAGGGCGACTCGACAAGTCGTCCTGCTTTTGCGCTCAAAACTGATAAAACTCAGAGTGAACTACCCCACCGCATGGCGGATGGGGCTTCCCTATTCAACGGGGATAGCGTCCAACAAAACCGAAATTTTGCCAGTCCGACTTACATCCCCTCCAAGGGCAGTATCGCTAGTTCCTAACGACAATATTCCCAGGGCTTCATTTTTGATGTTGACAGCCGCATTTATGTCACGGTCATGGGTGGTAGAACAATGCTTACAAGTCCAACTTCTAACATCGAGAGATAAACTACCCACTTTGTTTAGACAGACACTACAAGTCTTAGAAGATGGGAAAAACCTATCAATTTCAATGTAAATTTTCCCCTCTGATTCTGCCTTGTATTTGAGCATTGTGGTAAACATTCCCCAGCCCACATCGCTAATCGCCTTAGCAAGATTGTGGTTTTTGACCATGCCTTTGATATTAAGATTTTCTACAGCAATCACTTGGTTTTCGTTGACTATCCTGCGAGATAGCTTGTGTAGAAAGTCTTCACGGCATCTATTGATTTTAGAGTGTACCAAGGCAACCTTTAATCTAGTCTTGGCTCTATTTTGACTTCCCTTTTGTTTACGGCATAAGCTTTGTTGAAGACGCTTGAGATTCCTTTGGTGCTTGGCAAAATAACGAGGATTATCAAACTTGGAACCTTCGCTTGTAATAGCAAAATGGGTTAATCCTACGTCAATCCCAATTGCCTTACCCTCCCTTGTCTTAGGTAACTCTTTTGAGTCATCCACTAAAACAGAGACATAATGTTTACCATCTGGATTTTTAGAGACAGTAACTGTTTTGATTGTCCCAGAAAAGTCCCGATGACGACGGCAATACACTAAACCAATCTTTGGCAGCTTGATGTAATCACCGTCAAAGGAAACATTCTGGGGATAACTAATAGACTGCCGACCGTGCTTTGATTTGAAGTTAGGTAATCCCGACCTCTTGTCGAAAAAGTTTTTGTAGGCAGTGGATAGGTTTAGCGCCACAACCTGTAAGCATTGAGAATAAGCATCTGTTAGCCAAGGATATTCTTTTTTGAGACCGGGCAACAGTCCTTGAATATACCCTCGTGACAATCCTTTTCCTGTAACCTTATAGGTTTCTTGGCACAAAGAAAGGGCGTAATTCCAGTACCAACGACAGCACCCAAAAGACTTTGCAAGGGATACTTGCAAAGTCTCGATCGGGGTAAATGCGGTATTTATACGCCTTGAGCATTTATCATCATCAGCAGTTGGTGATAACATAATAGCGGAGATTCTGTGGATTCGCGATCGCTCAGTTTATTTTTTGGTTGCTATCCATCCCCACCGCAAGTGACGGATGGGGAATTCCGTGAAATTTGTTAAACGCAGACCAACTCACGCACAGCAAGCTTACAATGGTCTGGGTTCAAATACTGTCAGTGTTATAGAAACAAATATGCCCCGCCGTAACGACCTCAAAAAAATCCTGCTGTTGGGTTCCGGCCCCATTATCATCGGTCAAGCCTGCGAGTTTGACTATTCCGGCACTCAGGCGTGCAAAGCCCTCCGCAGCGAAGGTTACGAGGTGGTGCTGGTCAACTCCAACCCCGCTACCATCATGACCGACCCGGAAACAGCAGACCGGACTTATATTGAACCGCTGACGCCGGAAATGGTAGAAAAAGTGATCGCCAAGGAGCGACCAGACGCCATGCTACCAACGATGGGCGGGCAAACGGCACTGAATTTGGCAGTCGCTTTGTCAAAAAATGGCGTCTTGGAAAAATACGGTGTAGAACTGATCGGGGCGAAGCTGGAAGCAATTGAAAAAGCCGAAGACCGGCAATTGTTTAAACAGGCGATGGCGCGCATTGGGGTGCCTGTCTGTCCTTCTGGGATTGCCTCAAATATTACCGAAGCAAAAGAAGTCGCTTCGTTAATTGGCACTTACCCGCTAATTATCCGACCTGCTTTTACGATGGGCGGTACGGGAGGCGGCATTTCTTACAACCAAGAAGAATTTGAAGAAATGGCGCAGGGAGGTATAGAAGCTTCCCCCGTGTCGCAAATTTTGATTGAAAAATCCCTCCTGGGATGGAAAGAATACGAATTAGAGGTGATGCGGGATCTGGCAGATAACGTAGTAATTATCTGCTCGATTGAAAACTTAGACCCGATGGGGATTCACACGGGGGACTCGATTACCGTCGCCCCGGCGCAAACCCTGACGGATAAAGAATATCAGCGCCTGCGGGATGCGTCGATTAAAATTATCCGCGAAATTGGGGTAGAAACCGGCGGCTCGAATATTCAATTTGCGGTTAATCCGGTAGATGGGGAATTAATCGTCATTGAAATGAACCCGCGTGTGTCTCGTTCCTCGGCACTTGCTTCTAAGGCGACTGGGTTCCCAATTGCTAAGTTTGCGGCGAAGTTGGCGGTGGGTTATACCCTGGATGAAATCAGCAACGACATTACCAAGAAAACCCCCGCTTCGTTTGAGCCGACAATTGATTATGTGGTGACCAAAATCCCCCGGTTTGCCTTTGAAAAGTTTCCCGGAACTCAGCCATTTTTGACTACCCAAATGAAGTCGGTAGGAGAAGCAATGGCAATTGGGCGCACGTTCTGCGAGTCGTTCCAAAAAGCGCTGCGGAGTTTGGAAACAGGACGTGCAGGATGGGGATGCGATCGCAATGAAAAACTCCCCAGTTTAGAACAGATTCGCGCCCTGTTACGCACCCCCAATCCAGAGCGGATTTTTACAGTCCGCCACGCCATGATGATGGGCATGTCGGTAGAAGAAATCTACGAACTCACCGGCATCGACCCTTGGTTCTTAGATAAAATGGCGCAAATTCTGGAAACAGAAAAGTTCCTCAAACGCACCAAACTGCAAGATTTGATCCAGGAACAGCTATTAGCAATTAAGCAGCTGGGATTTAGCGATCGCCAAATCGCCTTCGCCACCAAAACCACCGAAGACGAAGTCCGCACTTACCGCAAACAATTGGGTGTAGTTCCCATCTACAAAACCGTCGATACCTGTGCGGCAGAGTTTGAAGCGTTCACTCCCTACCACTATTCAGTGTATGAAATGGGTAGTATGTCAGTCCTCCGTCAGTCATCCGAACAAGAACAACTGACCACTGGCATTTGCGAATCCGAAGTGCTGCCTTCGGATAAACAAAAGGTGATGATTTTGGGCGGCGGCCCCAACCGCATCGGTCAGGGAATAGAATTTGACTACTGCTGCTGTCATGCTAGCTATGCCCTGTCTAATGCCGGGTTTGAAACTATTATGGTCAACTCGAACCCGGAAACGGTTTCGACTGACTACGATACGAGCGATCGCTTGTATTTTGAACCCCTCACCAAAGAAGACGTTCTCAATATTATTGAGACAGAAAACCCGGCAGGCATTATCATCCAATTCGGCGGTCAAACACCCCTAAAATTGGCAGTACCTTTGCAAGAATATCTGGAAAAAATAGCAGGTGAGCAGGTGAGCAAGGGAGCAGGTGAGAATGTAGATTCCTCCTCCCACCTGCCCACCCGCCCACCTGCCCACCTGCCCAAAATCTGGGGAACTAGCCCTGATTCTATCGATATCGCCGAAGACCGAGAACGGTTTGAAGTCTTGTTGCAGCAGTTGCAGATGAAAACCGCCCCCAACGGTATTGCCCGCAGCGAGGGAGAAGCACTCGCCGTGGCGCGGCGGATTGGCTATCCCGTCGTGGTGCGCCCCAGCTACGTCCTCGGCGGACGCGCGATGGAAATTGTCTACTCGGATGAAGACTTGCAGCGCTACATGACAATGGCGGTGCAGGTGGAACCAGAAAAACCCGTCTTGGTCGATAAATTCCTGGAAAATGCCGTCGAAGTCGATGTGGATGCGATCGCCGACTCTACGGGAAATGTAGTGATAGGCGGTATCATGGAACACATAGAGCAAGCGGGAATTCACTCAGGAGACAGCGCCTGCACCTTGCCCACGACTTCCCTGCCACCCGCAACCCTAGAAACAATAAGGAATTGGACGATCGGGCTAGCCAAGGCACTGAACGTAGTTGGGTTGATGAATATCCAGTTTGCTGTGGTTGGTGCCCACGGATACATGCCCCAAGTTTATATCTTGGAAGCGAACCCCCGCGCGTCGCGCACGGTGCCATTTGTATCCAAAGCGATAGGCGTGCCGTTGGCGAAACTGGCATCATTAATTATGTCGGGGAAAACATTAGAAGAATTGGGATTCACCCAAGAAATTCTGCCCCGTCACATCGCGGTTAAAGAAGCCGTATTGCCGTTTGATAAATTCCCCGGTACGGATACTCTATTAGGGCCAGAAATGCGCTCTACGGGAGAAGTAATGGGGATAGACAGCGATTTTGGCAAAGCCTTTGCCAAGGCAGAACTGGCGGCAAATCAGCGCTTACCCCTGGCAGGGACGGTGTTTGTGTCGATGAGCGATCGCGACAAACAAGCGATCGTCCCCGTGGTCAAACAGCTGTTAGAGTTAGGTTTTAACGTGGTAGCAACCGACGGTACGCGTCGCGTATTGCAAGAACACGGCCTCAAGAAAGTCGAATTGGTGCTAAAAATCCACGAAGGGCGTCCCCACATCATGGACTCGATTAAAAACGAGAAAATCAACCTGATTCTGAATACGCCTTCTGGGGAAGAAGCGCAAAGCGACGGACGCCTGCTGCGTCGCACGGCTTTAGCTTACAAAATTCCGGTGATTACCACCATCGCCGGGGCGCAAGCAACTACGGCGGCGATCGCGCGCTTGCAGTCAGAACGACTGGAGGTAAAAGCGATTCAGGAATACCTTAAATAATGTAATAGGTAATGGGTAATAGGGAAGATGGGGAAGATGGGGAAGATATTTCTGCCAAATCTGCCTCACCCAGGTCCCATTCCCCCATTACCCATTACCCATTACCCAATACGAATTTCTTATGAAATTACCAACGACATCAACGGCGAAAACCCTTGGAGACTGGGCTTACCTCGGAATCGAGAAACACCTGAAAAAAATTCTCAAGCACGAAGCCGATGTTCTAGAAGACCGCGATCCCGAAGCCTTGCACCAAATACGCGTCGGGATGCGTCGCCTGCGATCGGCGGTCACGGGTTTTGCACCCGCATTAGATCTGCCTGAGTCGGCGCCAGAAAAACAGATTGGTAAAATTGCTCGGACTTTGGGGAAACTGCGGGATTTAGATGTATTAAAAGAAGCACTGGAAAAGCGCTATAAACCCAATTTGCCCCGCGAAGAACAGAAAGTTTTGGAAAAAGCTTTGGCTTACCTAGAGAAACGGCGGGAAAAGGTTTTAGAACAGGTACGGGAAACCCTCCACCACAAAAGTTATAAGCAATTTAAACAATCTTTGAAAGCGTGGTTGGAGTCGCCAAAATATCAGGCAATGGCTCAGATGCCAATTCAGGAAGTATTGCCAGATTTACTCTTACCCTCAGTCAGCGATTTGTTACTTCATCAAGCTTGGTTGGTGGGAACTCAAGCTGAGGAAACAGAAATTAAACCCATGAAAAATTTAAGTCACGAAGCGGTAGAAGAACAAATCGCAATCCACGGAGAAGTTCTGCACGACTTGCGGAAAGAAACCAAGCGCGTGCGCTATCAAATGGAACTATTTACCGACTTCTATAGCCCGAATTATACAGATTTTATCGAAGATATCAAGAGCATTCAAGAAATACTGGGGCAAATTCAAGACAGCTTCGTTTTAGCCGAATTTCTCGCAGATGCCTTAGATTCTGAAACCACCAAAAACCTGCCAACCCTAGCTAAACAACTCGCCGAAACTCGCTACGAAATGTGGCAGGAGTGGCAACTCCTACAAATGCGGTATCTCAATTCTCATATCCGCCATTCCTTCCGTTCAGAACTTTTGTTACCCTCAAAAGACCCCATCAACGAGCAAGTTGCTGAGAGTCCTGAGTATTTTAATGGGGTAGTAAATTCACCTAATTAACTCAAGTTGCTAGTTACATCCAAACTGAAAAGAAACAAAGGTGATCTGAAAAATCTGGCGTTTGACAGGGAGAAATCGGCGAAGAAACCGGGTTTCTGAGCAAAGAAACAAAGGTGAACGGAAAAATCTGGCGTTTGACAGGGACAAATTAACTCTGAAACCAGGTTTCTGAGCAAAGAAACAAAGGTGAACGGAAAAATCTGGCGTTTGACAGGGAGAAATTAACTCTGAAACCAGGTTTCTGACTGGGGTAATGGGTAATTGTCACAATGTTAAACTCGCCCCTACTCTAACCAGGGGCTAATGTCAGAAAAAATGCTATATTATCAACTTAGCAATTAGCAATTAGCAATTAGCAATTAGCACTATCTATAACTTAATCATCCTCATATTCCACCCAACTACTCGGCGTTTCAGATACAGCAACTTTCAGCTTTACCCCTGACGGTAGAAGCTTCTTCGTCTTGTCGTAAATATACTGGGCAATCATCTCTGCCGTCGTCTCGTATTCGGGCGGTAGCACCTCATTCAAAACGCAGTGATCCAATCCCCCTTTGGTCACATCCTGCTTCGCCCAGCGCAACGTCCTAAAATCCGCCACCATCACCTTGTGGGGAACGAATTCCGACGAGTAAAGTTGATTGGCAGTTGCCTCAATTTTGATGCGGTAGGTATGACCGTGTAACCTACCGCAAGGGCCTTTGTAGTCGTTGATATAGTGGGCGCTATCAATAGAAAATTCAGTCACCAGTTTCCAGCGTGGCATATTTTTTTAAGTTTATATTCTTGTGTTTGAAACCTTAAACATCTGGACTTATCCGTTGATTTATCAGTATTTATAGCGTAGCGCCAGCTTCTTGGTTAACCTTTAGTAGATTTTGTTTAGCTATTTTTACTTGGATTATACATGATTCTTCAGCGAAACCGCGAATCAATTTTTATTCAATTTTTTTCCAAGTCGTGAAAGTACTGACGCATCAATCCGGTTTTTTACGTGTTTTCCTCATATAATAATTATTCATTGATAACTTATTCAGGACTTACGCCAGGGCGTTGCCAGAAACCCGGTTTCTACGTCGATCTCTGGTTCCCTTTCCCAAGGATTTTTCGGAGCGCCCTTTGTTTCTTTGCGTAAGTCCTGTTATTTTTTCAGTAAGATTACGGAATTGCAAATCCGCCAAAAGTCTGATTCGCTTGTAAATCCGCTGCAAGAGCGAGTAGGTTGTTGTAGAAGCGGATTCAGTATAATTACTGAGTTAAGCAACCCAAAGCTAGCGCGCACAAGTCTGATGCCAAATTCAGGTAGCGATCGCACTTTTCGCAGTTATGTGCATCTACTGGGTGACAAAAATGTCGGCAGAAGTCCCCCAGTATAAACAACCTCGCAAAAACCAATGTTTTACAGCCGATTGCAGCCGTATGAGGTACACCGAGAGTTTGTCAAGCGCGCTGCCATTTTTGCTGCGCGCTTGACAAACGAAGCCGAAGGGCTGTACCTCACACGAAAAGCAATCCGCTGTAATAGGGGCACGGCATCAAAAATATATATTGGCACAACGAATTCAGGATGCCGTGCCCCTACTTCTGCTAAAAATCCCCTTTTCGCTTACTCCACCGTCACCGATTTTGCCAAATTCCGGGGCTGATCCACATCCAACCCGCGACGGGCGGCGATATGATACGCCAATAATTGCAGCGGAATCACGGTGACAATCGGGGAAAGTAACTCATCAACTGGCGGGACAGGTAACAAGTCATTAAAGATTTCCGCCGCTTCGGTGTCGTTGATTTGAGTCACCCCAATCAATCTGGAATCTCGCGCCTTTGCTTCTTGGGCGTTAGAGAGGACTTTTTCGTAGACGCTACCTTTGACTGCGATCGCTACAACTGGCACTTTAGAATCTAACAGCGCAATTGGGCCGTGTTTCATCTCCCCAGCGGCATATCCTTCCGCATGAATATAGCTAATTTCCTTCAATTTCAGCGCTCCTTCCAACGCAATCGGGAAATTAATTCCCCGTCCCACGAAAATAAAATCTTGGGTTTCGGTAAAATCGTGGGCTAACTCTTCGAGGTACTTTTCAAGATTACCCAACAGCATTTCAATCTGCGCCGGTAGCATGTGCAATCCGGCAAGTATTTCTTCTATTCTTGATAGGGGCAGCGTCTGACGCCGATAGGCCAAATCCAACGCCAAACAGTAAAATGCCATTAATTGGGCGACAAAAGATTTAGTCGCGGCTACCCCAATTTCAATCCCCGCGTGGGTATCGATCAGATTGGGGACAATTCCCGCCAAGGAACTTTCGGGACGATTGGTAATTCCCAACAACCTTGACTCAAATTTACCGCCTTTTTCCGCCCGACGTTGCTTATCCATCGCCAACGCGGCTAGAGTATCGGCAGTTTCTCCCGATTGGGTAATGCCGATGGTGAGGGTATTGGGAGTCAAAGGCGGGGGTGCGTAGCGGTATTCCGACGCATATTGCACCGAGGTGGGAATTCCGGCTAACTGTTCTAACAGGTATTTTCCAACTAATCCGGCGTGCCAAGACGTACCGCAGGCGACGATTTCAATTTGTTCTAAATTTTCGTACAGAGATTCTGCCAGTTTTAGATTGATGGGTAGTTCTTTGGTTGCGGCATTCCAATCTGGATTAATGTATGCTTCTAAGCAAGCCCGTACCACGGCGGGTTGTTCGTAAATTTCTTTGACCATAAAGTGGCGGAATCCCTGTTTTTCCACCAAAATTGGGTTCAAAGAAAGTAACTTGGGGGTTTTTTTGAGGCGAGTGCCTGCAAAGTTGTAAATTTCTACTCCCAAATGGGTTAGCAGCGCCATTTCCCCATTTTCCAAGGGTAGTACGGCGCGGGTATGGGTGACGATCGCCGGCGTATCCGAAGCGCAGAAAAATTCCCCTTGACCAAATCCCACCACGAGGGGCGCTTGTTGCCTGACGGCAACGATTTCATCGGGGTAGTCGGCGCTGACGACTGCGATTGCAAATGCCCCCTCTAGTTTATGTACAGCTTGTCGGACTGCTTCTAGTAGCGGTGAAGGGTGATGGGCATCCGCAAGTTTAATTTTAGCCAAAAATTCAGCAATTAAGTGGGGTATAACTTCCGTATCCGTATCCGAACGAAACTTGTGTCCTCGTTGCTTTAATTCTTCCCGCAACTCGCGATAATTTTCCACAATGCCATTTTGCACCACCGCCACGCGCATTGCCGTATCCATGTGGGGATGGGCATTATACTCTTCTGGTTTACCGTGGGTAGCCCAGCGCGTGTGTCCGATGCCGACAGAGGCTGGATTTTCCATCCCTGCTAGTTTATCGCGCAGGTTATCGAGTTTTCCCTTAGCACGGACGCAATGAACTTCACCTTCCCACACCGTGGCGATTCCGGCGGAATCATAGCCCCGGTATTCCAGTTTCTCTAACCCAGAAAGCAAAATTTCGCTTGCCGATTGGGTGCCGATATAGCCAACGATTCCGCACATTTAGCGAAGTCTCCTGCCTAGCTATTAGTGATGATTTATTGGTTCTTAGTCCTTCACTCCAGAACTAACAACCAGCTTGCCAAGGTAGGATAACACAACTGAAATCGGGGCGGCTGAGCAAAAATACAGAGGAAGAGGGAGGACTTAGGGAAATTCTCACCATTACCAATGACCCATGACCCATTACCAATTAATTGTGTAAAGGCGAAGCATTGCGGAAAAAAGACCCTAGCAATCGCAGCAGAGTTTAATTGCCGCCATGCTTCGCCCCCAGTGACTGCTGACGCTGGACTCGCTTAGTAAGCCAGACCCATACTGCGGGTAGTTTCAGCGCCCAGGTAGACCCGGATGCTCAAAAAGTCAGTAGGACATGCAGTTTCGCACCGCTTGCAGCCAACGCAGTCTTCCGTGCGAGGAGAAGAGGCAATCTGACCGGCTTTGCAGCCATCCCAGGGAACCATCTCCAGTACGTCAAGAGGACAAGCGCGGACGCATTGGGTGCAGCCAATACAGGTGTCGTAGATTTTTACGGCATGAGACATGGTATAAGGACTCCAAATGAAAGCTGAACAACTAAAATATCTGCCAAAAGCAGATAAAGGCGAGCTTTTCCGGATCAACGCTTAGTTTACCGCAGTGGCTTAAATTACTCGTGCAAAAGTCTGCAAAACTTTAAAGAACTTGACAATTTGGGGGGATGGCGTTCCCAGGCAGGAGCCCGGAGAACGAGGATAATGGGTCAGTCTACCAAGTTGTGGGCCCCTTTCCCCCTTTCCCCCTTTCCCCCTTTTCCGATCGCAGCGTTGGTGGATTCTTTCCGATCGCCGATTACCCCGCGCAGCGCCAAAGTTTGATTGTCCTGTCGTCGCTACCGCTGGCAAGCGCATGTCCATCTGGACTAAACGCCACCGAACGAACTGACCCTTTATGTCCCCAGAGAATATCCATCAGCTTGCCGCTACCGGGATGCCAAACCACAATCTGGCAATCTGCGCTACCACTGACTAGCATCTCACCATCTGGGCTGATACAGAGGGCATTAACTGCTGCTGAATGTTGAGTCAGGACGTGCAACAGTACCCCACTACCCAAATGCCAAATTCTAATCGTCTTGTCTGCGCCGCCGCTAGCTAAAATCTTGCCATCCGGACTCAGGGCGACGGCAAAAACTGCCCCAGAATGTCCGCGTATGGTATCTAGCAGTTTCCCCGTACCTGGATGCCAAAGCTTAACCGTACTATCAGAGTTACCGCTAACTAGGGTTTCTCCGTCTGGACTAAACGCGACTTGGTGAACTGCACCCGCACCTGCGTCTAGGGTATGCAGCAGTTGTTCAGTTACTGTATTCCAGATGGAAATCTTGCTATCGCCAGTCCCGGAGGCGAGGGTTTTTCCGTCGGCACTGATAACGGCGAATTTGACCGCTTGCGACTGGGAGCTTACCGATTGTACTAACTGACGGCTGCTTAAATGCCAGATTTTTAAAGTTTTATCATCGCTGCTACTGGCGATTGTTTCTCCATCGGGACTAAAGGTGACTTGCTCGATTTTGCCAAGTCCGCTGAAGGTATGCACGCATCGCCATCTGGGGATGCTGTCTTCCAGGTCTTTGAGAACAAGAGCAGCAGATTGGTAGCGTTCTTTGAGCGAGTCCTTAATTAATTTATCCAATATTTGACCCAGATGGTCGCTGACATCGGTTCCTTTGTTTCTGAGATATTCTCGCCATATCCAAATTCCTTGTTCTGCATCGTAAAGTTCTGCCAATGCTGCCCCTGCAAGTAACTGAATGCAGGTCATACCTAAACTGTAAAGGTCGCTGGCGGGATAAACTTTGCCACGGGTTTGTTCGATGGGTGCATATCCTTCTGTGCCGTATCTCGATCCGGTTTTACCGAAGGCGGTTGGATGCAATTGCTTGGCAAGTCCAAAGTCAATTAGCACTAATTTGCCGTCGCAATGGCGGCGAATAATATTCATCGGTTTGATATCCCGATGAATTACATTATGCTCGTGAATAAATTTCAGGACGGGTAACAGATCGTTTAACAAATCCCGGATTTTTTGTTCGCTGAATACCCCTTGCTCTAACAATTCTTCTAACAAATTCTGCCCTTGGATATATTCTTGGACGATATAAAGGCGTCTATCTTGCTCAAAGCAAGCTAATAGCGTTGGGATTTGGGGGTGGGTTCCCAACTTTAGCAGTAAAGCGGCTTCTTGCTCAAAAGCGCGGCTTACCTTTGCCATTGCTTCAGCTTGGTCTTGCACTTTCCGCCATTTAAAAAGTTGCTTGATGACGCAGCGATCGCTCAGTCTATCTGCATCTTCACCCAATAACGTGCGCCCAAAGTTCCCTTCTTCAATTACCTGGATGACTCGATAGCGGTTTCTCAACCACAGCGCCGAGTTGCAGGCAAGGCAAAACTCGACCACCTCTGGGTTTTGGGGATTTTCGCAAGCTGGATTGAAGCAATAGGTCATAGGGAGAGGTAAAGAAATTTACTAGCTTTGATGTCAAACCGAGCGTCTATATTTCGGTATAAATTCGGTTTTCCGTCACTCTATATACTGCTATCTTGCGTATATTCCGGTCAGATTCAAAATTTGAGTAATGGCTGGTATGATTGTCCATCAAAGCATAAAAGTTCCCATCCGGCATAAAAATTAATAATTTTTGTCGGGAACCACGTCTGAAAAAATACCGTCAAAAGGCCAAAGGTATTTACCCTGTCTCTTTTCTAGATCAGAGATACACGAGTTATTGACCCATTTCAGGAGATAGATTGCATGACTTTGAATTTAGACACCTGCTTCGACGAACAGTTTTACATCAAGGGAAACGATGACGTTGCGAAGGCAGTCAAAGAAGGCAAATTCAAAAGCGGCAGGGAACACTACGAGAAAGTTGGTAAATACGAGAACCGCAACCCCAGTATTGCTTTTGATGCCAACCAATACTTGAACGAAAACAAGGATGTTTTTGAGGCAGTGCAAAAAAGCGGTGGTAAATTCACTGCGATCGACCACTACCTCTCATGGGGCGACCGAGAAGGTCGTAGCGGTAACCGGGATTTCTTCAATGCTGGCAGCTATCTAGCAAGATACGAAGATGTAGGTAAGGCTGTTGCTAATGGTAAAACAGGTGCGCTGGAACACGCGCTGATGTTTGGCTCCAAAGAAGGTCGCCAAATCAGCACGCTGTACGATAACAAATTCTATGCCCAGACTAAAGAGGTGCAGCAAGCGATCTCGAACGGGCAAGTCAACACTTCATTAGAATACTTCGTTACAAAGGGTGCAGGAGCGGGGGATATTCCCACCGCCATATTCGATAAAGAATTTTACTTAGAGCGAAACAAAGACGTCGCGAAGGCAATTGAAGAGGGGAAAATTGGCAGCGCTTACGAACACTTCCTCGAGTATGGAATTTATGAAAAAGGTCGTGGATTCAACCCCCTGTACGATGAAACCGAATATCTCAACGTCAATCAGGATGTAAAAGCGGCAATCGAAAAGGGAACCCAAAAAAGTGCCGCAGAACACTTCATTTTATATGGCGCTGGAGAAGGTCGCAATCCCAGTTCTAAGTTTGACACCAAATTCTATCTTGCCCTCAATCTGGAGGCCAAAGACGAAATTACCGGCGGTGCCTATAGCAGCGCCTTCGAGCAATACCTTGCAAAAGGAAAAGAGCAAGGTTTCATCGCCACTACGGAATCCTTCGGCACCAACAAAGATGATTTGCTTTTAGGTACTGCGATCGCCGATTTCTTTGATGGCAAAGCTGGCATGGATATCATCTCCGGCAGTAAGGGAGATGACATCCTCAAAGGTGGTGCCGGAAATGACTACGTATTCGGCGATGGTGGTGACGATCTCGTCAAGGGTGATGACGGCAACGATTTAGTGTTCGGCGGCACCGGGGAAGACGTTGTTGAAGGCGGTGCCGGTGACGACATCATCATCGGCGAAGCAGGTGACGACCTCTGCCTTGGCAGCGAAGGCAATGACTTTCTTTACGGCGGCGAAGCGAATGACATCCTCGTGGGCGGGCCAGGTAAAGATATCATTGCGGGTGGTGAAGGTAACGATAGTCTGTTTGGCGGCGAAGGCGAGGACTTGCTGTTCGGCGGCGACGGGGACGACTACATGTATGGAGGTGCAGGGAAAGATACCCTCGTCGGCGGCGCTGGTAAGGATATATTCGTCGTAGATTCTATAGCGCTAGGATCTGGCAAAGCTGGCGACACCGTGACAGGCGGCGGGGCAAAATCTGGCTATGATGTGATTTACGATTTCAATGCGTCGGAAGACAAGCTACAGATAGCTGGCGATTTTGGTTTTGGTAACGCCAATGACGTACTTAAGTCGGTGACTACGGGTACGACGAGTACGGGTGTAACTTACAACGTCATCGCGCTGTCTCAGCAGTTCCGCATCGCTGTCTTTGGTAATTCTGCCCTGACGGCTAATAATATTTCGGTTGGTTTGGGTAATCTTCCTGGTTCAATTAACAGTTCAACTCTGGTTGACCTGGGTAAGATCAAGGGTGCGAGTACTGGAGCGCTTAAGAAGTTTAGCGGCAAGCTAAAATCCGGTTCGTTCAAGGCAAAATCCAAAGGCTTTAAGTAAGTCACGCTAGGGATGAAGAAACCCAGAAATCTTTCTGCGAGAAACCGGGTTTCTGTTGATAGACGCAGAAACCCAGTTTTTTGGAAAAACCGGGTTTCTGTTGCGATCGCTTCCACTTCAACGTTTGTAACAACCCCTATCATGATAAAAAGCCGCATCAACCAATTCATCCATGCTTACCCGGATTAAACACTTAGCCACCAAACTCGCACCTCGCTTGATTGAAATTCGCCGCCACATCCACGCGCATCCAGAATTAAGCGGTCAAGAATACCAAACTTCAGCTTACGTCGCTGGTGTTTTGTCTTCCTACGGTCTTCAGGTGCGCGAACAAGTTGGTAAAACCGGCGTCATCGCCCACCTGAATGGGGCAGGTAGCGATGATAGACTGCTAGCGATACGGACGGATATGGATGCTTTGCCGATTATCGAACGCACAAATTTAGAATATGCTTCCCGCGAATCTGGAGTGATGCACGCCTGCGGTCACGATGTCCATACCACAGTTGGTTTAGGCACGGCAATGGTTTTGGCTGAGTTGGGAGAACAATTGCCGGGTTCTGTGCGTTTTATTTTTCAACCCGCTGAAGAAATTGCTCAAGGCGCAAGTTGGATGGTCGCTGATGGGGCGATGGAAAATGTGACGGGGATTTTATCGTTGCACGTTTTTCCTTCGATTCCAGGGGGTTCGGTGGGGATTCGGTACGGTGCTTTAACCGCTGCGGCAGATGAGTTAGAAATTATTATTATCGGGGAATCGGGTCACGGGGCGCGTCCCCACGAAGCGATTGATGCGATTTGGATTGCGGCGCAGGTAATTACGGCGCTTCAGCAAGCGATCAGTCGCACGCAAAATCCCCTGCGTCCGGTGGTATTGACGATTGGTACAATTGCGGGAGGACGAGCGCCCAACGTGATTGCGGATCAAGTAAAGTTATTGGGAACGGTGCGATCGCTTCACCCAGAAACCCGCGCCGCTTTACCCCAATGGATCGAACAAATTGTCGCTAATATCTGTAAAACTTACGGCGCCCGCTACGAATTTAACTATAAGCGGGGAGTGCCTTCAGTGCAAAATAATCCCGCACTGACGCAACTATTGGAAGAAGCGGCGCGGGAAGCATGGGGAAGCGATCGCGTTCAAATTATCACCGAACCTTCCCTCGGCGCTGAAGACTTTTCCTGCTATTTAGATTACGCCCCCGGTTCGATGTTTCGCCTCGGCGTCGGACGCGCCGAGCAACCCAATTACCCCTTACACCATCCCCAATTTGAAGTCGATGAATCTGCCATCGTCACCGGCGTCGTTACTTTAGCTTATGCTGCATATAAGTATTGGCAAGAAACTTACGGTCATCGATAATGCACGGCAAAAGTAGTAGGGACGCCATATCAATAGACCTCTGGCAAAAGTCCTTTTCAGAAGATTTGAAGCGCGGGCGGGACGCCCACCCCACAAAACCAGAAAAATTCTTGTGGGGTGGGCGTCCCGCCCGCCTCAAATATTTTTGCCAGAGGTCTAATCTATCAGGCGCGTCCGATAACCTAAAAGATGCCGTGTCCCTACCCATGAACCGAAAATGCTATAAACCCTTTCCTAAGAGAGATGCTCTTGCTAAGAACTTGTTGTTAAATTAACCCATTATTCAGATTGCTAATAACTAAACCATAATATCACATCCTCTGATTATAGTCTGGGCTGGCTAATGGTTAATAGTAAAAAAGCAATTAGCAATTAGCAATTAGCAGATATTGATAGTAATCAGGCGGACATGATATAACACAACAAACAACTAATTATGGCATCACCTACACCTTTACACGACACCGATTTAATAGATTGCGCCAAAGCCAATGCTAAAGAAGGAATTGAAACCGCTGCCTATCTGTGTGGCTACGGCAAGGATATCAATACCTTTGAGCTAGAACTCAAACAAGCTTGCGATCGTATTGGCGTAAAATATAACGAACTGGGCGACTTGATTACCGACCAGCAAATGATGATAAACTACGGGGGAATTGAAATTGCTCCCGATACCCCATCCGAGCTTTAAAAAACAATTAGTAGGGGCTACTTTAACAATGCCATCACCTTTGTTTCGACCAAGCTCTCTTTCCTTGCTCAACGATTTTTCAGAGAAACTTTGGTGTTTGCGCGAATTGGTTGGTCAAACCCGCCCCTACTATGGGCAGCGCAACGAGTGTTATAATAGTGTAATTAAAAATTAAATTTTATCCGCTCATGCCAGGCGCTTAGCTGCTGGGGGAATTTGTTTAAAATATCATAAAAATGTAAATAATAAGCAGTTTTAGAATAGGCAATATGAGATAAGATAATAAAGGTAAAATCAAGGTAAATAACTGAAAAATAAAAGAATGCAATCAGCAGATTTGATGAATTGGATAGCGGGCGGTCTAGCGAGCGCTATTTTTATCAGCGGGGTGTTGATGATGTTCACCAATATTTGGACGACCAAAAAAACCAAATAAAGTCAAGTCCAAGAGCGATCGCGAATAATCCAACAAGAGTAAACTGCATGATCGACCTCAATAGCATATTTGAATTCTCGCGCACCCACTGCCTTGCCATTTGTGGGTTTTTAGTACCAGCTAACTTACTCGCAACCTTGCAAACGCTGATTCTAGTAGGATTGAATCGACCTCAATACCAGGTGCAACGCGCAACGGTAATGGCAATTACCTGCGCTTTAGCAATGGTACTGCACGTCTACACTTGGTTTGCCATCGGCGTCGTCATGCCGCCTACATACATTTTGCTGTCATTGGGAAGTGTATGTTTGTGCTTGAATATTTGGGCGTTAGGGCATCGAGAAAGTATGATGCGACTACTCAGAACATTGTATTTATCAGCAGTAGGGCGAGTTAGGTGGCTAAAACCAAATAAAATCTAAAATCCGCCGCTCAATCTCGCCGCCAAATGTTAATCGTACCGTAGGCACTGCCGCTGACAAGAATTTGTCCATCGGGACTCAGGGCAAGGGATATTACCGACTCTGGGGTATCTGCTATCAAAATGCCCAGTTGTTTGTTGGTTGTTAAATGCCAAATCTGAATCGTACCGTCGGCGCTACCGCTAATGAGTGTTTCTCCATCTGGACTAATAACAATTGAAGTTACTGCACCTTGATGCCCTTTTAGCACCGCAATGCGGTTTCCTGTGGGAATATGCCACAACTTGACGGTTTTGTCGCTGCTACCGGAGGCGAGAATTTGCCCGTTGGGAGAGAATGCGAGATCGCCGATCGCCCCCAAGTCGCCGCTAAAGGTTTGCAGTAAATTTCTGCGTTCCCAATCCCAAATTTTAATCGTTCCATCAGCACTACCAGAAGCAAGGATCCCCCCTAACCCCCCTTGGGAGATCCCCCCTAACCCCCCTTGGGAAGGGGGGTTAGGGGGGATCAAACTAAAAGCAACTGCGCCTACCGCCCCCGCATGTCCTTCTAAAGTTTCAATTAATTCTCTGGTTTCTAAATGCCATAGTTTAACAGTTTGGTCAAAATTACCGGAAGCGAGAATCGATCCTTTGTTGTGTGAGTTGGGGGAAATTGGACTGATAGCAACGGAGCGAACCGATCCGGAATATTCCCAAAAAGTATAAATTGATTTGCTGCTTTGGAGGTCCCATAGCTTAATTGTTTGATCTGAACTACCGCTGACAAGGGTTTTGTCATCTTGTCCTAATGCGATCGCATATATCTCTCCCCCTCTTTCGCACAAGGGGCGAATTAGCTGTCCAGTTCTCAAATTCCAAAGTTTAATTGTTTGGTCAAAACTACAGCTAATTAGCGTTTGTCCATCGTTAGCAATTGCCAAATCGCTTACCCAATCACCATGCGCCGGTAGGGTATGGACGCAACGCCAAGTCTGTTGCGGAGGTTCGCTTTGAGATGCCCTGGAGGATACAGCATATTGTGGCACAGGCGTCCCGCCTGTCATTCCACCAGAAGCATATTGTGGCACAGGCGTCCCGCCTGTCATTCCACCACCAGAAGCATATTGTGGGGGCGTCGCCATCCTTTCTGCTTGGCGTTGCAATGCTTCCACCTGCTGAGAAATTGCGGCAATATGATCGGAGAGCTGTCCTAACGCCCGCTCCAAATACTCTACTTTAGGTCTGGGTTTTTCTTCCCTATCCCTATCCCTACTTCCTGCTTTGCGTTGAATTGCTTTCACCTGCTGTTTCAAATCCTCGATCTGACGTTGCACCGCATTATCGACTTGATCCGAAATACCAGCAAGTCCTCGCGATATACGTGCCAATCCTTGCTCTAAATCCTCTATCCTTGTGGTTAGGGAAGATCGGTTGAGATAATTGGCGATACTGGCTATAGACTCGTGCAAGTTGGCGCACTGCTGCTCAACTTGACCAATATCTTCATAAATTGGCTTTATATTACTCTGAATTAACGAGGCAAGATAGTCTGGTGCTGGCGCCCAGCTAGCGCCGCCAGATGGGGTGATGCTGGTGTGGTAAGTGGCAAAAGATTTGAGTTGGTCTGAAACTTCTCGCTCAACTTGCTCAACGATGGCGCTAGTTTCCTGCTGCATCAGTAGTTGAAAGCGACGACGGTTGATCAGGTTGAGACATACCAACACCGAAAGCGGTACGATCGCGTAGATGACCTGTTTAGCGATCGCCGCGACTATCAAGCCAATAATTAAGCCTACTAGGAATACAAATTCTGCGATTTCCAGGCGGTCAAGCTTGTTCGACATTGCAACACTGGCAAAAGCTATCGTGCTTGAATCATAGCAGGTCAGCAGGTGAGAAAGATATATTAACTCAAGTTGCTTGGTAATGGGTAATTGGTAATTGGTAATTGGTAATTGGATTGACAGGTTTTTGCCGTCAGTAGTCAGAAACCGGGTTTCTGCGTCGATTTCTCCCTGTCAAACCCACGATTTTTCCGCTCACCAAAGTTTCTTTAGTGTCAAACCCACGATTTTTCCGCTCACCAAAGTTTCTTTGGCTCGATTTAACTAGCAACTTGAGTTATTAGACTTTTGCCACAACTCTTGTGGGGTGGGCATCCTGCCTGTCCTTGACTTTATTTTTATGATAGATCTATTACCAATTACCAATTATATCATGTCCTTAGGTATCGGTAGTGTATGGATGGCTAATAGCTAATTGCTCGCTGGCTAATTGCTCGCTTGTCAATTGCCTCCAAGAGCAGCCATTAGCGATTAGCTATTAGCAGTTACACAACCGTTGCGAAGCGACATGATCTTACCGTTTCACGCCAGTAGCTGATATTTGTCTTGCGCCAATTTATACAGCGGACGCCAAACTAAACGATTTGTCAGAACTACTAAGGCAGACATTACCGCCGTCGCCGCTAATAGTAAAGAGAAATTCCCCGTTTCCGTCGCAGTTGAAATTGTTTCTCCCAAACCCGCCGTAGTCAGGGTCTTCCCTTGGAATTGCACGTACTCGCTGACAATACTAGCATTCCAAGCACCGCCCACCGCCGTAATGATTCCCGTTACCAGATAGGGAAAAATTCCCGGTATAATTAAGGTTTTCCAGCGTTCTATTAACGATAGTTTATATACTGCAGCCGCTTCAAATAATTCTGATGGAATCGACTGGGAGCCGGCAATGACATTAAACAGAATATACCACATGGTTCCTAACATCATCAGTGCGACAGATCCGATTTGCAATCCTCCGCCCAGACGCGCTAAAAATAGCAACATAACAGGAAATAAAGCCGTGGCAGGGACGGATGCTGCAATTTGAACAATGGGTTGTAAAATCTGAGCTAACCGAGGATTTCGACCAATTGCCACGCCTACGGGAACCGTCCACAACAGCGATAATATTAAAGCAGCAATTACCCGCAAGGCTGTAAAAATTGCTCCCGTAATTACGCGCTGCCAATCGGATAAAGTTAGCTTTTGCAATAGCATAGCTGCTTCCCAAGTCCCCCACAAAACGAGCCAAGCAAATCCGCTGATAAATAGCCAATTTAACCACTTGATTAATTGATAATTTTCTTCTAGATTTCTCGGTTGGGAATATCTAGGGAATGTTCTGGTTAAACCGAGAGCGAAACTTTCTCCCACTGGCGACCATACTTGATTTCTAAATAGCCGTAAAGTGGGGGAGCGACGTAAGAAATCTAATACAAATGATTGGGGGGAGTTTTGCGCTTCTACGGTTTCGTATTTAAACTTTTCTGCCCAAGCAATTAAGGGACGCCAAATAAAGAAATCAATCCCGATAATGACGGCGATTAAAACAGCTATACCGCCAGCGAGCGCTCCCAAATTTCCTCGCTCTGCTGCGGTGGCTAAATACGACCCCAAACCTGGTAATTTAAAGCTGCGTTCTCCTAAGGTAAACGATTCAATTGCTATCAAAAAAAACCATCCCCCCGCTACGGACATGACGCTATTCCAGACCAAACCAATTGCGCCAGCGGGTAATTCTAAAGTCCAAAATTGTTGCCATAAATTGAGGCGATATACCCGCGCCGCTTCTTGCAATTCTTTGGGTATGGTAATCAAAGATTGGTAAAAACTAAATGTCATATTCCAAGTCATGCCGGTAAAAATTAGCAAAATCGCTGCCAATTCTACCCCGATCCGCTGTCCTGGAAATAGGGCAATTAAAGCCAGAACCACTCCCGGTAAAAACGATAATACCGGAATTGATTGCAAAATATCCAATAAAGGCAGTAAAATCTTTGCAGCCAATTTAGAGCGATAGGCGGTATAAGCGTAAATTAAGGTAAATATTAAAGATAAAAAATAAGCAGCCACCATCCTCAATAGAGTTTGAGCCGTATATCCGGGTAAAACTGTTAAGCTGGTTGAAATTTCCAAATTGGCATGGTAAGCACCGCTAAACTTAGAAGCCGTGCGAATAATTCCAAAAATAACTACTAGCAACGCCAACAGTAAAGTCAGATCTCCTAAATCCCATTGGGAGCGAAATTTAATTTTTGAATTGCGTTCGGGTGGGTACATTGTAATGGGTAATTGGTAATGGGTAATTGCTAATTGCTAATTGCTAATTGCTCACCTGCCTGTTTCAATCTGGTTGGCTTGGGGAAGGTTGTTCGAGAAAAATTTCTCCGGCGGGTTCATCGTAACCGTAAATTTCTGCATAGCGCCCCCAATCTATGGCTGTTTTTAATTGTTGCTGAGCTGCTTGAGGGCTAAAGTGATTTTCTAGAATATCTAACACTAATTCTTCTGGAATGCGTTGATTGCGTTTTGCTTGCAAAAGCTGACAAATTTGTTGAACCAGACGGCTATGAGTTTGTAGTTGCGTTCTGAAAATTTGTTTGCGTTCGTCGATTCTGCTGGCGATGAATTGATGACCGAGGGGAGTGAGTTGAATATCCCCTTCTGTTAGAGTGACTAAATCCATTAATTTTGCCGCTTCAACAATGGGGATAATTTCATCAGTTTCTAACAATAATTCTTGCGCCAGACGATAGAGGTCTTTTTCTTGACGGTCTTCTAAAAGTTCGACTAAACCAGCAATTGAACCAATGCGAACCGATGGCAGAGATTGATATTTTGGCGGTGGGGAAGCAGCGGGTGTTTGAACAAGAGTAGCTGGAGCAATAGCTTCGCAACTCAACTCCGGGTGAGTGATAATTGTATAAACTTGGTCTACCAAAGCTTGAAATTCAGGACTTTTGCGCTCGCGGTAATGGGGTAAAGTAACAGCTAGATTGGCTCGCACCCGCCCCGGATTGCGACCTAACACAATAATTCTGTCTGCTAAAATGACTGCTTCTTCAATCCCGTGGGTGACAATTAAAATAGATTCAGTGGGAATTCGACGCTCTAACCACAAATCTAATAACTCAAACCGCAAGTTTTCTGCTGTCAGCACATCTAAAGCCGAAAAAGGCTCATCCATACATAATAATTCTGGTTCTACCGCCAATGCTCTGGCAAATCCAACCCGCTGGCGCATTCCCCCAGAAAGTTCTTTTGGGTAAGCAGTTTCAAACCCATCCAAACCGATAATATCAATCATCCGCAATGCTTTTTGACGGCGGGTATCGCGGGGTTCTCCCTTGGCTTTTAATCCGATTTCTACATTTTCTAGGACGGTTAACCAAGGATAAAGCGCAAAGTTTTGAAACACAATCGCCACGCCTGGATTTAAACCAATCAGGGGACGCTGGCGATAGAGGATTTGACCAGATGTAGGCGAAATTAATCCGGCAATCATCCGCATTAAGGTAGATTTTCCCGAACCCGAAGGCCCAAGTAAAGCGACAATCTCCCCCGCGCGTAATTCTAAATTGATATTCTCCAGAATGGTGATTTTTTGACCGTTGGGTTGCTGGTAGGATTTGTTGACGTTTTCTAGCGCGATCAAGCTTTCAGTGGCTGTTTTGACGGTCGCCATTTTTCCAGCTGGCATAAGGTGTTGGGGGCTATTGTAATGCCTGATGTTGCTATTTCACAGTAAAAATTGGTTAAGAAGTTGGGGCGTGGTGCAAAACTTCTACTGTATGTAGGGTGACTAACCCATCCTTAACCATTTCCCGCACCAAAGGCAGAAATTGGGAGATCGCTTCCCCTCGGTCGATAATTGTCACCACGACCGGCAAGTCGGAGGATAATTCTAATAGATGGGTGGTGTGAATCGTACTGTGCTTGCCAAATCCGGCGATCGCTCTAGTTGCAGTTGCGCCTGGGAGTCCTTGTTTTCGCGCCAGTTCAATTAAAGCGGTATATAAAGGTTGGTGATGCCAACGATCAGATTCACCAATATAGATTGTCAGTTGTTGCCAAATCATTTTGCCAAACGGGCTAGAATCGCGCCCAGCTGAACGCTGATAATTCCCAGTATGGCACTCCCTGCCCAATAAAGCGCTGCAGCTGAATATGAGCGATCCCGCAGCAAGTTTAGCGTTTCTAACCCATAGGTAGAAAATGTGGTATAAGCGCCCAAAAATCCCGTCGCTACCAACAGGCGCACTTCTGGGGAAATAACCGCTACCCGATCTAAAGCTAAGGTAGCGAAAAAACCCATCCCAAAACAGCCGGTAACATTGATAAAAAAAGTTCCGTAAGGAAACCCCGTACCGCAGCGTTGGACAAACCACACCGTGAGATAGTAGCGACTCAGGGCACCAGCGATCGCTCCTAAACTTATAGCAATTGGATGGCGAATGGCAGGATCTTGCAGCATCTCGTCTCAAAATCGGGGGTCGGGTCTGGCAGTCTCAGCTGAAAATACTAGGACTTACGCCAAGAAACCGGGTTTCTCTGAAAAATCCTTGAGCCAGGAAACTACAGATCTAGGTCTAAACCCGGTTTCTGGCCTCCTTTGAGCGTAAGTCCCGAATACTTAACTTTTTTATCACATCTTTCTGTTTCACTTCAAACTTCTTAAATTAATATATCTTTTTTTAACAAAATATACAATTTATGCTTAGCTTTTAGATGAGAAAATTTAAAAAAAATATAGACATTAAAAAAAAATTATACAAACGGCGTCTAGTTCGTTTTTGACTCTAGAATTTTAAGACGAAAATTTTATTTCAGCCACAGATCCTTTAGTCTCAAAAAGCCCCTTTAGGGGCTTTGTTTGTCTAACCGAAGGGGGAGTCAGTCATGGAAGACAGTCACAAGCAAGAACTCGATGGGATAAAGTCTAATTTTTTAGACAGGTTAACTGAGCTTTTTTCCAATCAGATGGATAGCATTATCTTAGCGGTTGAACTCCTGAAATGTTCTGATTATATCTGGACAGAAGCGGAAGAATACTATCTAGAGTTTATCAAAAAATATGCGATTCAAATGGTTGAATTCATAAAAGCTAAAACGATACTCATCAATCCAAATGAAGCAGACTTAAAGTCTCGGTTAGATCGTTTTGGAAAAGCTTGGTGGGTGGAAATTACCACAACTAACCCGCGCAACTACTATTTTGGCCCCTTTATTAGCGCCAAAGAAGCTGGAATTGCGCAACCAAGTTACATGGAAGCTATAGAACATAAGGGAGAACAAATACAAGGGGTTCGCATTCAACAGTATAAACCCACATTTTTATCCATTTTGAACTGTCAATCGACAGAAAGTTGTCCAATTCAAATAGACCAGATTTTCAAACCCGATCTTAACTAATATCAAACTTGGTCATGGCTGCTGATTTTTTGGCAATTACCAATTACCAACAACAAAGTCTCTTCAATTTGCTGTCGCGCACCGTCAGTTACTTCACAGCCGCTATTGAGGCAATCTACCAGTAATTGATTCGCCTCATAATATTGTTTGAGCAATTGCTTTTGTGGATGGCTAAATTGCCAATGGTGTCCGGCATGACGATGGGCAATCAGCAAGGCTTTTAAATCCTCGATCCAAGCTTGACCGTTTGCTTGCCACCAGGTTTGAAAGCTTTCGGAATTTTCGGCTTCTTGAGGAAGTTTTGCTTTAAGTTGTTGTAGGGAGTTATGCAATTCTAAGGCTAAGTCGCGTTCAAGTGCCAAGTCAAAGTTAAGGACACAACTTAGAATTAATTCAAGCTCGCATAAACGTCTCAAAGCTGGGTCAAGTGTATAATCAGTTGCTCTCAATTTTCGGTCAAATTCGATGGCAAAATTAAAGTTGGGTGTGAGGGCAAGGTTGGAGTCAAGCGTCTGAGCAAAGTTGAGGTAAAGCGGTAGGGTAAAGTCAGGCAAGGGGGGAAATTGAACGTCAAGTTTGCCCATGTTTAAAGCCAAAGCTAAATAACTATCTAGGACATAGGCAAGGGAAAAATAAAAGGCTCGCACGGCAGCGAGTTGGCGATTTTCTTGGAATGACCAAGATTTTTGACTCACCCATTTTAAGAATTGCTGCAATTTTTCATCGCTTGCTAAAATACCATCAATTTGTTCTTTCATCATCTGCAATAAAGGCGCAGCATTTGGCAACATTTCAGCTACGGTTAAAAAGACTGAGTGCCAGGGTTTCTCGGTAATATGGGTAGGGGCGGATTTAACCAGATATTTCCCATCTGCTGGCGATTGATTGGTAAAACCCGCCCTGACGGTAAAACCGGCATTGGCAATTTGTTTGGCGGTTAAATATACTTGAAAAGTTAGGTGAGAAAAAGCATAAATATTGTGGGATCGCAAAACTAATAACCCATGTTGCGCCTCAATCGATTTCAGCAGGGCAACGCTTGCTAATTCCAATGCTTCCGAAGCGGTATCCCCGTCGGGTAACTGACGCAAATAGTCGGCAATATACGGCTGAATTTTCGAGATTTCAAAAACATAATCGCCCCGCTCAAACGTAATCGCTGCCAAATAACTCAACAGCTTAATTTTGCCTGCTAAAGACAAATTAGGATAAATTTCATCTCGTTCAATTCCCCTAGCTGCATCCCATCGGAATAACAGAATATCCAAAGCTTCCCGATAAATTTTAGAGCGTTGGCGGGGAAAGTTGGCCTTGCTATCAAACGCCAAGCAGACGAGATGGAGTAATAGCGGGGTGGCGGCAAGTTCTCGAATTAAGCGATTTTCTGGGAGGTGCAACTTGTCAATAAATGCAGATGCTTTGGCTATTCCTGCTTGTTGGTTATTTTTAGCTACTGCGACAAACCACTTTTTCGCAAAAGCTTCGATTTGCTCTTGGTTAAAATCGGCAATTTCGACTTCTGCGAAGCCTTCCAACTGGTAGTTACAAGCGGCTGTTCTCGTTGCGATTGCATACTTATTTTTGTAATATCTCTGGGAAAAGGCTCGAATTTCTTGCCATATAGCATCGCTGTCTTTTTGGGGAACTTCATCTAACCCATCGAGCAAGATCAGCATTCTGCCACTTTCCAACAATTTTTCGACTTCTTTTGCCCCTATGCCGCAAATTTCTAACTCTTGGCTGATGTATTCTAGAAGAGACATTCCGTTGCTGGTATCTTCTCCAAAGTCCTTCAGTCGCATAAAAATAGGGAGAAGGGAATCTGGCAACTCGCCTCGCTGACAAGCGCGCGCAAGATATTGCAAAAATATCGTTTTACCCGCTCCTGGTTTTCCCAGTACGGTTAATTTGCCGTACTTTGCCACGGCCTCAAGTGCCGCTACTCTTTCTGGGAGCAGTTTTTCCCAGTCGGTTTGCCAGTCAGATAATTCTAACCACTTTCGAGGGACCGGCTGTTCTAGAATCTTAACTTCAACGTAAATATCGTCTAAATTCACTGGGTGGGCAACGTCCAATAGGCGGAGAGTGCCGCACTGGTGTTCAATTTTCTCGCCGTATTGCCCTCGCGCCCCTTCTACCTTGGCATCGATGTCCCAATCGTTACTTTCCTCAGAGGTTACAGCACTTTTGGGTATATCGGCAATTTCTTGCCAATTCAAGCCCAGCAAGAAACACAGTTCAATAAAGACTTGGCGATCTACAGGTTGACCTGCGAAAAATCGCCCAATTGGTTGGCGAGTTTTTATACCAACTTCTCTGGCTAAATCTGCTTGCGTCCATCCCTTGCTAGTAAATGCCTGCTTTGCTTGTTTGATGCCTTCTGGGGATACTTGGAGCGATCGCTTTGCCATAACTTATGCTTCGCCGCTATTTTGATCGTAATTCTATAATTATTTTATAAATAATACAAATCATACCTAAATAAAACTTTTACTCAAACTCGATATCATCCATGAAGCTTTTATTGTAGAAAAAGCTCCTCTTGTGCATATACTGGGAACAATGTGACATGGAAAACGCGAGTATTACAAAAATCAGCCAGAGCAAAACAGGTTTGCTCAATACGGTAACGAACGATTTATTAACTAACTTGCATAACATTGCGTTAGCCGTTGAACTTTTGCAACTTTCTAACCAGCAATGGACCCAAGCGCAAAAGCAATCCCTCGATTTGATTCAACTAAAAACTTATCAAATGTTCGATCTAATCGCTAAGGGAATTGAGTAATAACTCAAGTTGCTAGTTATAAACTTTGGCGTTGCAAGCTTGCAAGCTTGCAAGCTTGCTAATAAAGGATTTTTACCAATCTCGCCATTAGCTATTAGCCATTAGCCGCTCCCAGAGAGGTAACTAGCAACTTGATTTATTAACTCAAGTTGCTAGTTACCTCCCTTGGCAAAGAAACCCGGTTTTTCGGAAAAATCGTGGGTTTGACGCTAAAGAAACCTGGTTTCTCTCTACGAAGAAACCGGGTTTCTGGAGTAATGGGTAATTGTCAAGAGTAGACTGAGCCATGAATCCAATTACCAATTACCAATTACCAATTACCAATGTCACAACTATTAACTAGCAACTTGCGTTAATAAAGAGGGCGCAAGCATTGCGCCCTCTTTATACCAAATGCTGCAACGACTGGGCAAGCATTCAACTGGTAGTTGATCAGATCAAACAGCTAGACTGGTGTGCTGGGTTAACAGAGCGATCTATACAAGCCTTCAATTTTGGGGCTAATACCCGGACATGAGGTTCTGCAACTAGGCTAGTGTGATCGCCGGGAACCTTATGAATCTCCAATCCACCGGCAGCAACTTTGTCCCAGCCTAATTCGTCGCTATCGCCTCCCTCGCTGGAAATAAAGACGCTTTCACTGGCGCGGAAGAGGGTTACTTTGCCTGGATAGACTTTTGGCGTGTAGCTAAACACCACCTTATTATAGGTGTTTGTAATCGCTGCTTCTCGCATCAGGTAAGGCAAGGAACGTCCCGGACGCGGGTCTAATTTGTAGGCAATCAACTCCAGCATCAGCTGAGTTTTCTCCTTGAACTTGTTGGCCTTTTCCAGAAGATATGACAACTTTTCTTGAGGTTCGAGTTGTGAAAAATGACTCAAAACTCTTAAACCGCGCTTCAACTGAGCTTGAAGTTGCCAGTACCAGCCCAATCTTTCGAGGATAGACCTTGTAATTGAAAAATTCTCTGTCCTGTATTTGTCATCGGCTATGCAACGCGCTCTTAAGTATTCGGGATTGTAGGAATCAAACAAAGCAAGCAAGGCTACCTTCTCACCTTGCGCGACCAGTTGCTGGGACATCTCAAATGCAATGATGCCCCCACCGGAAAGACCTGCCAAAAAATAAGGGCCTTCGGGTTGCACAGTAGGGATTGCTTTGATGTAATGATCTGCCATTTCTTCCAGGGAATTGTGGAAGGTTCCTTTGCCATCAATCCCTTGCGCCTGTATTCCATAAACTGGTTGATCCGACCCCAAATGGCGCGCTAAAGCTACGTAGGTAAGGACGTTACCCCCTACCGCATGAATGCAGAACAGCGGTGGTTTAGAACCACCTGTTTGAATCGGTACCAATGAAGACCACGAACCCGACCATTCTTCTTGGCTAATTAAGTTAGCGAATTGCTCGACGGTTGGTGCTTGAAGCAGGGTTGACAAGGGCAGGTTTTTGTTAAAGGCTTTCTCGATTTCCGCAAACAGTTTTACCGCTAGTAACGAGGTTCCTCCTAAATCGGAGAAAAAATTATCCCGAATACCAATTGGCTGGATGTCTAAAACTTTCTCCCAAATTTTTATGAGTTGAATTTCTAACCCATTTCGGGGAGCAACAAAGATTTGTTTTTGCGCTTGATCGCAGCTATCTGAAACACCATTTTCATCAATTAGCCGCTCGGTTTGTGTTCCCTTTAAGCGGGGAAGCGACAAGATCTGCTGTTGAGTATCGACAACAAAGCTTTGCAGCAAATTCTGGTAATTCTCCAACATTTGGCAGATGGTAGTGCCATCGAATAAATCTGTTTTGTACTCCATCACCACCGTCAGAATGTCCCCGTTTTCTTCCACGAATAGGGACAAATCAAAATCAACCATCCCTCGGTGGACATCGAGGCGACTCGCGGTGATGCCTGGTAAATCTAGAACCCGATCTGGAGCCTTCTGTAAGCCAACTATGACTCGATTCAACGGCGTGCGAACTAACTCTGCCAATTCCTGAAAAGGTAGGTCTTGGTGTTCGTAAGCTGCTGTAGTAACTTGGCTTCCTCGACGCAGTAAATCCTGAAAACTTGGGTTGCCAGATAAGTCGGTACGGAGCGGCAATATATTGTTGAAGTATCCAATTAAACCCTCGATTTCCGATTGGTTGCGACCGAGAACGGGAGAACAGACAACGATGTCTTCTTGCCCCGTATATCGGTTGAGCAATGTTTTAAACGCCATCAACAGGGTGACGAATAAGCTCACCCCTTCCCGCTGACTGAGAGACTTCAAGTCATCGGTGAGATTTTTGGCTAGTACTAAACGTTGAATTGCCCCTCGGTAAGTCTGGATAATTGATGCAGGTCGGTCGGCAGGTAGGTGGAGTGGGGCAATGCTGTCTCCCAGATGCTGCTGCCAGTAGTTTAGCTGAGACTTGATAGCTTCACCTTGCACCCACTGCCGATGCCAGGAGGCAAAGTCAGCATATTGGATGGGTAATTCGGGCAAGGGTGATGCTTTGTAGTGTGCTGAAAGTTCTCGCAAGAACAAAGTTAAAGACCAGCCATCGGCAACAATGTGGTGCAGGGTCACCAACAACCAATGTTCCTCTTCGGCTAGGCGCAGAAGTTTGACGCGCCACAATGGCCCCTCTGCCAAATTAAACGGCTGCTGAGCCTCTTTAGAAGCCATCTGTGTGGCTTGGACTTCCCGTTGATTTTGGGGGAGATTTTGCAGGTCTATTACTGGCAGGTGAAAGGTTGTTGCCGAGGAAATCTTTTGCACGGGTTTTCCATCTACTCCTGGAAACTTGGTTCGCAGGATTTCATGGCGTCGGGCAATTTCTCCCACGCTCTTTTCCATCGCCGCCACATCGAGGGAACCCTCAAGGCGAAAAGCTAGAGGGAGATTATAAACCGAAGTATCGGGAACCAAGCGATCTAGCGACCACAGCCGTTGTTGAGCCAAGGACAGGGGCAGATCTGCATCTCGCGAGATGGGCAATATAGTTTGATTGGAGGTGTTGGCATTCAGAGACTTTTGCAGCAACGCCAGGATTTCTGGTTTGTGTTCGACTAGAGAATCGCGCAATTCCCCAGTCAATACACCCTTGGGAGCCTTGATGCAAAGCTGGTCATCTTCAACCCACAACTTTACACCCCGTTGGGATAATTCCACCAAAAGTTCAGTCGGTTTCATAGTCTGATTACTTCCTCTTCTTCTTCATCATTAAGGTCAGCAGATGGTGCTTCTGTTAAGGTGATGTTCGCCAAAGCTAATTGCTCGCACAAAGCAGTTGCTAATTGATCGATGCTGGCTTCGACAACGAACTTATTCATCGGCAAATCTACCTTAAGGTCAGTCCTGATCCAATTCCGTAACTGGATATTAGTTAGAGAATCAAGTCCCAGTTCGTTCAATGAATAATGAGCTTCTGGCGGATTGGATGCATCGATTCCGAGAACTTTTGTGACTTGAATTTGCAGATAAACAACCAAAAGTTCCCGCTGTTTTTCTGGTGTTGCTGTCTGCAATTGATTCATCAAGTCCGCAGTTTGCAATCGCGTTGGCTGGCCTTTTGCTTGTTGCCTTGCCTCCTTAGCTAAGTCGGAGAATAAAGGCGGGTAAGCATCTGCGGGGAATTGCTCCAGGAACTTCGACCAATTCGCCGATACCACTCCAATTTGAGCCGCATTTTGTCCCAACAATTCTTCCAGTACCTGCAATCCTTGTTGGGGAGCGATCGCTTCCATTCCCCGTGCTTTCATATAATCGGTGGCAGCTTGAGACGTGGCGACTGCCCCGACTTCCGACCAACTGCCCCAGTTAATGCTCAATCCCGGTAGCTTTTTAGACCGACGATGGTAGGCTAAGGCATCGAGAAACCCATTGGCAGCCGAATGGTTGGCTTGACCTGCATGACCCACCAGCGAGGCAACAGAAGAGAACATGACAAAGAAGTCTAAAGGCAGGTTCTGAGTCAAGAGGTGGAGGTTCCAAGCACCTGCTACCTTGGGATTCAATACCTTGGCAAAGCGTTGCCAGTCTAGCTGTGCCAGGGTGCCGTTATCCACAACCCCGGCGGCGTGAATTACTCCGCGTAAAGGTCGTTGCGACTGCTCAATTTCCCTGATTATCCGAGCAACTTCTTCTGGCTGAGTAACATCGGCTTTTGCCACAACTACTTCAGCACCCATTTGCTCTAACTCTTCAATTTGACCGCTTCCGCTGCGGCCCACCAGTACTAAATGCTTCGCTCCCTTTTCTACCATCCAACGAGCCACCAGCAAACCTAGACCACCCGTACCGCCGGTAATTAGATAGGTACTATCCTCGCGGAAAGTAATGTTTTTGGGAGGATTTTTAGTTTGGTGACTGTGGACTAACCTGGATACTTGACGAATGCGATCGCGCCAAGCTATTTCATCTTCAGCAGTCTTTAACCAAACTTCCTCAAATAACTCTTGCGCCTCATTCCCCTGTGAATTCGGATCTAAATCCACCCGCACGCAATGCAGTTCTGGGTGTTCCAAAGCAATAACCTTACCCATTCCCCACAAAGCAGATTGCGCCACTCCCGGCATATTACACCCCGCCGGTACTGCACCCCGCGTCACCAACCACAGCGAAGGCAATTCCGACAATCCACAAACGAGAGATTGAACTAAAGAAAGCGTACTACCGCATCCTTGATGGGAAGCTACCCCTAAGTCTGCACTCGTTAAAGATTCTGCATCTACTGCATCCAAACTCCACAAATGCACCACCCCGTGTAAGGGAGACGCAAAGACGCGGAGATGGGGAGACGGGTCGAGTTGTGGAGAGACACTCCCCGTGTCCCCATGTCCCCGCGTCTCCCTGTCCTCTTTACCCACTGCTGCTAGCAGTTGCTGAAAGTCGGCTTTATTAGTTGGATCGATGCTAAATTCTTGCTCAGATAACTGTTGGTACTGTTTCCCTGCAAAGACAAGGGTACAAATCTCTCCTTTCGACCGCAGCTTGGTCGCCAATTGCTGCCCGATTCCTTGACTATCCGCCAAAATTAGCCAATTTCTCGGATTTGATGCCGTTAAATCCCATGCAACCTCCGCAGTTTGAGCCACAGGACGCCATTCCACTTCATATAACCAATCCTGCCAAGCTTCGCGCCAGGCTTCGCAACGCTGGCGTTTCAGCTTGATTCCCTCGATTTTGGCGATTATCTGTCCATCTGGGGAAAATAGATGCAAGTCGGCGCTGATAGTTTGCGAATCTTTCGCCGGATGCACTACAACTTGACTCCACAAGCTAGTGCCGGGACGGTGGTAAACTTGCAGGCGTTCTAACCCAACTAGGGAATAGGTAAATTGCTTGTCATCGGGGAAAGCAACGCCTAAAAGCTGGAACGAAGCATCTAATAAGATAGGGTGAATCTGGTAGTCAGAAGCTGTGGCAACTAATTCTTCTGGTAATCGGATTTGAGCTAAGGCACTTATACTGCCCCCACCGTTACCGTTGGTGGAATGGGAAACCATGAGTTTTTCAATCCCTTGGAACAAGCGATCGTAATTGAGGCCACGCGCTTGTAGGTTTTGGTAGTAGGATGCGATCGCTAACTCTTCACCGCACTGCGCTTGTAAACCAGCTAAGTCAACCCTAGACGCATCTTCATCTGCCACCAAAACTCGCCCGCAAGCATGAAGCATCCACCCAGGATTCTCACTTTCATCCTCAGTAAAGCTAAAAATGCGGAATGAGTACATTTTATCCCCAATTGGGGACAAAATTAACTGCACAGTTTTAACCTCATCTTCTGGTAGCACCAGTGCTTGGTGAATCACCAAGTCTTCTACCAATAGCCGATCGGACTTTAACGCCGCCGCGCCAGCAGCCAAAGCCATTTCCAGATAACCCGAAGCTGGCAGGATCGCAGTCTCAAAGAAGCGATGGTGCTTCAGAAAAGCTTGCCAATCAAGGCTAAGAAGCGCCTCGAAACTAATATCCTCAGTCCCCGCGAGGGACAACTTTTGACCCAAAAGCGGGTGAAGATTTTTGCCTATCGCCCTTGACAAAACTTGGGTTTTATGAATCGAAACTTCATTCGCTTCAATCCAATGGCGTTTGAAATCGAAGGCATAAGTCGGCAAGGGCAAGCGGTGACGACGTTCGCGTTCGTAAAATCCCGACCAATCCACCTGTACCCCAGCCAGCCAAAGTTTACCCAAGGTATTGAGCAAGAAACCCTGATCCGATTGACTATCTTGCGGATGGCGCACCGAAGTCAGCACCACTTGCTCAGATGGCTTCTCTGGATGCTGTAGCGCTAACGTAGACAAAGTCCGCCCAGGGCCAACTTCCAGCAGGATTTGATCCGCATCTTGGAACAACTGTTGCAGACCTTCAGCAAAGCGCACAGTTTGGCGCAGGTGTTTTGCCCAATAATTCGGATCGGTTGCCTGTTCATCTGTAATCCAAGTCCCCGTAACGTTGGAAACGTAAGGAATTTCCGGGGGATTAAGAGTTACTTTTTTAACCAGTTCTGCGAAAGAATCCAGCACTGGTTCCATCATTTCGGAATGGAAAGCATGGGAAGTATGGAGGCGGCGACCTTCCACGCCTTGGGCGGCTAGTTGCTTCTCTAACCCATCGATAGCTTCCCCAGTACCCGAAACCACGCAGCGAGATGGGCCGTTAATTAAAGCGAGGGAAAGATTGTTACCCAGATAAGGTTGCAATTCCCGTTCTGAAAGAGGAACGGCGATCATCGACCCTGGAGGCATCTGCTGCATCATCTTCCCCCGTGCCGCAACCAGAGATAAAGCATCTTCCAGGGAGAACACGCCTGCAATACAAGCGGCGACGTATTCGCCGATACTATGCCCGATCGTCGCGGCGGGATGTATTCCCCACGACATCCACAACTTAGCCAAAGCGTACTCGATCGCAAACAGCGCTGGCTGAGTCATAGAAGTTTGTTTGAGTAGCTCAGCCGCCTCCTGGGCTTTTTCTTCGGCGGGATAGAGCAGATCCCGCAAATCGATCATCTCGTTCCTCTCGTTCCCAGGTTCAACCTGGGAACGACATCCGGGAGGCTCTGCCTCCCCTAATCTCCGGTGTGAACCTAAATAAGGTTGGAGAATTTCCGCACAGAGATCGATTTGTTCGCGGAAAGTCGGCTCAAGTTGGTACAGTTCCAGAGCCATATTGACATACTGCGACCCCTGCCCGGAAAACATGAAGGCGACAGATCGTTCCTTCGGCTCCTGCAACTGTGTAACAATCCGTTTCGGATCTAAAGTTTCCAGGGTAGTTACAGCATCTGCCAAATCGCGGCAAACCAACATCCGCCGATGATTAAAACCCCGACGCCCCACTTGCAAGGTATAAGCGACATCAGCCAAATTCAGATCCGGATGCTGCTTCAGGTGTGCGGCTAAATTTTTCGTCGCCGCTTCCAAGGCAGAATCGGTTTTAGCCGAAAGCAGCAGTAATTGCCAAGTTCTAAAAGCATCGGAAGGTTCCGTCACTGGAGCTTCTTCTAGAACAGCATGGGCATTTGTGCCACCAAATCCCAAGGAAGTTACCCCAGCACGGCGAGGTGTGCCATTAGCTTGCCATTGGCGCAGGGTTGTATTGACGAAAAAGGGACTGTTGGCAAAGTCGAGATTTGGATTAGGCTGCTCGTAGTTCAAACTTGGTGGAATCAGCTGGTGTTTGAGCGCCATTACCGTTTTGATCAGACTGGCGATACCGGCGGCGCGATTTAGGTGACCCACGTTGGGTTTAACCGAACCAATTGCACAGAAGCCTTTTTTATCGGTACTGGCGCGAAACGCTTGCGTCATTGCCGCTACTTCAATCGGATCGCCCAAAGCAGTACCAGTTCCGTGGGCTTCCATATAAGAAATAGTTTCCGGCGAGACACCGGCAACTGCTAGCGCCTCAGTAATTACCCCTACTTGCCCATCTACGCTGGGAGCCGTGTAGCTTACTTTCTGCGTCCCGTCGTTATTAATCGCCGAACCCTTGATAACGGCATAAATATAGTCCCCGTCTGCCAGAGCATCTTCTAATCGCTTCAGCAAAACCAGACCCAAACCACTACAGAACAGCGTGCCTTGTGCTTTAGCATCAAAAGTGCGGCAGTGTCCGTCGGGGGAAGCGATGCCGCCTTCTCTGTACAAATAACCCGCTTTTTGGGGAACTTGGATCGAAACCCCACCTGCCAATGCCATCTCGCATTGATAATTCAGCAAGCTTTGACAGGCTATATGCACGGCGACCAATGAGGTAGAGCAGGCGGTATTGATGCTCATGCTCGGCCCAGTTAAGCCCAGCTTATAGGAAATGCGCGTTGTGAGGTAATCGCGATCGTTACCTAGCGAAATTGGGTCTTGTTGCTGGAGCCAATCGAAATCTACCAACTTGAGCAGATCCGGATTGGAACTAAGGTTTCTATACAAGTAACTACTCATAGAGCTACCCGCATAGATGCCGATCCGACCTGGGTATGTTTGCGAGTCGTAGCCAGCATTTTCTAGAGCATTCCACGCACACTCTAGTAAAAGACGCTGTTGCGGGTCCATCGCTTGCGCTTCCCTTGGCGTAAAACCAAAGAACGCAGCGTCAAACATCTCGATGTCTTCTAAAACCGCATTCGCTTTGACATAGTTGGGGTTGTTCAGCAAAGCTCGGTCTACACCTGCCGCTGCTAACTCTTCATCGCTAAAAAATGAAATAGACTCGACACTGTTGCAGAGATTCTGCCAAAACTCCTCAACATTTTTCGCCCCTGGAAAGCGACCCGACATCCCGATAATAGCTATAGGTTCTATTGATTCAAATGTTTCTAAGTTATCCATTATTTTTCCTTTTTTATTGTCTTGTTGAGTGAAGCTTATTTTTTTTACTTATTTTGCTATCTAGGCACTATTTCTTTTGTATTAATATTTTTAATTATGATTATTTTTTTAATTTCTTCTGTTTTTTAGAGAGCTTTCGTTTAAACAAAACTCCAAATCCCAGAACCATAATTGACCCCAGAATAGTCTCAGATGGTTCGGGGACTGCAGTTGTCCCCACGCCGATTTCATAGATAGTACCAACACCTGTCGCTCGGTTATTTTCTGATACGTAGAGACTGATTGCACCTGTTCCACCCGAACTGGATGGCCCGAAATCCAAATCTCGTAGGTCTTCGGCAAATCCGGTAGCGAAGGGGGTGGCACCGCTAAAATCCGACTTGATGCGGATAATTGACGATGAAGGACTCTCAAAACTTACTGCATAGAAGATGTCACCTGTTATGGGATCGACAGTCCCTCTCGAACCATAACTATTACCTCTAAAGTATGAACGCACATCTATATAGTCGCGGAACCTGAAAACATCTTCGAGGCGACCGTCAGGCAATACTTCAATCAGCTCACTCGCGTTATCACCCATCATCAAGAGCTTGCCGTCTTTTGTCACCACGTGATCGTCCCAGGCTTCTTGGGGTACTACCGGAATCAGCCGCCCAAGATTATTGATACTGCCACCCTTGGGAACGCTCCACAGACCTTTCGGCCAATCGGAAGATAAAATAGCTGTGTTTCCGTCTGGAGTGAAGGTCAAACCACTGGCTGTCCAGATGGTTTCCCCGCCAGCAAATTGCCTTGGTGACCCTCCTGCCGGGTCGAAACCCCAAACGCCCTTGTTTGTTGCAATGTAATACAGCCCTTCAGGACCCAACGTTAAGTCATTTCCCCAGGTGCCATTATTTCCGGCTTCCAGGATTGGTCCAACCTGACTGGCAGTGCCAAGACCCGTGGATTTAATCAATCGGTTCAGGGTACTGGGATGGTCAAAAAAGTCATTACAAGGAATATTATTCGACTGAGTGACGAAAACGCCGCTGCCGTCGGGGGCTACTTCCAGTCCTCCCATGTAGAAGGGTCTATCAGTTGGGATGTTGGGTAGGCTAGCACGCGTGCAGTCGAGACCTGGAGGGCTGTAGTTGAGGATGCCACCAGTATCGTAGATAGAAAGAGGTCCGGCTGTGGGTTCGAGAACGATTACGGCTGCTTTCACAGGTTCGAGACTACCAACGACTAAGGTTAAACTAGCCAAACCCGTCAGTAATTTTTTCATAGTTAATGGGTCGATGTCCTTTGCTGCATCAGTTGTTTGCGCCGTGCGATCGCTTGTTTTTGCCGTTGAGCATTGTTCTGGATCTGCTTCAAAGCTGTTGTCCCCCGATCTTCCTGGCTGAGATATTGGGACATGGCGCTGATGGTGGGATATTGAAATAAGTCCACCACCGATATTTTTCTGTGAAAAATTTCTTGCAGTTTGCCGACGACTCGCGCTATTGCCAGTGACTGACCGCCGAGGTCGAAAAAGTTGTGGTGAATCCCAACTTTTTCTATTTGCAGTACTTCTTGCCAGACAATAGCAATGGTGCGCTCTATCTCTTTCTGAGGCGCTACATATGTGGCTTCCAACTCTGTTTTCTTGGGCGGTACGAGTTGTGTTTCTCTCAAGGACGGCAGGGACGAGAGGCGTTGCTCCCGATCGGCAACCAAGCTTTCCAACAACCTCTGAAAATGCTCTAACATCTGGGTGATGGTAGTCCCATCGAACAGGTCAATTTTGTAATCTACAAACCCAGTCAGAGTTTCTCCCGTCTCTTCCAAACATAGGGAAAAATCAAAATTGGCTGTCCCGTTGGGGATATCCTGGAAACTAACTTTTACACCAGGCAGATCGGGAGTTTGACTTGCAGCAGGTTGCAG
This sequence comes from Microseira wollei NIES-4236, assembly GCF_020521235.1. Taxonomy (GTDB): domain Bacteria; phylum Cyanobacteriota; class Cyanobacteriia; order Cyanobacteriales; family Aerosakkonemataceae; genus Microseira; species Microseira wollei. The sequence goes on along the minus strand of NZ_BLAY01000010.1, from coordinate 9,204 downwards.
GGCAAAAAAACCGCGAGTTAGGGGGGTGCGTGCTAAATTTGGCAAATCTGCGATCGCTTGAAAAGGCAGATCCAGGTTTCTATATGCTCCCAATACAACTTGGCGCACTTGACCCAATATCTCGCCAAAATTTGGGTCGCCTCCCAGGTTTGTACGCAGCGGCACTATATTAATGAAATAGCCGATCAAATCTTTAGTCTGGAAGCGATGACGACCGGCAATCGGGGAACATATCAGCATGTCTTCCTGCTTTGTATATTGGTAGAGCAGCATTTGAAATGCAGCCAGCAGGGTCATGAACAGAGTCGTTTCTTCCCTCGCGCTCAATTTCTTCAGTTCTTCTGTTACCTTCTTGCCGATCGTCACAGATTGACGCGCCCCTCGGTAAGTTGGTATTAAAGGTCGCTCTTGATCAATCGGTAACTCTAACGGGGGGACGTTCCCTGTCAACTGCTGCTGCCAGTAAGCTAGCTGCGACTCCCACTTTTTACCTTCTATCCACTCTCGCTGGGAAATCGCAAAATCTGCATACTGTTTGGGTAGATCGGCAAGTGGCGAGGACTTTTGGCTCAAAAATGCTTCGTAAAGTGTCGCCAGTTCCTGCATAAATATAACCAAAGACCAGCGGTCAGAAATTATGTGGTGTACTGTCACCAGCAATAAGTGTTCCCCTTCCTCCTTTCGCAGCAGTTTGAAGCGGCATAACGGCCCACTTATCAGGTCAAAGGGTTGCTGCGCTTCCTCTTGTGCCAACTGCTGCGCTTGCGCCTGTCGCTGTTGGGGCGGCAGTTTTTGCAGGTCTACCAGTGGCAGCGTTACCTCTACCTCTGGGGAGATGAGCTGAATCGGTTGCCCATTTACTATCGAAAAAGTTGTTCGCAGAACTTCATGGCGTTGCACAATTTCCCGCAAGCTCTGCTCCAGTGCTGTCAAGTTGAGCCTACCCGTCAAGGTATAAGCGACTGGAATGTTGTATATCGAACTGCCAGGTACTGATTGCTCGTGGAACCACAATCGCTCTTGAGCCAAGGAGAGGGGGGCATATTTAGCTTGCGTAGCTCGCTCGAGTTCTTGTTTTAACAGCCCCAGGTTTTCTGTGGGCGCAAATTCGGTTCTATTGCTCATTGGTAAACCTCCTCTCAAAACTTGTGTATCAATGCCAGTCAAGGTTGAAGCTTTAATTCCTAACTTGTTCTTTACGAAGCAACTTCTGCGATCGCTCGGAATCAGACAGCGTTTTCTCCGTATTTATACTTATTTTTTCCGCTCGGCTTGCGCCTATCGTAATTTCACGCAATTTTTTTGTCTAGTTAATTTTTCATACCGCCGAATCAAATTTTCTGGGTAGATTCTGAATCAAGATTTCATTTTTCTACCAGATCGTTGAGTTAAAGTGTCTCGCGCCGCGCGATGCTCAGTTTCGCCCCTGCGCGAGCGTGAATGAATCTAATTTGCTGCACCCTGGCGACTTGGCGATCGATTAAACCGCAGTTTTACTGATTTTCACACCAAGCCGATTGATGCAATCGTAATTTCACTGAATTGACCTGTCAATCAGATTTTATCTAGCTTCATAAATGTTTCTTAATAACCCACGCTTTGTGTAACAAGTGTGAAAATCCGTACCGGCGAGTTGAAGTTCTCCGCCGTGTAAAGTAAAATAGTAGGTTTTAAAATTAAACAAAATACTCTCCCGTCGGTGGAATAGATGAGGCTGTCAAGCCGACGATATTAAAAGGAGGTTTTTGGAATGAATCAATTTAAAACCGTTGCCTTATTGGGTCTGTTAAGTGCGCTACTGATTACTATTAGCTACTGGATCGTTGGCGGGACAACAGGTATCGTCATGGGAATCGTCCTGGCAGCGGTGACGAATCTGGGGTCTTGGTATTTCTGCGATAAAATAGCAATCGCTGCCTATGGGGCGCAGCCGGTAAGTCCAAGGGCAGCGCCCGGATTGTACCAAATGGTGGAAAGACTGTGCGATCGCGCCAACCTCCCCATGCCCGCAGTTTACATCGTTCCCACAAGAGCCGCTAACGCCTTTGCCACGGGAAGAGATCCGGAACACGCAGCCGTTGCTGTCACTGAAGGCATTATGCAGATCCTGCCAGAGGATGAACTCGAAGCCGTCATTGCCCACGAACTCAGCCATATTTACAATCGAGATACGCTCACCCAAGCCGTTGCTGCTACCATCGCCGGTGCAATTTCATAAGAAACACGGGAAGCGGGAAACTCAGTCTCTTTAGAGCTGAGAGGAAAGCGACACGAGCGGTTTTAACCGCCGTGGTATCTCAGAATTTATCTGAGATGATTTTCAGTACAGCAAAACTGTTAGCTCTACAAAAGTGACAACTTTTTGCAACATTTATCGAATTCAACCAATTGACATAACTACAGCGATCGATTATTATTAAAACCAACAAACTAACGCCAAAGTAACAACGATGGCTAAAGCTAAAAACGCAATTGGAGTGCAACAAATATTACTCCATCCCGACAAACAAACCAAGACAATACTTGAATACTTGTGCCAACAATCGGGAAAGTTGTACAACAACGGCGTATACTTCGCCAGACAGATATTTTTCAAAACAGGAAAACTACTATCTGGAAAATTTGATTTAATTTATGAACCGTCGGTATCAAAATCAATGGTTGCCCAATCAATACCCTCAACCCCCATGCAACAAACGTTGATGTCAGTTGCAGAAGCATTCAAGTCTTTTAAGGGGTTGAGGGATTTATATTTTAAAGGCGAACTGCACTTTAGACCACGCCCGCCCAACTATCTCAAAGGCTCAAAACTGTTCAAAGTTACCTATCCTAATTCTGGTGGTCAAAAGCCAGTTCTTATTGATGGTAGCTTGAAGTTTTCTCTGGGATTAACCGTGAGAAGGTGGTTTGGGTTATCGGAATTCTACTTGCCCATGCCTTCTAATATCGAGGTTTCAACGGTTAAAGAGTTCACCATCTTACCCAAGAATGGTGCATTTTATCTTGAGCTATCCTACGAGATCAAAAAAGAAAAGCACGATTTGGATATCAATCGTGCTTTGTCTATAGACTTAGGAACCGCCGACAATCTCGCTGCCTGTGTCGATAATCTAGGTAACTCCTTTTTAATTGATGCTCGTGCTATGAAGGCGATGAATCAATTGTGGAACAAAAAGGTATCAACTCGCAAAGAAGGTAAGCCAGAGGGATATTGGGATAAATGGCTCGATAGGATTACTCGCAAGCGCAACCATCAAATGCGCGATGGGATCAATAAGGCGGCTAAGATTGTTATTCAACACTGCTTGAAGTACCAGATCGGCACTTTAGTTATTGGCTGGAACGAAGGCTTTAAGGAAAGCGGTAATCTTGGTCGAATCGAGAATCAGAAATTTGTTCAAATGCCTTTGGGAAAACTAAAGGAACGACTTAAGCAACTTTGTAGCTTGCACGATATTAAATTTGTAGAAACTGAAGAAGCCTACACTTCTCAGGCCAGCTTTCTTGATGGTGACTCCCTGCCCAAGTATGGCGAAAAGCCAGAAGGGTGGAAAGCATCTGGTAAGCGTATATATCGTGGCTTGTATTGCTCTTCCAACGGCTCGATTGTTAATGCCGATCTGAATGCTTCTGCAAATATTTTGCGTAAAGTAGCCAGCAATCTAGGCTTAGACTTAGGCTTACTGGGTAGGCGGTGTTTGACGACCGCAGCGAGAGTTAGGCTTTGGCTCTTGCCTTCTCTGTCCGCAGAATCTCAGTCTCTTTAGAGCTGAGAGTGTCAATTTTGGCTCAAATGGCTAGCTACGGCATGTGGTTTTCCGGAGGACGAGATCGCAATCAAGGTGCCAATCCCATCGGATTGCTGTTGACTTTCATCCTCGCACCGATTGCGGCAACCGTGATTCAAATGGGAATCTCTCGCACGAGAGAGTTCGCTGCTGACGCTGGTGCTGCTAAACTCACTGGTAACCCGCGCGCCTTAGCTAGAGCGCTGCAACGCTTAGAAAGCGGTGCCAGGGAAATGCCAATCGAAGCAAACCCAGCATTTGAGCCGCTTCTGATTATCAATCCCTTCTCAGGGGAATCTATTTTCCAATTGTTCTCTACCCATCCCTCCACAGAAGCACGCATTCAAGCATTGCTGAAACTGGAGCAACAAATGTCTGGCTCTCGATATTAGTTCTTTAAGTGGTGAGAAAAAAGTATGACAGAACCAACTCCTAACACAGAATCCGCGATTGTAGAAATCAGCCCCCAGACAGACGCCCTGGTAGAAAAAGAAATGGCGGGGGAATCCGACGATCTCAAGCGCGAAACCAAAGCACTAATCGACGCGATTAAAAAACGGGCACAAGCAGAAGCTGCCGCCGCGACGGAAACGGCGCAATCAGTTGGTACGATGACGCGGGATGCGTATCTGGATGCGGTGCGGAAAGCAAGGGAAACCCTCGAACAAAATCAACTGTTGCTGGAGCGCGATCGCGTAGAATACTCGATGAAACTGATCCAGATGGAAGCCGAGAAAAACTGGGAATCGATCTTAAATGAAGTTAAAGAATGGGGCGATCGCTTAAGCGAGGCTGCCAAAGCCGCCTGGGAAAAGCTGACAGCACCCCGCAAGTAGGTAAGCAGGGGAGCGAGTGAGCAGGTGAGCGGGTGAGAAATGTAGGGGCGGGTTTTACCAATAACCTGTCAGAAAAACAGACAATTTAACTCTTCGGGCCCCGGTGGGTGAGCCAGTGAGATTGTATATTCAAATTCTCCTCTTGCCCCTCTGCACACCTGCTCACCTTCTCACCTGCACACCTGCTCACCAGCCCAAATTTGTCGGGGTGCGGTACGCCGCACCCCTTTTTGGTGATTAAAACAATGTCAATAATGTTAGATAATCAAAAGGTTTTGCTTTAGGATCCTAGATCCGACTCTCACTGTAGGGAGTCCATCCCACTACCAACTACCCACTACCTACTACCCAAATACATTACTTATGCGAACCCATTATTGCGGTACAGTCCGAAGCGAAGATATTGGAAAAACCGTTACCCTTTGCGGATGGGTGGATCGTCGCCGCGATCATGGGGGCGTGATTTTCTTGGATCTGCGCGATCGCGAAGGTATTGTCCAAATTGTCAGCGATCCGCAACGCACCCCCGACTCCTACGCCAAAGCCGAAAATCTGCGTAACGAATATGTCGTAAAAATTACCGGGCGCGTCACTCAACGTCCAGAAGAATCCCTCAATCCCAAGTTAGCCACGGGCGAGATCGAAATATACGCAGATCAAATCGAACTGCTAAATACAGTTGGCAAGCAATTGCCTTTCCAAGTATCGACGGCAGAGACAGAAACAGTACGGGAAGACTTGCGGCTGAAATATCGGTATTTGGATTTGCGGCGCGATCGGATGAATTCCAACTTACAACTGCGCCACCAAGTCGTCAAAGCGATGCGCCGCTTCCTGGAAGACGAAAAAGGCTTTATCGAAGTCGAAACCCCCGTCCTCACCAAATCTACACCCGAAGGCGCGCGCGACTACCTCGTTCCGTCGCGAGCCAATCCGGGCGAGTGGTATGCATTACCACAATCACCGCAATTATTCAAGCAGTTGTTAATGGTTTCTGGTTTAGACAGATACTATCAGATTGCCCGTTGCTTCCGCGATGAAGACTTGCGCGCCGACAGACAGCCAGAATTTACTCAACTGGACATGGAAATGAGCTTCATGTCTCAGGAAGAAGTACTCCAACTCAACGAAGAATTAGTCAGTTATATCTTCAAACAAGTCAAAGGGATTGACATTCCTCGACCTTTCCCGCGCATAACTTATGCAGAAGCAATGGAAAGGTACGGTTGCGATAAACCGGATACGCGGTATGGGTTAGAATTGGTCAACGTTTCCGACTTGTTGAAAGATTCGGGGTTCAAGGTATTTTCGGGAGCGATTTCTTCCGGCGGGATTGTCAAAATTTTACCCATTCCCGGCGGGAACGATACTATCTCCAACGTGCGGATAAAACCAGACGGCGACTTATTCAAAGAAGCCAGCGAAGCAGGTGCAAAAGGACTCGCCTATATCCGCGTGCGCGAAGGTGGCGAAATCGACACAATTGGTGCGATTAAAGATAACCTAAGCGAATCACAAAAACAAGAAATCCTCAAACGCACGGGTGCGACGGCAGGTCACTTATTACTATTTGGTGCAGGCCCAACTGATATAGTCAATAAAACCTTAGACCGCTTGCGTCAAGTTATCGCACGCGAACAGGGATTAGTTGACCAAAATAAAATTAACTTACTTTGGGTAACCGATTTTCCCATGTTCGAGTGGAACGCCGAAGAAAAGCGCCTCGAAGCGTTGCACCACCCCTTTACCGCACCCAATCCCTCAGACATCAACGACCTCAAAACCGCACGCGCCCAAGCTTACGATTTGGTTTATAACGGCACAGAAGTCGGCGGAGGTAGCTTGCGGATTTACCAGCGAGAAATACAAGAGCGAGTGTTTGAAGCTATTGGATTATCCCAAGAGCAAGCTTACAACAAATTCGGCTTTTTATTAGAAGCATTTGAATACGGCACCCCACCCCACGGCGGCATTGCCTACGGCTTAGACCGATTGGTAATGTTATTAGCAGGAGAAGAATCGATTCGGGATGTAATTGCATTTCCGAAGACCCAGCAAGCCAGGTGTTTGCTAACAAATGCACCTTCCTCTGTCGATGCAAAACAAATGAAAGAATTGCACGTAGCATCGACATATAAACCTAAGTCTTAGTCGCTCATGGCTAATGGCTAATGGTTAATGGCTAATGGCTAATAGCTAATCGGTTTAAAATAGTAGGGTGCGTGAGATATGGGAGAAAATGCGATCGCATAGTTCCGTTCCGTTCGTAGTAGGCGCTTGAGCGCCGTTCCATCTCGAACAATTTGTCACGCACCCTAACCCCGGAGTTCTTATGACTTCCACTACCTTCACATCAATCGCGCTTCCCGACCATACCCAGTTGCCGGAGGAAGATGGCAGGTTTGTGAAAAACTTTCAGGAACATCCCCAGAGTATTTTATTAACCGATTCTATTGGGTCAAAATTGCAGGAAATCCATCCAGATGGACAATACTGCATCGGTCAAGATAGTGGGATATACTGGCGCTTAACTGACCCACCAGAAAGAGGCGCAGAAGCACCAGATTGGTTCTACGTACCGAACGTACCGCCTACTTTAAACGGTCAAATGCGGCGTTCTTATGTGATGTGGCAAGAAATTGTTGCGCCTTTAATTGTCCTCGAATTTGTTTCTGGGGATGGAGAGGAAGAACGAGATAGAACTCCTCCGCCTCCACCTAACCAAGAAGAGGCGAGAAAACCTGGTAAGTTTTGGGTGTACGAGCAAGCAATTCGCGTCCCGTTTTACGGCATTTATGAGGTGACGCGCGCCAGTGTAGAGGTTTATCAATTAATCGCAGGTCGTTATCAGCTATTACCTGCAAATGAACGAGGTCATTATCCCATCCCTCCCTTGAGAGTAGAGTTAGGTATTTGGCAGGGAAGATATCAGAATGCAGAATTACCCTGGCTGCGTTGGTGGGACGACCAAGGTAATCTTTTACTAACTGGGGAAGAACGAGCAGAACAAGAGCGACAGCAGAAAGAATTGGCTCTACAACAAGCCGAACTGCAACGGCAGCGAGCCGAACAAGAACGCCAGCGAGCCGAACGTTTGGCGGCTCAGTTACGCGCCTTGGGGGTGGAACCAGAAGAGTAATGCGCGCTCATACCAAGAATGGGAAAATTCCTACTGTCCGAATCAGCATAGTGGCACGGCAATTCAAATAGCTTAAAAAAATCCACAATATTGATCGTGCCTTGTCCCTACTGACTTTTGCCAGACGCAGCATTGACATCATCGATTTGCAAGTCTATAATCTTGGCTAAACAATCGCTCCTCGACCATGGGATCCCCAACACATCCACCATATTTTCAACGCCAGTGCGAAACGTTTCTTCCCTGTTTCTCAATTGCGCCTAGCTTGCCCAAAAATTCCCACAGAATCTAGCACATATTTTTAAAATTGTCTATCTATCTATATGCAGAAATTTAATCAAAACTTAAACCAGAAAATCATAAATTATGGATGATGCGATCGCCAGTTTAAACGCAATTAAATAAACATTAGCAATTAGCAATTAGCAATTACCAATTACCAATTACCCAATCAAGCAAAGTGTTAGAAACGATCGTTGTTTTTACCATTGGCTTAATCCCACCAGTGTTGTCCGTGTGGTTCATGCGTCAAGCAGAAACACGGGCGCGAGAACAGCTAAGATTGGCGATGGAACGAGCAAGCATGATGCCATTGCGAATGCCTCATCAGCCGCCAGAGGTACAATACGTCGAAGGCGTAGGTGAGTTAATCGGCGATATTACCTGTCAATTTAATGCCCGTTCCGCCTACCTGCGTTGCGCGGTTAACCCCGATGGGCCATGCCAAGGTTGTCCCTATTATCAGCCACGGGAATAGGATCTAAAGGGGCAACTTCCGTTTAAACTTTGTCCGTAACGCTGATAGCTGATTTCTGCTTCTGTTGGCGCTGCAAAACTGAACCTGCGCCTAGAGAGCCGAGAGCGAGGAGACTGAGGGTAGAAATGGATTCGGGAACGCGCTGCATCTGCCGGACACGGATTCCATGTCCATCTGCTCGTTCAATACCTCGATCTATGTTGCTAATAGGAATGACTCCTTTTATCAGTCCTGTTTTACCCCCTTCTAGGACATCAATCACCATCAGTCCAGGAGTAGTCCCAGCAGCAACATGGGCAGATCCGCTGAGGGGATTAGGCCCTCTGAGAGAGATATAGACTTGATTACCATCAGGAGAAATATCGATCAAATCGGGAGTCTCGCCTATGAGATCGATAGTATTGACTCGATTATTTGAAGTAACATCAAACACCTCAATCAGATTCAAACCCCGATCCGCTACCCACAGGTATTCCCCAACAGCAATCATGCCATGAGAATCCCGCATTGGTGTCTTGTCGTCTGAGAAAATCGTGGTAATTCCTGGCTGATTGGGGAGATTGGATCGACTGTAGCCACTCAGGGGAAACTGATAGACATCAAACTCAGAAGGGTTTTCTGATTGGCTTCCCGCCCCAGAGTTGATATACATGCTCCCTCCTGTCTCTATACCACCACAGCCAT
>NZ_BLAY01000009.1 GCF_020521235.1 Microseira wollei NIES-4236 | reverse complement strand
TGCCGATTTCCAACTGCAACTCAATGCCACGGCGACGGGTAATCCAAAGGGAACGATTTCCTTTGGCAATAACGACAGCGATGAAAACCCATTTGACTTTGCGATCGCCGGTACTGTCAACCCAGTTTTGCCTCTCCCGGCACCAGAAATCGAAGTCAAAAGTGGTACAACTAATATCCTTGATGGTACTACCACAGCGATTGACTTTGGTTCTACAACCGTTGGCACTGCGGTAACAAAAACCTTCACCATCAACAATACCGGCACTTCCTCTCTATCTTTAAGTACCCCAACTTTACCAACTGGTTTCACCCTGCTAGGCATGTTCCCCAGCGAGATTGCTCCTGGCAGTACTGCCGATTTCCAACTGCAACTCAATGCCACGGCGACGGGTAATCCAAAGGGAACGATTTCCTTTGGCAATAACGACAGCGATGAAAACCCATTTGACTTTGCGATCGCCGGTACTGTCAACCCAGTTGCAAACTTAATACCCACCATTACTAACGTCACCTCAACAGCACCAAATGGCAAATACACCGTCGGTCAAGTAATTCCCATTAACGTGACCTTCAGCGAGAATGTCTTCGTCAATGGCACTCCCCAATTGGTTCTAGAAACTGGTGTATTGGATGCCGTTGTTAACTTCAGCAGTGGTAGCGGTACTAACACTTTGACGTTTAACTACAAAGTTGGAGTTAAGGATACCACCCCCGACTTAGACTATCTTTCTCGGGCTGCTTTAAAGCTCAATAACGGCGCCATTGAAGATGCTGATGGTAATAATGCCCTTCTCACATTACCTACACCGGGAACAGCGGGATCTTTGAGTGCAAATAAAGCGATCGAAATCCCCACTTTTAAAATCATCGCTGGCACGAACCGACGCGATAATTTAACGGGGACCGCTCTTAGCGATCGCTTGATTGGAGAACAGAGTAACGATACGCTTACTGGTGGAGGAGGCGCTGACGAATTTGTCTACAACCGCATTCAAGATCGGTTTGACACCATCACCGATTTTCAAGTCGGCATCGACAAGATTGTAATGACAAACCTGTTGGCAAGTTTTAACTACAGCGGTTCAAATCCAATTGCTGACGGAATCGTTAGCTTTTCTAGCCAAGGCAGTAACACCATACTGTTACTTGACCCAGATGGTACAGATGGATCTGCACTTGCTAGCTCTTACATTACCTTCATAAATGTGAGCGTCGCCGACCTGAATAACCCCAACAATTTTGTCTTCAGCTAAAGATCCCTAGATCTCCAATCGTTCCCAGGCTCCCGCCTGGGAACGAAACCAAGAGGTTCTGCCTCAGGTTTCTCTTTTTCTCTTTTTCTCTTGTTCTTGTTAGTTTCTATGCCAGGAATTACGCCTATCACCTTTGTTTCTCTGAAAAAGCAAGCAACAAAGGTGATAGGCCGCCCAAGCGTAAGTCCTGTATGGAATACAGGACTTACGATCCTATTCCGGGTTTGTGTGAAAAATCGTAGGTTTGACAATGAAAGATCTACGCAGAAATAAAGGTGATACGAACGCCCTTGCGTAAGTCCTGCCATAGTCATTAGTTAGTTAATAACTAATGACTATGGCACTGATATCGAATCCGTTTGCTTGGGAATAATACAGGTGTAGGTTGCGTGACTGCATGAAGGTATTTGACTGATAACTTGAGACTTAATCCCTCACGCACCAACCGGACGATTTGAATCATCTAGTAATTATTCACTCCCAGGATATACCAGCATTATGATTTGGAATACAAGCTTATTCAGCCAAACCAAACACCCAATTAATTATCTAACGTAAGTTGTTACATTACATCGAGCCAAATCAACCCTGTTTCTCTGAAAAATCGTGAGTTTTACAGGGAGAAATCGACGCAGAAACCGCGTTTATGACTGGGGTAATTGTCAAGATTCCACTGCCTGTTAATCCAATTACCAATTACCGCTGTCAAAACTTATAACTAGCAACTTGAGTTAATAGAAAAACTCCCTAACCGCATCCACAATCATCTCGTCTGGTTTAAAGATAATATCCTCCAGATGATATTTCCCCATCAGGTTATATCCTAACCCCGACTTTAAAAAATACAAAAGTAAAAAAATCAGCAAAAAGTCTTCTCGTTTCATAAAATTATCTCCGATTTAGCACCCTTGATTTTTGAATAATCTATGAAGTTTTTTCCCTGACAGAGTAACGGTGATGTACGAACCCTTCTCAATGAAAAAGCGACATACGTAAGTATAACCAAATTTTGATTATTTTACTAGCACTTTTTTTAAAAGAAAATCTTAAAACATTAAAACATTTTATACGTATTTGGCTTCATAACTGCACGCTTGTGCTACCTTTCGTCAAAACCGACAAGGAGAGGGAGGAACTATGATATGTGCTTTTGGTCTTCCTCTTCTGTGGCGCTTACCCCTCGTGCGCTCGGGCGGACTTCCCGTAAAAAATCAGATGAATAAACAGCTTCCGATCTGAGAAAATCAAGATAGATTGAAAATCATCGCCGATGGCATAAGGTTCGCTCTATGAGGAAATTAATTACAGGCTTGCGGGAATTTAAGGCCAGTTATTTTTCGACCCACCAGGAATTGTTTGAGCAACTTTCCCACGGTCAGAAGCCCAGAGTGCTTTTTATAACCTGCTCCGACTCGCGCATAGACCCGAATTTGATTACCCAGACAGAAGTAGGGGAATTGTTTGTTATCCGTAATGCAGGTAACATTATTCCGCCCTACGGAGCCGCCAATGGGGGTGAAGGGGCATCGTTGGAATACGCCATACACGCCTTGGACATTCAGCAGATCGTCGTTTGCGGTCATTCTCACTGCGGTGCAATGAAGGGATTGCTGAAACTGGAAAAACTCAGAGAAGAAATGCCCTTGGTATACGAGTGGCTGAGACACGCCGAAGCAACGCGCAGACTGGTAAAAGAGAACTACGGCGCATACCAGGGCGAGGAACTGTTGGAGATAGCGATCGCCGAAAATGTACTGACGCAGATCGAAAATCTCAAAACTTACCCAGTTGTCCACTCCAGATTGTATCAAGGAAAACTGAAAATCTACGGATGGGTTTATCATATCGAGACGGGTGAAGTGCTAGCTTACGACGCCAACACCCATACCTACGCACCACCTCAAAGTCAGCTAAACGAGTCGGAAGAAGGGTTAGTTCCAGGTATATATACTAATACAACTGCGCCGCCAGTGGCTTGCGACCTACCCAAGCGTCACAGTAATAATACTGAGGCAGGAAATGGTTTGCCTGAAAACATACCGGCAGTATCGTGGGTTTCACCGGAACAAGCACAACGAATCTACCGGGGTGGGACCCATACCAAGTAGGGCAGGACTGACGCAAACACCAAAGTTTCTGTGCCACATCCTAGAGCAAGCAACCAGAGATCGCAGCTTGAAACAAAGGTGATAGATGATATCATGTCCTTAAGCAACGGTTGTGTAACTGCTAATAGCTAATCGCTGGCTCAATCAGGAAAAATACTATATTAGCCATTAGCAATTAGCAATTAGCCATCCATACACTACCGATCTCTCGCGGACATGATATGAGTCGTTACTTTTTGAGGCGATCGTTCAGCGAAGGCCAGTTGCGATCGCCCCTAGAAATATTGCCAGGGATATCTCGCTCCCAACTTCGCTGAACGCCTTTGTTGTAGTTCAAATAAAGTTTACCATCCACAATTTTCCAAGCATCCGGGTCAATCTGCGCCGTATAGCCCTGACTCACAGCCCAAGCACAAAAACCGCCGTATTGAGGTGCGTATTTCTGCGGATTTTTGACAAACAAATCGCGATTTTGGGCACTAGAAAAATACCAGGTTGCGTTCATCCACTGGTAAGCGAATTGGCTGTTACCCTTAACTGGCTTTCCTTCCTGGAAATAAGCCACCGGATCTGCACCTTTAATTGCCAACCCATTATCTGTATAAAAGCTAACTGTAGGCGATTTAACTTGACTGACCGATTCAGCAGTTTTCGCTTCAGGTTTACTCGCAGCAGGCGTAGTGGTGGACTTTGTCGCGGGAGTTTCCAGACTGACTACTTCAGTCTTGGGTTGACTCGCACAACCCATTGCCAGTCCCATCAACAGCAAAACAGAAGCAATTGTGACCCGTTTGTCTTTCATAACCCCTTCTATCCCTGTAGCAGGTTTTGGGATACACGATATCACCTCCACACCTGCACAAGAGCACACCCGCTCTCAAGTGCAATTGCCCCCATTCCAGATCAAAGCGCGTGCCGTATTGCGATCGACAGGTTTGGAAAACAAATATCCCTGTCCGTATTCGCAATCTAGGGCTTGCAGTTGGGCGTGCTGATCGGGTGTCTCGATGCCTTCGGCGAGCGCTTCCATTCCCAGATTGTGCGCCATCGATACAATTGCTTGCACGATCGCCGATTGTGCCTTTTCGGCGCCGAGGCGAACGATGAAAGAGCGGTCGATTTTGAGTACGTCGAGGGGAAAGCGGTGCAGATAACTCAAACCGCAATAGCCCGTACCGAAGTCATCCATGCATAATTTTATTTGTCGTTCTCGCAGTTGCTCCAGCATGGCGGTGGCTGCTTCTGGATTGCTGATGAGGACTCCCTCGGTGATTTCCAGCTTTAAATAGCGACCATCTAAACCTGTTTCCTGAAGCACCATGTCGAGCTGATCGAGCAGATCTGGCTGGGAAAACTGTTGCCCAGAAAGATTGACGCTCATTGTCAAGGGTAATTTGGGCCAGCAGGTGGGGAATGAATATTGGGCCCTGCTGCCGTTACCCCAGTGTTCCCCAATTCCCGGCGTTCTATTGGCGATCGCACTTTCCCACTGCACCTGCCAATCGCGCAATTGCCGACATGCTTCCCGCAATACCCACCAGTCTATCGGCAAAATCAAGCCGGTTTCTTCTGCCAGAGGGATGAATTCTGCTGGGGAAACCAATCCCCGATGGGGATGTTGCCAACGTACCAAAGCCTCAAATCCAGTAATCTTGCCCGTTGATAGGGATACAATTGGCTGGTAGTAAAGCCGAAACTCTTGGTGTTCGATGGCGCGTCGCAAATCGTTTTCTAACTGCAAGCGCGTCACGGCGCGGGTGTGCATCGTAGTGTCGAACACTTGATAACGCGCTTTACCCTGGGTCTTAGCGCGAAACATGGCAATTTCTGCGTCCCGCAGCAAGTCTTCCGGTTTGGGACAGCCGCTAGAATTCAAGGCAATTCCGATGCTGAGACTGGTAAATACTTCGTAGCCGCTGAGTTGAAACGGCGCGGTGACTGCCTTGATAATCCTACTCGCGAGGCGGGTGGCGTCGCTAATGTCTTTGATATCTTCTAGCAGGATCGTGAATTCATCGCCGCCAAACCGGGCTAGGGTATCGGTACAATCCAGACAGCCTGCAACGCGACGCGCCATGCTCTTGAGCAGTTGATCGCCTACCTTGTGTCCCAGACTTTCGTTCACCACCTGGAAACGGTCGATGTCGAGAAACAGTACGGCGAACATATGATCCTGGCGGCGTCCTGCGTGCCTGACTTCGCGCCCCAAGCGTTCCATAAATAACGCTCGATTGGGCAATCCCGTTAGGGTATCGTGCCACGCATTGTGGATCAGTTGTTCTTCGGTTTGCTTAGCTGCGGTAATGTCCCGCGTCACCTTGACGAAGCCTTTGAGCTGTCCGGTTTCGTCTCTGAGTGCGGTGACCACGGAATTCGCCCAAAACCGCGACCCGTCTTTACGCACGCGCCATGCTTCGTCTTCAAACCGACCAGCTGCTGCTGCTAATTTTAAGACGCGATTCGGCTTGCCGCGCTCGATATCTTCAGCCGCATAAAAGCGGGAGAAATGATGACCGATAATTTCATCGGTTTGATAGCCGTTAATTTTTTCTGCACCTTCGTTCCAGCTAATCACGTACCCGTTGGGGTCGAGGGTGTAGATGGCATAGTCTTTGACGCTCCCAATTAACAGTTCATAGCGAGCTTCGCTTTCGTGCAGGGCGCGAGCGGCGTTCCGCTTTGACTCGATTTGAGCGATCGCCCGATTTGCCAAAATCCGCAATGATGATGTCTGCTCATCGCTTAACTCGCGCGGTTGGTTATCCATCACGCACAACCAACCAATTGAGTCGCCTTTTGTTGAGATTAAGGGCATACACGCATAAAACCGGACCGCTGGGGCAAAAGTCCCGATTGCCGTCCCGATTAAACTGACGTCTTGCCAAGTATCCCGAACGATCAGCAGATCCGACTCCAAATGCAGATTGGGTATTAAGGTTTGGGGATGGGGAAAATTCCCGATGCCCCATTTTCCCGTTCCTTTCCGCCTTTCCGATACGTACCATTGCCAGGTACCATCGGTCAGGTAAATCATGGCGAAGGGCGCCTGACAGATATATGCTGCCAAGCGGGTAATATCGTCGAATTCCTGTTGAACAGCTTTCGAGCTTGCCTGGGGCTGTTGGTTTGGAGTATCGATTTTAGTGCTTTCTTGGGGGTGCAGGGGTAACTTAGTCATCACTGTTTTGTCTGAGTGGACGGTGGAGTGATGCGGCGATCGCAAGTTGTTATATTTTTACTATTCAACTTTTTTCTCCCGATTGACTGACACATCTAGGGGAAAACACGAGCTTAATTTATTACATCGATGTTTTCACCATCTGCCAGCAATATTATTTTTAATCAGTTTCTCAACCTATTTTAATACTTGGGTCAGCCCATCGTAATATTTGCCACTTCTCCGAGTTTTTACTTAGGCTTTTTAATCTTATAAAACTGTTTTATTAAATTTTTTACTTTTAATTTATGCTTCATGTTCCGCAGTTTCCCGAATTGACTTAAGGTGTTTTTTTTGCCAGCAGCCAAGTAACAGATACTGGATTTATATGGGTTATTTCGATTTTAATCTGTTTTAAATGATTTTTCTATAGCAGGGGTCACCAGCATCTGATTTTTCACAGCCTCTTTAAATGTTGGCAATAATTCTGCTCGATTTCCATACCATACCTTTATCTCCCTCATCTACTGAGTTTTGAGCCGAACCGTCCAAAGTCAGCACCTGCGGCGAGGTATCAAATTTTGATCGAAAAGGGCGTTTCTGCCAGAATAATAAGCACAAATACCATGAAGTCAAGCTGAGCTGTGCCAGTATAAAAATTGACCCCAACTAGAGCCATCGGGTACAGGTAATAACTTGGTGACGAATGAAACACAGGTTTTGTTCGCAAGCTTTGATCGGACTTAGGCAAAGAAACCGGGTTTCTATGAAAAATCGCTAGAAACCCGGTTTCTAGGTTCGCTAACGTCTTGGTTCATCCAATTCCTCGACGGGTGGTTGCGCTTGTTGGTTATCGGTGAGGGGTTTGATGACTTTGGCGATCGCTTCGGCAATAAATGCCTTGACAAATTCGTCCCGTCGGTTTAATTGAAACTGTCGCTGCACGACTTCGGCAATACCCCCATCCCCCCAATCTTGATCTTGACGGAAATATTCGATAAAACTCTTCCCGGCAATGCGGGTAAGATACGCCGCCGTCACCCCCTGAATTGCCTTACCAACTACATAGGTAGCCAGATTGAGTCGCAGTGCGGTGGAAATTAAATCAATCGCGCCTTTAACAATTCCTAAACTTGCTAAAGTTTTAGCTAAGGAAAGCGCTAATTCGCGCCCCCGTTCCGGATTCAATTCGCAGCCGTAAATTTTGCCAATTTCTACTACCATTTGTGCATTGACTGCTGCGGTTGCCAGCAAGTCCACTACAGGTAGCGGTGTTACGGCTATTACACCCGCACCGATCCACTGAAAGCGCTCTACTACTTTATCAGCTTGTCGGCGTCGCTGAGCATCGATCAGCTTGCGGGCTTCCTCTCCCAAGCGCTGGGATTGCAGTAATATATTGTCTGCCATTAAATCGTCGCCTTCGGCGCGCAAAACGGCGGCGAGACGCTTAATTAAAGGCATGACATCGGGATCGGGTTGGATAATTTCGCCGTTGTCTAGTTGGGCGGGTTGGGGGTTGGCAGCGATCGCTATAATATCCGTCGGGGCAATAAACCCGCGCACTCGCTCCCGCAGTCGCGCCAGAATCGTTTCTTTGTCTTGTTCGGTGTAAAGGTCGGTTTTGTTGAGGACTAGGAGCGATCGCTTGCCTATTTCTGCCAAACCCAAGAGCGGTTCGTATTCCGACCGGCGCAGATCGTTATCCACCACAAATAACAATAAATCTGCTTGCGTCGCCAATTGTCGCGCCAATTGTTCCCTTTCGGTTCCCGCTATCCCCGTTTCTAAAATACCAGGCGTATCGGTAATCAAAATTTCCCGTTCAATTCCTTTCAGTTTGAGTACGTAGGTTTCCCCTACTTCGGTTGTTCCCATTGGCGCGCTCACTTGTCCCACCACGCGCCCCATTACCGCATTTACCAAAGATGTCTTACCAGCGGAACCAGTGCCAAATACTACAACCCTTAAATCGCCCCGCTGCAAGCTGGCTTCAATTTCTCGCGAACGATTGAGTAATTCTTGTCGCGCGACTTCATCTTGTATTTGGGCGACCTGTTTTTTGACGGCGCGGAGGTTTTGTGCGGCGGCGTCGGTTTTTGCTTGCGGGACTTTAGGTTTTAACTGACGACGACGGGTTTTCTGGTTCGATTTCCAAAACAGGAAGACATAGTAAACGAATGCGGCAATTACTATACCTATAAGCAGAATCAGCAACAGCAGTAGCAGGTGACCCAAAAAAGGCGATGTCCAAACTAAGGAAGAATAAAGCCGATACAGGGAATCAACTAGCCACAGCAGTAGCCCCAAAACTAAGATGAGGCCAACAATTAATATCAGAATGCGCGATAGGGGCATGGCAGAAGCCAGTTTAGCTGCTATTTTTTAGAGGGTTATATAACTAGGGTACAACTTGCTGCTATATCTTCCCCCAGCTAGCTGTTGGGTATAGACTTCTCAAGTTATCCTGCATAAGCATTTAATCAGGACTTACCCAAAGAAACTAAGGTGATAGGTCGCCCAAGTGTAAGTCCTGTTAATTTTACCTTCGATGTCTTGGGTCGAAGGTTTTATTGCGTGTGAGGATATAGCGATTGCAACCCCATATGACATCTAACTTTGTAATGACTTTGGCTCCAGTAGAAACTTACCATTCTCCCGCTCCCCACATGCAGGAAATGCCTGCAAAGTTGAGCAAATTATCCAAAGAGGCGATTCGCTCTAGTTTAAAAGCTTCAACGAGCGATGGCGTATTTTCGACAATTTTTGGCAGCATTACCACCGGCGTCTTGCTGAGTAACTTTTTACTCGAATTAGGTGCTACCAGTGTAGAAATTGGCATGTTGTCTTCTTTTCCCATGTTGGTGAATTTGCTGCAACCCCTGGGTGCCTATCTGGGGGACAGAACTACCAGTCGTCTGCGATATCTGTTGTGTATCTTTAGTTTGTCTCGTCTGTTGTGGTTGGTTTTAGTCTTGGGAATTTGGGCTAACAGTAACGGGTATCTACCATCACACCAACTGATCTACTCGACGTTAGCGATCGTTTTGGTTACCCACATTATGGGAGCGTTAGGATCTCCCGCCTGGGTTTCCTGGATGGCGGTTTTGGTTCCCCGTCGTTTGCGGGGGAGGTATTTCGGCTTTCGCAACAGCGCCGCCAGTTTAACGAATTTGTTATGTATACCTCTGCTAGGTTTGGTTGTATCAGCTTGGCCTCATGGGTCAATTCAAGCTTACGCTGGAATCTTGTTGTTAGGAGTAATATTCGGCATCTTGAGTTTATGCTGTCAGTTTTTCAAGGCTGATGTGAACCCGCAATTGCAACTGGGAACCAAGGACAAGCAGGAGAAGAAAGACAACGTCGAATTCCGGATTACCAGTAATTTTTGCTGGTTTCTGCTTTATTTTAGCTTTTGGACTTTTGCTGTTAA
Organism: Microseira wollei NIES-4236; assembly: GCF_020521235.1. GTDB lineage: Bacteria > Cyanobacteriota > Cyanobacteriia > Cyanobacteriales > Aerosakkonemataceae > Microseira > Microseira wollei. Next base: position 77,587 of record NZ_BLAY01000009.1, on the reverse strand, counting down.
CGTCAGCAATCCGTTTTTCAACCTTTACATGCTGGATAATCTGGCGATCGATGTTAGCTGGGTAACCATTTATAACAGCTTAACCGCTGGGGCTAACTTGCTAATGTTGCTGTGGTGGGGTAAGCTGGCAGACCGGATTGGCAATCGTTTGATTTTGCTATTGGTGGGTCTGGTTGTGGCGGTGATGCCTGTATTCTGGTTGTTGGCTTCCAGCGATGGGGTTTCTCTGTGGGTATGGTTGCCTTTGTTACACTTGCTGGACGGTGGTACTTGGGCGGCGATCGACTTGTGCAGCAATAATATCCAGATGGATGTGGCACCGGCGCGCAATCAAGCCAGCTATTTTGCGATCGCCGCGGCAGTTGCGGGTGTTGCGGGTGCGATCGGGACTACCGCCGCTGGCTTTTTGGCTCAATTCGCCGACTACGGAGGTTTGCCGGGATTATTTGTGCTTTCGGGGGTGCTGCGACTGGTAGCTTTGATGCCGCTAATTTTTATCCGCGAACGGTGCAGTCAGCCTTTGAGACACTTAATGCCAGCTTTGCATCAAAAAATGCGTTCTTTGTTCGTTCCCCCCTTGCAACCCGTTCCCACAGCAGATCTGATAAATCGGTCAAAATAAAGGCAATTGGTGATTCGGGAAGCGAATTTCAAATTTCAAATTTGAGATTGCAGATTGACTAGCCCAATCTGCAATCTGCAATCTGCAATCTCAAATTACCCATTACCCTCGTTCCCACAGCTCCTGCCTGGGAACGCCATTACCCATTACCCATTTCCTATGAACCAGGTTGACTATCTCCGAATTAGCTTAATTGACCGCTGCAATTTCCAATGTCAATACTGTATGCCGGAAGGGTCGGATCTGGAGTATATTTTGCGGCAGAATTTGCTGACCGATGAGGAACTGCTGACCCTAATTCGAGAGGTTTTCATTCCGGTAGGGTTTACTCGGTTTCGCCTGACGGGAGGGGAACCGCTGTTACGTCCCCGCGTGGTGGATTTGGTGGGAGCGATCGCTTCTCTCCCCCAAACTCAAGACCTCTCGATGACCACGAATGCCTTTCTCCTCGCTGGAATGGCGCAAGATTTGTACGATGCGGGTTTGCGCCGCATTAATATCAGCCTCGATTCCCTCGACCCAGAAACTTTTGACAAAATTATCGGCAACCGGGGGCGCTCCCGCTGGCAGCAAGTCTGGGAGGGCATTCTAGCCGCTCACCGCGTCGGTTTTGACCCGCTCAAACTCAATGTGGTAGTAATTCCAGAGGTCAACGAGCGCGAGGTACTCGCGCTCGCCGCGTTGACGATTGACCGCGAGTGGCACGTCAGATTTATTGAATTTATGCCGATTGGCAATAACCAACTATTCGGCGATAAAGGTTGGGTGGCGTCAGCAGAGTTACGCCAACAAATCCGCGATGTTTTTGGCTTGACAGAATCACAAGTTCGTGGTAATGGCCCAGCGGATGTATTTCAGATTCCGGGAGCCAAAGGGACATTGGGATTTATCAGTCAGATGTCCGAGTGTTTTTGCGATCGCTGCAATCGCATGAGGCTTTCTGCCGATGGCTGGCTGCGTCCCTGCCTGTTAAACGAAACGGGTCAAATTGACCTCAAAACTGCTCTACGCGCTGGCGTTGACCCAGCCGAATTACGGGAAAGAGTCAGTCAGCTTTTAGCCATCAAACCAGAAATTAACTTCAAACAGCGATTTTCCGGCACAACGAAGGGTGTTTATACCCGCACGATGTCGCAAATTGGGGGCTAATTGCTAATTGCTAATTGCTAATTGCTAATTGCTAATTGCTAATTGCTAATTGCTAATTGCTAATTGCTAATTGCTTTTTTCTGACTATTAGCCATTAGCTATTAGCCATTAGCAATGCTGTTAGGCTTGATGCGAGGAATACTCCTGGCAAATTGGCGGCTAATTGCTTTTTTTCTAACCATTAGCCATTAGCTATTAGCCATTAGCAATTGCGTTAGGCTTGACGCGAGTAGTACTCAACCACCAGCAGTTCGTTAATCTGTAACGCGACCCATTCGCGTTCAATGATGCCGTTGACCTTGCCAACGAGCTTGTTTTTGTCAAACTCTAAATGGCTGGGTAGATTTGCCAATCCGGGGTATTGCAGGTTTTGTTCTACCAACTTGCGGGAATTTTCCCTGTTTCTAACGGCGATAACTTCTCCCGCTCTGCACTGATAGCTGGGAATGTTAACCATGCGACCGTTCACCGTCACGTGACCGTGATTGACTAGCTGACGCGCCGCCGGGATAGTGGGAGCCATCCCCATGCGGAAAACCGTGTTATCCAGGCGCATTTCCAACAGTTGCAGCAGCACTTGTCCGGTGGAGCCGGTGACGCGGCGAGCTTTACGCACGTAGCGCAATAGCTGCTTTTCTGTCAGACCGTAATTAAAGCGCAGCTTTTGCTTTTCTTCTAAACGAATCGCATACTCAGACCGTTTCTTACGGTTCTGACCGTGCTGACCTGGTGGGTAACTCCGTCTGGGTGACTTGCGAGTTAAACCGGGTAGATCCCCCAGGCGACGAACTACTCTAAGGCGGGGGCCTCTATATCGCGACATGTCGCTTCCTCTCTGATCGTCTTAAAAATATTAGCCAGAATTTCGATTATACCGCTTTTACTTAGCTGGCGCTATTTCTAATGGGTAATTAGTAATGGGTAATTGGTAATGGGTAATGGGGAAGATAGATTACCGATTACCAATGACCAATTACCCATTCCCAATGAGCAATTAGCCAGATGATATGATTCGGAGCGTATTTTGAAGTTAAACTACCATGGGAATGCGAATTGGCGCTCAGTTGCGAAGTGACCAAGAAGACGCTCTGGTCAAGAAGATGGGGAGACAAGGAGTTGGGGAGACGCTCTCTTGCACCCTTCTCAAAATCGAAGCACTTGGTCTGAGACTCTCTCATTTATTCGTGGAGAAGAGAAGAGGACGGGGGGACACGGGGATACGGGGACGCGGGGAATACGACAAAAACTCGACCCTCTCCCTTGTCTCCCATTCTCCGCTTCCTCTTCAAGCGCTCTGGCGCAGTAACCTGTTTCGTTTAATTGCCTTTTGCTCTGCTCCCTTGGGGACGCTGTTGTTGAATGTTGCGATTCCCAGCAGTTCTATGGCGGCGACTCCCAAGAATGACTTTAGACTTTGTACATCCGAGTTGGTGCGGGCTCGCGTTTCGCCGGATGCGGCTGCAGATGCTTGTTCCGGTGTGCTGTATCCTAAAGATTTAGCCGCCTGCGTCTATAGAATTAACCAGGAAACGAATATCGCCGCCGATAATGCGCTTCCCTGGTGTACTGCTGTGCGACGTCCCCGCGAGCTGGCGATCTGCGTGGTTAATATTACTACTCGCACTCAAGGTACGGCAAGTGAAGTTGTTTTGGAGAGCTGTCGCCGCAGCTTGTTGCCGGTTCGCTATGCTGAGTGCGTGGTGGGATTAAATCGCGGTATCGATTTTTCTGCTACTCAAGCAATGGCTTACTGTATTGATGGTAGCGATCGCCCGCGCCAATTTTATCCCCCCGTTCCGGTGCCCCAAAATCGTCAGTCCAATCCGGTGAACATCCCCGTGCCTCAGTTGGGCCAGTAGTTGCTACGCTACCATCGATAGTGCGCTTGATGGATGGCGAGTGCGAACGCCATCCTCGCGATCGATCAAGGATTAAATTAAAGTATAGGTTTTGATTAAACCAGCGAAATGGGGCGAAAAAAATATTTGACAAAATATGTAATTCTGAGTTTTCTCACTTTTATTCTCATCAGTTGTGGAGGCGCAAATACAGAAAAATCGCCAACTTCTGAAGCTTTAGCACCCAAGAGCGACTTCAGCGTGGCAATGGTTTTACCTGGCTTGATTAACGACAAAAGCTGGAGTCAGGCAGGCTATGAAGGATTAACGTTAGTTGAAAAAGAGTTTGGGGCAAAAATTTCTTATGTTGAAAACAGCCAGGGAACAGAAACGGAAAAATATTTGCGCTACTTTGCTCAAGCCGATTTCAACCTGATTATCGCCCATAGTGGCGGTTATACAAGTGCATCGAAAACAGTGGCAAGTGAATTTCCCCGCATTAAATTTGCAGTTATAGAACCTTACGCAGGTAACAATAAAAATTTAGGGGGGATTGCCTTCCGTTACAGCGAAATGGGATACTTGACTGGGGTTGTAGCGGCGCTAAAAACTAAAACCAATCGCATTGCTTACATGGGAGGTGAGAAGTATCCCAGCACCGAAGAAGAAGCGCTCGCCTTTGAACGGGGTGCTAAAGCAATTAATCCAAAAGTTAAAGTATTAATTAATTGGGTGGGAAGTTGGTTAGACGAGGAAAAAGCAAAAACAGTGGCGCTAAATCAAATTGCTTCTGGCGCAGATGTGCTGGCAATTGATGCCGATAAGGCAGGGAATGGTGCTATAAAAGTGGTAGCTCAAAAACCGGGAGTGTATGGGATTGGATGGGTTGAAGACCAGTATGCCCTAGCTCCTGGTAAAATTTTAACCAGCGTGATTCAGCGAATACCGTTGCTCATCTTCAACGGTGTTACCCTGGTGAAACAAGGACGTTGGGAGGGTAAGCTATACAGATTTGGGATGGGAGAAGAAGTTCATGAGTTAGCGCCTTTTCGGGGATTGTTAAGTCCCGCACAAGCAGCAAGGGTGAATCAGATTCAAGCGGATATTTTGAGTGGCAAACTAGACGTTTCAAGGGTAAATTGAACCCCGGAGGCAAGTTGCATCAAGAGGAATTAAGCCGCAAGGGTATATCCAGTTGGGGCCTAACGGCTTCCATTGCTAACCAAGTACGCTTTGGCTTAGTCTCTCTGGTAGTATCCAGCTTGTTGACTGCTGGGGGAATTTTGATTTACAAGAGCTTCCAAACGCAATTAAATCAGTCAAAATTGCTACAAATTGCCCGCTCGCAAACGGCGGCTGAAACAATCAATGCTTACATCGACGATTTACACAGGAAACTTGGTTACTTAGCTAGAATTCGCGGACTCACCGACCTGCCTCACGAGATCAAGCATAATCTGCTAGAAGGCTTAACCCGCCACAATGACGCCTACGAAATGGTAGCAATTATTAATCATCAGGGCAATCCGGTCGCTGTTGTTTCGCCTTACGGTGTAGATGAACCGGGTAATCTGGCAAATTATCCCGCGTTTTTGCAAGCCTTTCAACAAAAAGAAGATTACGTCGCTCCCGCAGAAATTGACCGCAGAATTAACCAGTTATTCACGACAATTGCCGTGCCAATACGCAATCAAAAAGATGAAGTTGATGGAGTTTTAATCGCTAAAATTAATCTAAAATTTCTCAATTTTGTTTTGTCGCAAACCTCTGTAGGAAAAACGGGATATACTTACGTTATCGATCATCGTAATGTTGTCATAGCCCAAAATAATCGCGAGGAAGACTTTAAGCTAGAAGACATTTCAGCTCGTCCTTTTATTGGGAATTTCGCCAATAGAGAAACAAAATCTCTCCTCGTTTATCGGGGGCTAAAGGGTGTGGAAGTATTGGGGGCGATCGCTCGAGTCAGAAGTGTAAACTGGAGCGTAGTTGTAGAATTGCCCACCGCCGAAGCTTACGCTCCCATCCGCAACCAAATCCTAGTAATGGTAGGCGCGCTTTCTTTAGCAACGCTGGGAGCAGTAGGATTGGGATTCTTGTTTTCTCGACGGATTGTTTCACCCTTAAAAAATCTCACCGATGCTGCTGCGCAAATTAGCGATGGGAATTTAGACGTCCAGGTAACTATTCAATCCCGTAACGAACTAGGCGTATTAGCTCAAGCTTTTAACCAAATGGCACACCAGTTGCGCGAATCTTTCAGTCAACTGGAAAAAACAAACGAAGAGTTAGAAATTCGCGTCGAACAACGCACAGCAGAACTAAAAGAAGCCAAAGAAGCGGCTGATTCTGCCAACCAAGCTAAAAGCGAATTTTTAGCCAACATGAGTCACGAATTAAGAACACCGCTCAACGGCATTTTGGGTTACGCCCAAATCTTACAACGCTCCAAAAACATAGGCGAAAAAGAACTCAACGGCATCGGCATTATTTATCAATGCGGTTCGCACCTGCTCACCTTAATTAACGATATCTTAGACCTTTCTAAAATCGAAGCCAGGAAATTAGAACTTTATCCGACAGATTTTCATTTCCCTGCCTTTCTCCAAGGTGTTGCCGAAATCTGCCGCATCAAAGCCGAACAAAAAGGCATCGCCTTTATTTACGAAGCCAGTTCAAAACTGCCCACAGGTATTCATGCTGACGAGAAAAGGCTGCGACAAGTATTAATTAATTTACTCGGCAATGCCATCAAATTTACCGAAAAAGGTAGCGTTACTTTTAAAGTAGAGGTAATCGATAATGACAACCCATTACCAATTACCTATTGCCAATTACCAATTACCAATTACCCATTACCAATTAAAAAAATTCGCTGCCAAATCGAAGATACTGGCGTCGGTATTAGTTCAGAGCAATTAGAAAAGATATTTTTACCCTTCGAGCAAGTAGGAGATAGCAAGCGACAGACAGAAGGAACCGGACTGGGATTGCCAATTAGCCAAAAAATTGTTCAATTAATGCGCAGTAGTATCCAAGTAAACAGCCAACTCGGTGTTGGTAGCGTTTTTTGGATAGATTTGGATTTACCTGAAGCAGCAGAATGGAGACAAACTGCCACAGTTGTTGAACTAGGAAAAATTATCGGCGTTAATGGCAGAAAGCGGAAAATATTGGTAGTGGATGATCGGTGGGAAAATTGCTCGGTTTTAGTCAATATGTTAGAACCAATAGGTTTTGAAATGGCAGAAGCGACAAACGGTGAGTCAGGGTTGGAAACAGCTATAAACTTCAAACCAGACCTAATTATTACCGACTTGGTAATGCCTGTGCTAAATGGCTTTGAAATGGTGCAACGCCTGCGTCAAATACCGGAATTTAAACAAGTGGTGGTTATTGCTTCATCAGCTAGCGTGTTTGAAACCGACCAATATAAGAGTTTGGAGGCGGGTTGCAACGATTTTCTTCCCAAACCAGTGCAAGCAGAAGCTTTACTGCAAAAACTACAGAAGTATTTAAACTTGCAATGGATTTACGAGGAATCCCTGATGCCAGGAATAACCGAGTTAAGGGAAAATCAAACTACCATTTCTGCCAAATCCCAAATCCCAACTGACCAATTAATGACTCCGCCGCTAGAAGAAATGAAGCATCTATTTGAGTTGGCGATGAAAGGTAACATGAAAGGAATTATCCGAGAAGCGGCAAAATGGGAACAGTTGGATGAGCGGTTTGTACCATTTACCGAACAGTTGCTTCAATTGGCAAAAGGGTTTCAGGAAAAAGAACTATTGGAGTTGATTGGTCAATATATTAAAGACGAGAAAGTTTAGGGGGTTAGTCAAAAATATGGTAAGCGAACGCCAGGTTTATGTAACGTCAGGAGTACAATCGTCTATGAACGGTGAATTAGCTGATGGAAATATCATTTTAATTGTTGATGATAATCCAGCAAATTTAGGATTACTATCCGATCTATTAGATGATGCTGGATTTGAAGTTTGGGTGGCGCGAGACGGCGAAAGTGCAATCCGGAAAGTGGAATATGCCCCACCGGATCTAATTTTATTAGATGTGATGATGCCGGGTATTGATGGATTTGAAACTTGCCGCCGCCTCAAGTCAAATCCCTTAACTAAAGAGATTCCCGTTATTTTTATGACCGCGCTTTCTGAAACGATAGATAAAGTTAAAGGTTTGAATTTAGGGGCAGTGGATTATATCACAAAACCGTTTCAAAATGAAGAAGTTTTAGCCAGAATCAAGCTGCATCTGAAACTGCAAAAATTAACTAAAACATTCGCCGCACAAAACTTGCTGCTTAAACAAGAAATTAAAGAGCGCCATCATGCAGAAGCGGCATTGCAGCAGCTTAATCAAGAGTTAGAAAAGCGCGTAGAAGAACGAACGAAAGAATTGCAACAAGCCCAATTTAATTTAATTCAAAAACAAAAAATGTCTGCACTGGGTCAGTTAGTGGCTGGTGTGGCTCACGAAATTAACAATCCTATCGGCTGTATCACTGGTAATATTAGCCACGCCAAAAAATACATTCAATACTTAATTGAACATTTGAAACTTTATCAGGATCAATTTCCCAATCCCGGGAATAAAATTGAAGAACATGGGTCAGAGATCGATATAGAATTTTTGTTGGAGGACCTGCCCAGTCTAATTTCATCGATGAAAGCAGGAAGCGATCGCCTTCATCAAATCAGCATTTGTTTAAGAAACTTTTCCCGTTCCGATAACGATTTTAAAGTAGCAGTTAACATTCACGAAGGCATCGATAGTACCCTGTTAATTTTAAAGCATCGACTGAAAGCAAACGACAATCGCCCTGAGATTAAAGCAATCAAAGAATATGGAGATTTGCCCTTGGTAGAGTGCTATCCCGGACCACTCAACCAAGTGTTTATGAATATTATTTCCAATGCGATTGATGCGTTTGATGAGTATAGCGAAAGTCATTCTTACGAGGAAATAGCAGCTAATCCCAATACTATTACTATCCGCACCGAATATTCAGCAGCGGCGCGGCGAGCGATCGTCAGGATCGAAGATAATGGTTTGGGAATGTCGGAAGAAGTCAAACAACGCATGTTTGAGCCATTATTTACAACCAAAGCATTGGGGAAAGGCACGGGATTGGGTTTATCTATCAGTCGTCAGATAGTTGTGGACAAACACGGGGGTGAGTTGAGTTGTATTTCTACTCCAGGAATTGGGACAGAATTGGTTATTTCGCTGCCGCTTTTAAGCTAAAAAAATAAGCCCGGAGTAACCGGGCTATAAATGTTAACCTGTTTGAGGAAAGGAAATTGCGACACCCAGCCTCTTGCCTTATAGGATGGGTAGGAGAGAGATTAATTTAATCATGACAAGCCTTTATGACTTTAATATGAAGCTGATGTGTCAATCGTGTAACGCTCTACTTAGAGTCAGATGACCCCCTATATCCCTCACTCTGAAGCGTGGGACTATTGCATTCAAAGACCGCCTACGCGGTCTATACAATATTGGGGGTAATCAATCCGGATTTGGTATTACAAGCATAGCTTGGAAGGCAAAACTGGTTCGGATCGTGCCGACATAAATCAAGCTAACGATATTATCTGTCGGATATGTAGAGACACGGCATTATAGACATCTCAGAAAAACAGATAACCTTAATGATGCCGTGTCCCTACTGTGTAAAACCTGCCCCTACCATTCATACCTGATACTAAATCCGGTTTATTACCCCCGTTATAACGAACCGCTCCAGGCGCAGAGAGCGCAGAGAGAAGAGGAAGAAGATAAAGGGAGTAACTAACCCGGATTTGGTATAACACGATATAACAAGCAACTAGCAATTAGCCATTAGCAATTAGCCATTAGCAATTAGCCATTAGCAATTAGCCATTAGCAATTAGCCATTAGCAATTAGCCATCGCCACTTGCCTTCTAAAAAGAGCATCACCAGTCTGAACATCAAACCAGTGGATATGCTGGGGTGGTAGTGCCAAAGTTATATTCTCGTCACTCCAATTGCGATCTGTTGGTAATAAAGCACGCACTGAAATTGGTTCGCCTTGTGAATTTGGAACTCGCACGCTGACCAAATAGTGCATCCCCAAATTTTCTACCAGATACACTCGACCGCGAATTGTGTTGGTATCTTCTGGTTGTGCAACGCGGACATGTTCCGGACGAATTCCTAACACAATTTGAGGCGGAACCGAGGATAAATTCGGGACAGGAATGCGGGAATCACCGAGCATCGCGTAACGTCCTTGACAAGGCAGCATCAGTAAATTCATCTGAGGACTGCCGACAAATCCAGCCACAAATTGATTTGCCGGATGATTGTAAATGCGATCGGGTGAATCGAGTTGTTGAATTAAGCCGTTGTTCAGCACCGCCACTTTGGTAGAGAGCGTCATTGCTTCGGTTTGGTCGTGGGTAACATAGACTACCGGGACTTTTTGGGCGGCGAACAGTTCCTTGAGATCGGCGCGGACTCGTTCCCGCAGCAACGCATCCAAATTCGAGAGTGGTTCATCCAACAAGAATACCTGGGGACGACGCACCAAAGCACGACCCACAGCAACCCGCTGTCTTTGTCCCCCAGACATTTGACCGGGTTTGCGGTTCATTAACTCTTCTAATCCCAGAACCTGTGCCACATCTGCGACTCGCCTTTGAATTTCTGCGGGTGGAATTTTTTGCAATTTGAGTCCAGAGGCGAGGTTATCGTATACGCTCATGTGAGGATACAGCGCGTAACTTTGAAACACCATTGCGATGTTGCGATCGCCTGGTCTTTTATAAGTAACATCCTCACCCCCAATCGAGATCCTGCCGCGAGTTGGTTCCTCCAAACCTGCAATTAGTCGCAAGATAGTAGATTTACCACAACCAGAAGGACCAAGTAAGCTGAGAAACTCATCATTATCCACGGTTAAACTAACATCTTTAACCGGAATAACTTTGGGAGTATAAGTCTTATTTAAGTTTTTGAGTTCGAGTCTAGCCATTGTTCTATGCAAGGATTTTGGATGGAAGGATTTTGGATTTCTCGTTCCCAGGTTCAACCTGGGAACGAATCTGGGAGGTTCCACCTCCATTAGTGCAAAACTCTATCCTTTGACAGCGCCAGCGGTCAAACCTTGGACAATCTTGCGTTGGCAGAACAAAACCAGTACAACCAAAGGCAAGGTTCCCAAGACAGTCGCAGCGGCGATGGGGCCATAAGGAATTTCAAATACTGATGCACCACCTAACTGAGCAGCACCTACAGGAATTGTTTTCAGTTCTTCACGAGTCATAAACGTGAGAGCAAAGATAAACTCATTCCAGGCGAAAATAAAGGTAAGAATCCCAGTTGTTACTAAAGCTGGAATTGTCATCGGCAATAAGATTTCCCAGAGCATTTGAAACGTATTATAGCCATCTACTCTAGCCGAATCTTCCAAATCTTTTGGCAATTGCTGGAAAAAGCTCCGCAGCACCAAAATTGTCAGAGGTAAATTGATTGCCGTGTAGGGAATAATCAGTGCCAAATAGTTGTTGCCCAATCTCAGCGCCTGGATAATTTCTAACAGTCCCACGAACAACAAAATTCCTGGAAATAAAGTAACAATCAGGACACCTGCAAGGATAACTTTTCCACCCCAAGGGCGTAACCTTGCCAGAGCGTAAGCAGCAGGCGCTCCAATTGCTAAAGAAACGGCTGTGGAAGTAATCGATACAAAGGCACTATTTAAAATATAGCGCCAAAACGGACGACGGGTGAATAATTCAATGTAATGATTGAAAGTGTATCGAGTGGGAACATACACAGTAGGAACGGCGGCAATATCTTCATTTACCTTGAATGAAGTCAACAATTGCCACAGGACTGGCGCTAGACAGAATAGGACAACTAAGGCAATTCCTAACAGCATCAATATTTTTTTACTGGATATTTTCGCACCTTTGGTTGGGGTTGGAGTTTTTGGGCGTTTTTGTGGGATTACAGTCATAATTGTTTTGGTTGATTCGGTGGAAATTAGCTATTAACGTAAGTTGCTAGTTAACTTTTTATGGCTGCTAATAGCTAATGGCTAATGGTACAGAGGTCAAATATTCCCGCAAGTAATTAGCAATTAGCAATTAGCAATTAGCAAATTGAGTAGCAAATGACTAATAACTGATGCGAGATTTGTTTAGCAAAAAGCTGGCGAGCGCAACTGCTGCAATCAGCAACATAAATGTCACCACAACGAGGGCTGCACCATAGCCAAAATCTAAGTAGCGCATCACGGTGGAATAAATATACAGCGACACTACTTCAGTCGCGCCTCCAGGGCCACCCCCCGTCATTACAGCAATCAAATCGAAAATTCCGAAAGCTTGAGCAAACCGAAACAGCAAGGCAATTAATATTTGCGGCATCAGCAATGGCAGGGTAATTCGAGTGAAGTTTTGCCAAGGAGTTGCGCCATCAATTGAATGGGCTTCGTAGAGGTCGGGAGAAATTGATTGCAAGCCAGCCAGCAGCAGAATACTAATAAACGGCGTAGTTTTCCAAACATCAGCAAAAATTACAGCAAACATTGCCAAAGTTGGGTCGCCTAACCAGTTAATTCCCGTCCGAATTAAACCCAACCTCAGTAAAATATCGTTCACTACTCCAAATTGGTCGTTAAAAATCCAAGCCCAGGCTAGACCAATTAAAGCAGTGGGCAAAGCCCAAGGTATAATAGCCGTCGTGCGGACAAAGCCTCGGACAAAAAACTTCTGATTTAAGACTAAGGCAATTCCCAGTCCTAACAATAGTTCCAACACAACGGATGCCGACGTGAATATTGTTGTCTGCCAAAAAGTTTGCCAGAAACGACCGTCCCCCGCCATCCGCACGTAATTATCAAAACCAGAGAAGACAGGTTGTAACTTCGTTCCTAAATTTTGAGTAAATAAACTCAACCAAAAAGCTCGTCCAATGGGATAAGCGAAAACAAACAACAGCAGCAACAATGCGGGTATTAATAATATCCAGGCTGTCCGTTGTTCCCGACCTCGAATTGTATGTATGTTAACCATTTTGCAGTTTGAATGCGTCGATTTTCCATGTGGCATTTTCCATGAGAGGCGGAGCCTCTGATCTGGTTCCCAGGCTGAGCCTGGGAACCAGATCTGGGAGGCTCAGCCTCCCAGTAGCGCTATATTATGCCGACTTTTGCGCTTGAGGAGCCTGAAGCAGTCGGCGGGTTTCATTCGCAGCAGATTGCATCGCTCTTTCAGGACTCATTCTGCCTGTTAGTGCAGCACTAAGGTAGCGTTGCAAAATATCGGATGTTTGGGCATATTGAGCAATCGGCGGACGTAAAATTGCTTTATCCACTACCTCTAATAGCTGCGGATAGTGGGGGTATTTGGCAACAATTTCCGGGTCTGTAAATAATTCCCTTCTGCTGGGAACATAGCCGGCGCTAAAAATAAATCGACGCTGTGCTTCGCGACCAGTAAAATATTGAATTGCTTTCCAAGCTTCTTCCGGATGGCGAGAAGATTTAGCAATTCCTAAACCCCAGCCTCCCAAGCAAGCTGCACCACTTTGACCGGGTGCGTGAACCATTGGTTGAATCGCAATTTTCCCATTAATTGGTGAAGATTCTTGATTGGCTAAAGGCCAAACATAAGGCCAACTCCGCAAAAAGACTGCTTGACCGCTTTGGAAAAAACGTCTGGTTTCTTCTTCTTGGTAAGTTGTCACCCCTGGTGGGGAAACACCCTCTTCAACGGTGTCGCGGAGAAACTCAATTGCTTTTAAGGTTTCTGGCCTATCTAATCCCACTTCCAGGGTGTTGGGATTTACCCAAAAGCCTCCAAAACCTTGAAGCACTTCGACAAACATTGCCACCAATCCTTCATATTGGCGACCCTGCCAGACATAGCCCCAATTCCCTTTTCCTGCCTGTTTTAAGGCTTGGGAAATTTGCATCAAATCCTCAAAGGTTTCTGGGGGATTTAATCTTGCTTGTCTGAGCAAGTCTTCCCGGTAGTAGAGCATTCCGACATCGGAACGCATGGGAATTCGGTACAATTTGCCTTCGTAACGTCCCCCTTCTACATCTTTAGCCGAAAATGCTGCTAATTCTTCTGGGGAAATTCGGTTGGTTAGGTCTAATAACCACCCAGCAGCAGCAAATTTGGGCGTCCAGATGACATCCATATTGATCAGGTCATAAGGAGATTGGCCCAATATAAAAGCCGAGGTATAGAGGTCTTCGAGCAAATTTGTGGCATTTGGCCCTTCGATAATATTGATGCGAATGCCTGGATTTTCAGCCTCGAAGTCTCTGACTATACCTTGTTTCCAAGGTTGGGCATCGGGTGCGGTCATCAACAGGTTCAGGGTGACTACCTGCTGGGCGTATACTTTCCCAGCGAAAACTATGATGCCTAAGAAAACAGCCAGAAGAAAGCCCAGCAGGCGGGGAAATCCCAATCGTTTTAGGATTTTCTCTAGGTTTTGTGGCTGACGATACAACATTGTCAAAAAAATTCAATTATCTTAATAAACAAGCGTTCAGGTTGCTCCCTGGATGGAAGTAGAAGAAAATGCTATCATACCCTCTCCTAGAGGAACTCAAACTTGGGGGTTGGTTCTTCTAGAAGTGGAACTGATTTGGCTCTGGAAAAATTCCTGGGTATCTGTACGCTAGTAGTGTGATAGTTAGCGTCGCAACTCTCCAAAGATATAGTCATATCTTTGCAAGAATACTCCTTTAAGACGTAGGGTTTAGCGTCAGACCGTGTTAAAATAAGATGAATTTTTAACTTTTTTAAATACTAATTCTACAATTGAGTGCAGCGACAAAGAAAATCTGGCTCTAAAATTCACAGGACTTACCAAAGTGGGATGGTGCGTTACGCTATCGCTAACGCACCCTACATCTAGGCATCTGATGGGGCGGGTTTATTTGAGTTATATGATGTCCGTCAAATCACCCTTAATTAAAACTCAGATCGTCACCGCTTTCCTTTGTCACCGCGTCAGTCCTAACTATGGGTATTCAAGCGGACATGATATTATTTGTTGCTCTCAAAGGCGATCGGTAAAACCCGCCCCTACAGAAATATACAAGGAATTACCCAATTACCAATTAGCAATTAGCAATTAGCAATTAGCAATTAAGGATAAAGACCTCGGTCAGTGAGTGCTTGGGCGACGCGACCGACGCCGATGGTGTAAGCTGCTAGCCGTAGCGTTATCTGCCGCTGTTTCGATTGCTGGACGACTTTTTGATAGGCATTGACCATCAATTGTTCCATTTCGCGGTTGACGCGCTCTTCATCCCAAAATAGATAGGATAGACCCTGCACCCATTCGAGATAACTCACCACGACGCCGCCAGCATTTGCCAAGATATCTGGCAGAATGGTAACGCCTCGCGCCTCTAATGCTAGGTCTGCTGCTAAAGTTACCGGGCCATTTGCAGCTTCTACGACCATTTCTGCTTGCACGCGATCGCAATTTTCCTCGGTAATTTGATTTTCTAACGCAGCGGGAATCAAAACATCGCAGGGAAGCGCCAATAATTGGGCATTCGTAACGGGTAAGCTGCCAGGAAAACCAGCAAGACTTCTGCGATTCTGGGCATAATAGGCTTTTAATGCTGGAATGTCCAAACCTGCGGGGGAAAAGATGCCGCCGTGTGCATCAGAAACCGCTAAAATTTTAGCCCCAGCTTCTTGTAACAATAGCGCCGCCGCACCGCCGACATTTCCGAAACCTTGAATGACGACTTGTGCGCCTTTAACAGACTTGCCTTGTGTTGCCAGCGCCTCCCGTACAATAATCATCACGCCGCGTCCGGTCGCCATTTCCCTTCCCCTGGAACCCCCGATGGAAAGCGGTTTACCCGTTACGACTCCGGGTACGGCATGACCGACGTTCATTGAGTAAGTATCCATCATCCACGCCATTTCACGAGCGGATGTACCTACGTCTGGGGCGGGAATATCTACCTCAGGACCGATGTCTTTAATTAATTCGCTGGTGTAACGGCGGGTAATTCGCTCTAACTCGCCGACGCTGTAGTGCGTCGGATCGATGGCAATGCCGCCTTTGCCACCGCCGTAGGGAATGCCGAGCAATGCACATTTCCACGTCATTAACATTGCCAGCGCCGAAACTTCCCGCAGGGTTACAGATGGATGGTAACGAGTTCCACCTTTGTAGGGACCAAGTATGTCGCTGTGCTGTACTCGGTGTCCTACTAAAACTTGCACTTCGCCGTTATCGAGTTTGACCGGAATCGAAACGGTGATGGCTTTGCGCGGGTGGCTGAGAATTTCTATTACCCCTTGGTTGAGGTGTAATTCTTTCGCCGCCGCTTCCAGGTAGCTGCAAGCTTGGTCGAATGGGCAAATGTGGGCAGGTGAAGCGGTTTCAAGGGATGGCAATGACGATAAAACCATAGATACTCCTCGCGATCGCGTTCTTTTGACTAACTAGATGTATATCCGTAGCCTAACCCGCGATCCCGAAGAAATTCGGAATTTGGTAAATTTCGTTACATTTTTTTGGATTTAGTTGTGGTACAGCGACTCGCCGCTCTGCTGGAAGCCAGCGCTAAATGTAATACATCGGATTCTGCTGTCTGCGCTCGTCCCTGAGCTGGCATAAATCCTGGATAGTGTAACGGCTCAAAACCCCATGAGAGGCTTCGTTGGCTTGATACCAAATTTTATACAACACATCCTTTTCTAGGGTTGAAGTATCTGGCTGCTTTTTTTCCTTGCGATCGCCCTCCAAGCTGGCGATAACGTCTAACAAGGTGATCTGCCAAGGTTCGCGACTTAATACGTACCCACCTTTAGAGCCGCGATGGCTGTGGACTAAACCGCTCCGCCGCAAGCTGGTAAAAACTTGTTCCAGGTAGCGAGCGGGAATGGGTTGCTTGCTGACAATCTCGCTGATCGTCACAGGGGCAAATTTAGCCTGGTGGCTTGCCATTTCTATCAATGCCAAGAGGGCATATTCCACCTTAGAAGACAGCTCGAGGAAAAAGTAATCTTGGCTGTTAGGGTTTGCATTCAACATAGTAGGGTTTTGCGATAGGTTGGATGGATTTTATATCGCCTTAATCTTCAGTCGGGATGAGGTGTGATAATATCCATTAAAAGCATACTACACTAACTTGATCGATTTGTCGTAGATTGTGCTGCATAATTGCCCTAAATTGAACCAACTATGCTGCTAACCGATTTGCAAACAATATACGAGACCCAGCCGCCCGTAACTGGCTGGAAGTGTTGTTCTGCTACCCTGGGTTTCAGGCTTTGCTGTGGCATCGCGGGGCGCACTGGCTCTACAAAATGGGGATGCCATTTATACCTCGGTTGATTTCCCATGTGAGTCGGTTTTTGACCGGGATTGAGATTCACCCAGGGGCAAAGATTGGCAAGGTAGTGTTTATCGACCACGGGATGGGGGTTGTGATTGGAGAGACAGCAGTCGTGGGCGATTGCGCGTTGATTTACCAAGGGGTAACCCTGGGCGGGACGGGAAAGCAGACAGGTAAACGCCATCCGACATTAGGCAAAAGCGTCATCGTAGGAGCGGGTGCAAAGGTATTAGGAAATATCCAAATTGGGGATAATGTCCGGATCGGCGCAGCGTCGGTCGTGTTACGCGATATACCGAGCAACAGCACGGTAGTAGGCGTTCCCTTGCGCATTATTCGTCGCGACGAGTTGAAGGATAATACTTTGGGGCATAATAACCTGCCCGACGTAGAAGCAGAAGCGATTCGCGCTTTGTTTGAACGGGTGAAGGCTTTAGAACAGCAGGTCGAACAGTTACAAGGATCGCGTACCCAGATGAACGGACAAGACAGTCAAGAACTCGCCGTCAACCCTACGGGTATGACGGGAGCTGGCAAGAAAGCTCACACTTGACCAGATAATGGTTCTCGAAACCTACGTTATTTAGCTCATGAAACCTACAGATACGTGCCAGTTTGTAGCTCTTTCGTACAGTTTTAAACAGGCTTAACGAGTTAAACCAGTG
This sequence comes from Microseira wollei NIES-4236, assembly GCF_020521235.1. Taxonomy (GTDB): domain Bacteria; phylum Cyanobacteriota; class Cyanobacteriia; order Cyanobacteriales; family Aerosakkonemataceae; genus Microseira; species Microseira wollei. The sequence goes on along the minus strand of NZ_BLAY01000009.1, from coordinate 59,934 downwards.
AGCTGTACCTAACAAGGCCCAATAACATTGTCTAGGCAAACTTTACCAGCAATGAGAGGCTCAAAGTAATGCGAGTTTTCGTTCTAGACAAAAACCTAAAACCTCTTGACCCAACTCATCCAGCACGGGCGAGAGAATTACTCAAAAAAAGGAGGGCTAAAGTATTCAGACTGTATCCATTCACAGTTGTGATACAGGATAGAACGGTTGAAGATTCAGTGACTCACCAGCACAGACTCAAAATAGATCCAGGTTCCAAAACGAGCGGGGTTGCTGTTGTACAAGAAGAGACAGGACGTGTTACTTTCGCCCTAGAAATTTCTCACCGAGGACAGCAAGTCAAAGACTCTCTTGAGTCTCGGAGGGGATTAAGGAGAGGGCGGCGCAACCGGAAAACTCGTTACCGTAAGCCTCGTTTCCTCAATCGCACCCGTAGAGAGGGATGGTTGCCGCCTTCGTTTGAAAGTCGAGTTAGCAATATCGAAACCTGGGTAAGACGAATCAGAAAAGTCTGTCCAATTACCGCAATTTCTCAGGAGTTAGTCAGATTCGAAACTCAACAACTTCAGAACCCAGAGATTAGCGGGGTTGAATACCAGCACGGTGAGTTATACGGGTTTGAGGTTAAGGAATATTTGCTTACCAAATAAGGTAGAAAATGTGTCTACTGTAGTGCAGAAAACATCCCCCTGGAAATTGAGCATATCCTGGCAAAATCAAAGGGAGGTAGTAATCGTGTTAGTAACTTAACGTTGGCTTGTAGGAAGTGCAACGAAGCTAAAGGGAACAACCCCATTGAGCAGTTTCTCAAGAAAAAGCCTGAGCTTCTCAAGAAGATTTTGAGGCAAGCAAAAGCATCACTCAAGGACGCAGCAGCAGTCAATGCTACCCGATGGGAATTGTTCAGAAGACTTCAATCAACTGGATTACCTGTTGAAACAGGGACGGGAGGACGTACCAAGTTCAACCGTAAAACTAGAGGGATTGAGAAACATCATTGGACAGATGCAGCCTGTGTAGGTGCATCCACACCAGAAGGGTTATTACTGCGAGGAATTAAGCCGCTATTGGTGATAGCAAAAGGACATGGAACTCGCCAGCGATGCCGTCCTGATAAATACGGTTTCCCAAAAGCTCATGCTCCTTCGTCTAAGTTTTTTCAAGGCTTTCAGACAGGAGATATTGTTAAAGCCGATATTCCTTCAGGAAAGTTTGCAGGTAGCTATGTTGGTCGGATTGCTATTAGATTTCGTCCAAGTTTTGTTCTCCAGTTACCTGCTCAAAAGTTTGATGTTCACCCTAAATACTTAAGAACCGTACATCAGGCGGACGGCTATGAATACCGAACCTAGAGATAAGGATGCCTACCCTGGCAATTTGTTTACTGGCGGCAATTCCGCTCCCGCTAACCCTAACGGGTATAACGGGAGTCCCCTTGCCGCATCCTTGATGGCAAGATTAATAGCGATCGCGCGATTCAGGAATTTATCGACGGTGCTGGAATTTAAACAATAGATGCACCCTCTCGCTTCTGCTTGTGATATCAAGTCAGGGAATAAGCTGGAAAAATTTTGACATTCTTGGGTTGAACGTAGACGCGCCGATCCGGCTTTAGCTGGAGTTTCTGGAAGGCTTCGCGACTCAGGTATGCATTTACTTGCTGCCCCGACTCTAATACCAACTCAACCCTAATTTCCCAACCCAAGTAAATAATTCGCTCAATTTTAGCCGGTACGGTATTCGCGATCGCATTGGGCTGAATTAGAACATCGTGGGGACGCAAGAAAACTCGATCCGTCGGCGCGACTAAGCGATTGCTGGTGAGAATACCAGCGTTAGTGGGTAGAACATTTACTGGTCCAATAAAGCTCATCACAAAAGGCGTTGCCTGGTTGTCATAAATTTCTTTTGGAGTGCCGACTTGTTCGACTCTACCGTTGTTCATCACCACAATCTCATCCGCAACTTCCATTGCTTCTTCTTGATCGTGGGTAACAAATACGGTCGTTACCTGTACTTCATGGTGCAATTGTCGCAGCCAAAGCCGCAATTCTTTGCGGACTTTGGCATCCAACGCACCGAAAGGTTCATCAAGTAACAAAACTCTGGGTTGAACGGCTAAAGCCCTTGCTAGTGCTACCCGCTGGCGTTGACCGCCGGAAAGTTGGGAGGGGAAGCGATCGCCCAAACCCTGCAATTGCACCAACTCCAAAAGTTCCTCTACCCGATCTTGAATCAGGCTTTTGGTAGCTTTGCGGATTTCGAGGGCGAAGGCAATATTCTGCCTCACTGTCTGGTGTTTAAACAAAGCGTAATGCTGAAACACAAAACCAATATGGCGTTCCTGCACCGACTTTTTAGTCGCATTTTCCCCAATCAGCCAAATCTCACCCGCATCTGGCTCTTCTAACCCCGCAATCATCCGCAGTAACGTTGATTTTCCCGACCCTGAAGGCCCCAACAGCGCCACGAGGGAGCCTGTTTTAATCTGTAAACTCACCCGATCGATAGCGCGAAACGAGCCGAATTGTTTAGAAACATTCTCGACTGCAATACCCATAATCACCCTCGGCGAGAAACTGATATACTTAAAAATACGGTTCTTTGATCGACAATTCGTAGTTTCTTAAATGTCTTTGTATTCGCAATCTTCAAATCAATCCCGCCAGGCTCATTTGCGGCAGTTTAAAACCCGCTCGACGCTGCCCCTCTTGCCGAATAGTCTTTGGAAAATAGAAACAGGTGTTGTAAAAACTTTGACTTGGTTAGAAGACGGTTCGACTGTAATTTTGGGACTGTGGGGGCCGGGAGATATAGTCGGAAAAGCTTTGTCGCAAGTCGAACCCTACCAAATCGAGTGCCTGACTGGGGTAGAGGCAACAAATTTGCCTGTTTCCGAGTGGCATCCACTTACCTCGGTTCTGCTTAAGCACATCCAACAAGCTGAAGAATTAATGGTGATTCGCAGATATAAAAAAACCGATATCATGCTGGTTAAACTATTGACTTGGCTCGCTAAAAGATTCGGGCGCGAAATCGAGCAGGGACGGTTGATCGATCTGCGTCTAACCCATCAAGATATTGCAGAAATTTTGGGGTCAACGAGGGTAACAATCACTCGCACCCTGAGTCAACTCGAACAGCAAGGCTTTATCGAGCGTTTCTCTCTAAGTCGGCTTGTACTGCGCGAAGAAGATCTCTGGCATTACGAAATTTAAGTATATAACTCAAGCATACTGGCTAATGGCTAATGGCTAATGGCTAATCTCAAGCAAAATGCTATATTAACTAGCTCTCGGAATCAGCAATTAGCAATTAGCAATTAGCAATTAGCAACTTACGTTATATATAGTACATAGAATTTGACAGTTTGCCTTCATTGCGTTTGTCGCAGAGATTTTTTAAGGTATAACTGCCAAAGACAGCAATTACTGAATTTTCCGCTTCATGCCAAATTGCCTCGATCAGCAAGTTTTCTATATTTGAGCGCGTCCCTCCATCTGACTTTTCCTGGCGATCGATCCCTTCCAGACAAGCCACAATTTCCAATAGCGTAATGTTTTGGGGTTCTTTGGTCAAGCAATAACCGCCTCTAGCCCCCCTTTGACTGCGAACTAAACCACAGCGCCGTAAGCATATCAGCAGTTGCACTAAATAACCCTCTGGAATTGACCCAGCAGCAACAATTTGGTCAATTTGTAGAAACTCGCCTTGCTCGTAGTGGCTGGCTAGTTCCAGCAACGCTAACAAAGCATACCTCACTTTAGAAGACAGTTTGAGCATTTGAAGATGAACCCATACTTTGAGCAGCTACGGTTTCCCCATAGGTTTTATCGCGTTTATGAGACCGATCGCTTTACTCTGTGCTTTTCATCCCTCCATTCTTGGGTAACTAAAGCGCGGACGAAAGCCTTTGGCTTTCTTTCCCATTGCGCCGCTTGTCCTTGCCGCAGAAGGGTTTGGCAGGCAAGGACGAGAAACATACTCTGATTCGGTTATGATTAACTCTAGTATCCCGCTCAATTTACTGTATTTTAAACTCGTGCGGGGTCAATGTCAAATTTTGGAGGCGATTTTGTCACCAGATGCACTTTTGTGTATTAAGATACAGAATTTATGGAACACACCCCATAACCGCGTTCAAATTCCCATCGCCAAATCAGCCATGAGAAAAAATAAACCTATTAGCAAAGCAACTAAACTAACTGCGTTATTTGTATTGCTCGCGATTTTCTTCACGCCTTTTGTAATTGTTAATGCAGGGGAAAGAGGGGTGTTGATGCAGTTTGGTCAAGTGCAAGACCAAATACTAAGCGAAGGAATTCACTTAATTATTCCTGTTGTTCATACGGTCAAAAAATTGAGCGTCCGCGTGCAAAAGCAGGAAATATCGGCGTCAGCGTCGTCGAAGGATCTTCAGGAAGTTTTCACCGATGTGGCGCTTAACTGGCATATTATACCAGATGAAGCTAATGTTATTTATCAACAAATTGGAGATGAAAAAGAAGTTGTAGATCGAATTATCAACCCAGCGGTTGAAGAAATGCTAAAGGCAGTTATGGCAAAATACACGGCGGAAGAAATTATTACCAAACGGGGAGAAGTGAAAGCGGGGGTAGATAATACATTATCTACAAGATTGGCAAACTATCACATTGCGGTTGATGATATTTCCCTCGTCCACGTCCACTTCTCCCAGCGGTTTAGCGAAGCTGTGGAGGCGAAACAAATTGCGGAACAGGAGGCAAAACGAGCGGATTTTATAGCGCTGAAGGCAATAAAAAACGCAGAGGCTAAGGTAAATTTAGCCAAAGGAGAAGCAGAGGCACAAAGATTGGTGCGCGAAACTTTGACAACAGAAATATTGGCAAAGCAAGCGATAGAAAAATGGAAGGTAAATCTGCCTTTAATTGTGGGTAAAGAGAGTCCAAGGTTGTTGGACATCGGTGACTTGTTACAAGCTAATAGTAAGTAAATTGGGCGTTGCTAATTGCTAATTGCTAATTGCTAATATAGAATTATTCCCGATTTAGCTATTAGCCATTAGCAATTAGCTTTAAAGCGGTTGACCCGGTAGAGGAATCTGGATATTAATGCCGGACAATATGGCAGCTGTATCGATAATTTTAAACTGGATTAATGCTAAGATTACCAGCGTGTAGACGGTTGAGGAAGCGATACCTGTGAGTAAGTCTTTTTTAAAGTTACGCTCTTTGGGTATATTTTGAAAAATCTCCACCGCGCCGACTTGCATGAGGATAATTCCGGCGATGCACGAGATCCAGTATCCAGCGATCGCGCAAGGCAAAAATAAGTCCGGCGACACCCAACTACAGACGTACCCAAAGCCATAAGCAATCGGTAAATTAAAAAATATGTCATTCCACCAAGACAGGGGTGACAGCATAAATCCTAAGACTAAAAGGAATCCGCCGCGTATTTTTTTTAACGCCACGAGGGGAAAACCCTGGTTTGGCGTGGCTTCTTGACCAACTTTTTGGGCGCTTCTCACGTTAACTCCTAAATCTCGCTCAACTTACCGTATTTTATTTGACTTGATTTAAAGTATAATGCAGAAATAGAGTATTAGTCTAGGATTTAGAAAAACCTGACCCCCTAGCCCCCTTCCCTTGTAGGGAAGACTTAGATCTTGCACCTACCCGCTTACCCGCCTCTTAATCAATTCCCAGGCTGTAGAGACGTTACATGTAACAGGCTGTAGAGACGTTACATGTAACGTCTCTACAAGTCCACCTCATGGACTAAAACCTTTCTCCCGTCGTCTTTAGACGACAGTAGCTCTGAGCCAGGGGTTTAAACCCCTGGCGGGAGAAAATCGCCGGTGCAAGACGTGAGAAGAGGGAAAACTACAACCCTCTCCCGCGAGAAGAATTGTAGTGTTGGGTTTCGTCACCTCAACCCAACCTACTCCTACTCCTTTTGGTAGGGTGGGTGTAAAAAACACCCGGTTTTTGTATGTTCAGATCTTCGATAAAAAAACAAATTAATAACAGCTATAATTAAAATGAAGCAGATTTTAAATCAGATGACGATTTCCCAGTTAACTACTGTTTTTTTTAGCTCAGGTTTGGGGTTCCTGATAATTGCTGTATTGGGAAAAATCAAATTAGGCTTTGCTGAAATTAATCCTGGTTGTTTCGGACGAACTCTGGCGTTAATTCTCGGTATGTTTTGCTTAATAGGGGCGATTTTATTATCAGGAACGTTTCGGGTTGAAATAGTTAATTTTGTCAGAAGTTACTTGACTAAGGTGATGCAAGAATACATAGGTTTTATTCGCCTATGATAGAGAATGAGAAACCCGGTTTCTTAAACAATACATTCGCCTACGGCACGCTGCGCTTTCGCCAAAAAGCCGATACCCTAAAGGGTATTGCTATACAAACAAAGCCCGCAAGACAAGGGCTGAAATTCTAAAAGCCCTTGCCTTGCGGGCTTTGTTTGTGTAGCCCCATGCTTTAGCATGTGGGCATTTGAGAAAATTGGCGAGGGTATTGTTAAAGAAACCGGGTTTCTGGGTTGTTTCTGGAGAATTAACTAATAAGCTCCGACCAAGCCGTAAATCAGTTCAGACAGTACGAGCAAAGTCACTATAATATATACCCTGTCTCGCTGCCACAGGAAAGTTAACAGGGAAACTGCCACGCGAATAATTGGAGTAGCAATTAGCGTCAAAAGACCCAGTTGAATAATGCCACGGCGGCTGCCTGAGACAACCGCTGTCACGACGCCTTGTGGCGAGCGAAACTCGGAGGGGACGCCATGAAAAACTCGGTAGTTAGGGAGTTCGGCACCGTGGTGCATTAGATATAGGATACCGCCGATTAAAACGATCGCGCTGGCAATTATAACCCCATATTTTAGCAGGTTGCTGAGCAACTTTTCGAGAATCTGGTCGCTCGATGATTTCGTAATGTTGCGGTCGCATTCTACCTCGCCGTCTGGGTTTTGCTCTAACGGTAGCATTATCGCTTTAGCATCCGACCGTTTTAATGAACCTAGAAGAAAACCCGAATCGAATTTAATCATTTACTTATCGTTCCCCCAATTAGATTAGATGGTTATAAACCATCTTAAAAGCCATCAATACCAGTACGAGACTGAAAATAATTCTTAATACTTTAGTTTTAGCTCCGACTAAAACTCTTGCTCCCAACAAAGCACCAGGGAGTACTCCTAGCATTACTGGCATAGACAGTCCCGGATCGATGTAACCCCGTGCTAGGTAAACCCCCGCTGACGCTGCCGCTGTGACGCCGATAGTGAAATTGCTCGTAGTTGTGGAAACTTTGAACGGGACACGCATTGCTTGATCCATCGCGAGTACTTTAAATGCTCCCGAACCAATGCCGAGCAATCCGGAAATTACACCGGCGATCGCCATGACGCCAAACCCAGCCGGGACAGAATGAACTTGGTAAGGCATCAGTCCATTTGGAGTTGGGTAGGTGCTATTGAGTTTTAAATGAGTTGCCAGGGAGTTGGTTAACTCGCTTTCAGGGTATTCCGGTTTGGGTTGCTGTGACAAATATGCCGAATAAAGTAGAACAATAGCCAGCACGATAGTTAGCGCTTTAACAGAAACAAAAGTAGCGATCGTTGCTCCGAATATCGCGCCAATTGTTGTTGCGACTTCTAAAAACATTCCGAGTCGCAAATTGGTGAAGCCTTTTTTAATGTAGGTAGATGCCGCACCGGAAGAAGTCGCGATTACGGACACTAGGGAAGCACCAATCGCATATCGGATATCAACTCCAAATACCGAAGTTAATAAGGGAACAATCACGACTCCACCGCCTAACCCGGTGAGCGATCCGAGAAAGCCTGCGGCAAACGATCCAATCCAAACTAGCAAAGTAAATTCCAGGATATTCAAGTTTTATACCTCTTTTATGGTTGAGGGAGAAGGGCAAAAGAAGTGGAAGTGAGCAGGTGGGCGGGTGTGCGGGTGTGCAGGTGAGTATTTAACTTGCTCGCTGGCGTAGAAACTATCCCAAAAACGTCAAATCTCTCACAAGAGCCCCCCTGCACCCCCGCCCCTCTGCCCAGGTGTCCTATGTCCAAGCAAGGCTTACACGGGCAGTTATGAAACTAACAAGACCGCTTTCTATTAGGATAAAAGCACCCAATCCAATCAAGATTACAGGCACGAGATTATGCCCGTAGCGAGTTAGTAGCTGCGCCAGATCTCTCAGGTGGGTTAATTTGTAGGCGGCGAAGCACAAAATACCCACTAGAGTAAAGAATACACCCAATATTATTAACAGATTTTGCCAAGAACTGTTGGCAAATAACGGTACGTAGATGCTAATGTTGTCGCTACCGTTGGCAAAGGTTACACCTGCAACGCTTAAGGTTTGCAGGTTTAAGAAATGGGCAAGGAACGAGCGATATGCCGACCGCACGCGCAAGGGAGGCACTGCTTTATTTCTGGTATAACTTCCTCCGACTCATCTGAGTCCCGATTCAGCAAGTTATTGATCCCGATAGGGATTGGGACGAAACCAAATAGTCCAATCCAAGGGTGGGGTACAATTAAACCGCCAAAAAAACCGGGAAGACTAGCCAGAATCAGTGCGCCCAAACCCAGGTACTGACCAGCAACGATGTGCCAGCGGCGGAAAGTTGCATTAACCTGTGAGAAAAACAGCGTCAGGATAACGATATCATCGATGTTGGTGGCACCGAATGCCGTTACCCCCGTGCTAATTGCAGTTACGAATCCGCTCATTTTTATTTTGCCCTATTTTGATGCTGTTGTTGTATGTCTTTTTGTTTACTCGCTTGCTTTAGCAAGAGACGTGCATGAACTAAGTTCACAACCAAGGATAAAATCCATCTCACCTGCCGAAGAAGCCCACCTGCTCACCTGCTATTTTCAAGACAGAGGTATAAAGTTAAGGGATGTTGCGATCGCGCTCATCTGGAGTGAATCTGATCAACTCCTTGCTGCATCACCGCCACAATTCTGGGAGAACGAACCCGTTTGATCGCAAACCATCCACAAGTAACGGTTATGTAAAGCAAAAACAGGTATGGGAAAAGATTATAAGGAGCCTCTGGAGGCGGAAACAGGGTGCTACCGGGAATGCCCACGCTACCCAAAATCGGGATTGTCATAAATCCAATTGCTAAAATAGAGAACGCCAGATCTTGCTGTCGGAGTTTTCTTATTTTGTGCAGGTAAACTGCAGCGGCAACAGAAATCATGACGTACACGGTTAAAAATCCGTAGCTACAGATTGCTCCTAAATAACCCATGCTCTCGAATAGTTTGATGTTAAATAGGCACATCACCGCCGGGACGATAAATGTAATCAGCGAACACATCGTTATGGCAACGTGGGGTGTTTTGTTGGATATAGCAGTTTGTGAGTTGGTGGAATACAGCCCTTGGACGCAAGGCAAGTGTAGCGGCAGCATTAATGCTGCCGCTACACTTGCCTTGCGTCCGCCTTCGCGGACTATTAACTTATGCAAAATATAAAGTGTATTCTATCAAGTCACAATCCGCTATAAATGCGCTGCACCCAGTTTGGAGTGAAATAAACCGTGACGTGCCATTAAGAAAAACACTCTAGCTGCTGGATTAATCGTGCCTAAAATACAAGCGAAAAAGCTAAACAAAGCACCAAATCCGACTAACTCACCTAACCAAGCCATTCCTACTTGTTGGGATAGGAAACCCAAAGGTTCTTCAGTATGGGTAATATCCGCGCCAGTTGCTTTAAAACCGAGTACCTCAATGTATGTTGTGGAGATAAAAAATAGACCCGCCAGGATAGCGCTACCGATGACGGCTTTGGGAATTGTTTTTAATGGTTTTTTGGCTTCGTCGCCCAAACTTGTGGCACTTTCAAAGCCAGAGAAAGCAAACATTACCAGCACCAATCCCGTCGCCACGCTACCCGGAGTTACGCCTTGTAGGGTTAATTGGGGCAGATCGAGAGCGAAGCCGCAGGAAGCCCAGATAATTAGGCACAAGATTGCGATCGCAACAATCGACGCACCTTCGAGCCACAACATTGCGATCGCTGAAAGTTGGATATCTTTATAAGCTGCATACCACGCAATTGATGCACCTATAGCTAACAGCGTAATACTCGAAGGATGGATGCCCAAATGACCGATTAATGTCCCGCTGAAGTTAGCAAAACCGCACAGCACTGCCATCCCGGTAAACAAATAAGCCAGCACCAAACTCCAGCCGCAAATTACACCAGCCGTCGGCCCCAGTCCTTTGACAATGTATGAATAGAGCGAACCTGGAGAAGCCGATCTACTGGCAAATTGGTTAATATTGATACTGACAAAAACTAGCCCGAACAAGCCGATGAAAAAGCTTAAACAAGTGCCGTTTCCTGAAAGAGCAACTATTAATCCGATATTCGATGCTGGTATTGTTGTAGGTGCAATTACGGCAAAAGATTGTGCTAAAACTTCCCCGAAGTCAAGGCAGTTTGGCTTTAAGCCGTGGACACTCCGATGCGATTGAACTTCCTGTTTCATTTTGCGATCGTTTAGGTGTTTACTGGCACGTGGAGCTGTTGTATTATAGGGGTTTGCTTCTAACTCAAACCCTAAGCTATTCCTCTCAATAGCTATAAATCTATCTACTGACAGATGTGCCCGTAGTTAGTTTTGTGTCTATCTATGCATGGTCATGCTAAAGCATTCAACTTTAAAAATCAAGTGCGATATCGAATAATTTCCTGATTTTTTATCAGGGCTTAATCTACTGTAAGTAGAGCCAAATACTAAGATATTTTGTTAATCGATATAGGTCAAAATTGGAGAGCATCAATAACAGTAATTTGAGCGGAATAGTTAAGAAGATGTCTATTAAGTTGAGCGGAATACTAAACAAACAACAAAGGGAAACTGTAAGCAGCTAGCGGCGAGAGATTCAGGCAATATTTACAAAATTTATGATTGAAACATTGGTAAGGTGTTGACAATACCTTACGCAAGTCATCAGATGCAATTTGTGAAAATTGGGAATAAAGTATGCAAGCGTTGAAATATATTTTGCTCGCTTTAGTGTTGCTGGTGAATCTAGCGATCGCGCCACCTTCATTAGCGGACAAGCCGAAATATACAAAGAATCCCGACTAGATTGAGGTGAGTCAAGCTTTGAATAGTCTAAAAGCGGACGGCAAAACAGCTTCATCCCAAGAAGTCCAGAAGAAAATCGATGAGTTGGAGTTTCAAAAATATACTTTAGAGTCGGGAATAAACTGGGGGCAATGTCGAAATGAAACCGGAAAGACACTAGCTGTTTACGGTTCAAAACCCGATGTTAAGGACTATCCCTATGAAACTGGAATTTATTTTTTAGCCGATGGTAAGACAACTAAAAATAAATGGGATTGTCAGGGAATTTATCTGCCAATCGATATTAAAGCAGTCGGTTTAATGCCAGACGGTCAAAATCAAGAATTGGCGGGTGCTGTTGCTATCAAAATTCCTGATGGCAGTAAGTTAGTTGTTAAAAATAATACCGATACTGGGGAAGTTGAATTTAATATGCCCGGTACTAAAGTTTTAAAAGCCGATGAAGCAAACTGGTTTGTTCCCAAGGTGTCCCAGGAAGTACTGGATACGCGCGTGACTAATGCTCCTAGTAATTAGGATGCTAAACTAAGAAACCCGGTTTCTTTAAAAAAACCGGGTTTCTTAAATCATATCAAATCCTTAGGCATCGGAATGATCGGCCTTTCTTGGTAATTGGTAATTGGTAATTGCTAATTGCTCGCTTGCCCCTACAGGTAGTAATTCCGATGCCTAAGGAAACGATATCAGTTAATAGACGGGTCAAAAATATTGGGACGGGCAGGATGCCCATCCCACAAGAAGAGACATTTTTTCTTGTGGGGTAGGGGACGGGCAGGATGCCCATCCCACAAGAAGAGACATTTTTTCTTGTGGGGTAGGGGACGGGCAGGATGCCCATCCCACAAGAAGAGACATTTTTTCTTGTGGGGTAGGCGTCCCGCCTGCCCACAAATTAAATGGGAAAAGACTTTTGCAATAAGTCTAATTTTTGCCTACTTAGATGCTTCATCAGGCGTTAGTGAAGTTTCGCTCCCCGTCTGGTTATTTAATGCGTTGGCTTTAACTAAACCGGGTTTTAAAATCAAACTAACTCCAATTGCCCAAGCTACCGATACCATCCAGCCTGCTAGAATATCGCTGGGAAAATGAACTCCCAAATATAACCGCGTCCAAGCAATTCCCACGACGAACAAGCTACCAACAGTCGCAATTAACCAGCACCAAGCGGTTCCCCAAGTTAAAATTACCAAAGCCATAACTAACGTCATGCTCATCGTTGCGTGACCGCTGGGAAATGCGTAATCAATTTCTGGTGCGGGTGAGTCCCACAGGTGCGGACGCACTCGATGCATAAATTCTTTTGCAGCGCGATTAATTATCAAGCTTCCCCACACTGTGGCGATTAAATATGCGCTGCGTCGCCATTGTTTGCAAAGCAACAACACTAAGGCGATTAAACTAACAACAGGAATTATAATTTTAGACGAGGCAAACTTTGTCAGCGTTGCTGCAAAAATATCCAGTTGCGCCTGTGTTGTTGTGTGAATCGAGAGCAGAATTGGCACATCCCACGGGAAGCCGCCTTGATTCTGCCATACTTTGACTGCAAGGATTTCAAATACCTGCAATGGTAAGTAAATTCCGATTAATAGCAGCAGCAGCGTCAGCCAATGAGCAACAAGTAGCCGCTTAAAAAAGTTGAGGAAGGACAAAAAAATATTCCCGCTGTCAGATTGCAACATAAGTCATTTAAGGTTTCATCTGTTCGGCGTAAGCAACTCCAATAACCTATTATTTTATGGGAAAACCCCAGCGCGATACCGGGGATTACTGGCTTTGGGGATGCATATAGCGGATTTCAAATGGGTGAGGGAAAGCCTTACGGCTTTGTTTGTCAAGCGGCAGCATTAATGCTGCGCGCTTGACAAACAAAGCCGTACCTCATACGGCTGCAAACCGCTGTATGGGTGTGTGAGATCGCTTCCACTTGCAAATACTCAAAACCTGTAAGCCTGACAGGCAGCTTTATTGGGTTATTTTTGTATCATTCAATACCCTCGCTCTTGACACTTACTGATCGTTTAAGATAAACTACGGTAAGTTAATCGAGATAACGGAATTTACAGGGAAAGCTGCAAAAGCGTTAACGATTTTCCTGTTCAAGCCGGACAAGTGACTGCTAAACTCTCATAAAAAGATCCAAGAGTAGCGGTTCAAAATTCATCTATCTAATCTAATCTAAGGTTGTAAGGTGTGACAAGATCATGAATTACGTATTGCTACCGATATTGAGCTTTTTTGTCGGCATCATTGTTGGTTTGACGGGAATTGGCGGCGCGTCTCTCATCACCCCGATGTTGATTTTTATCTTTCAAGTTCCCGCTTCAGTTGCTGTTAGTTCAGATGTCGTATCTGCCACGTTAATGAAAGTTATCGGCGGCGTCAAACACTGGCAGCAAAAAACTCTTGACCAGCAAGCAGTTAAATGGTTGGCATTGGGAAGCGTTCCCGGTTCCCTCGGAGGGGTGGGAATTTTGCACCTGCTCAAGCATTCTTCCGAGCTTAACATAAATTCCATGCTGCTGCACTTACTTGGGGTAATGATTATGTTAGTAACCTTATTCGCACTAACTCAATTGTTGCTGTTGACTTTTTTCCCCAAGTTACAGTTACCCTCACTGCCTAAGTTTGATTTAGAAACCAAGTGTGGTCGCATTCTGGCAATAAGCGTGGGAGCGGTTTTAGGTTGTTTGGTGGGATTAACTAGCGTTTCCTCCGGTTCGATGTTTGCCCTCGTGTTAATTGGCTTTTTCCAACTGGATGCGCGTAAATTAGTCGGTACAGATATTTCACAAGCTGGTATTTTATTACTATTTACTTCCCTCGGACACCTCAGCCTTGGGACGGTTAATTGGAGTCTGGTATTGCCAATATGGTTAGGTTCAGTACCAGGGGTGTTAATCGGTGCTAAACTTTGTCAGATGGCTCCTCAACGTCCTCTGAGGTTTGTTGTTTACAGCATCTTGATGATGGTGAGTTGGAAGTTAGTTTATCAAGTATGAGGTAATTGGTAATTGGTAATTGGTAATTGCTAATTGCTAATTGCTAATTGCTAATGGGAAAAAATTATTTTCCTAGCAGGCTGAATGTACCTCTTTCGTACATGATGAATAAACCCAAACCAATTAATACAAAAGGGACAACTTTTTTACCCACGCGGCTTAAAACGTAAGCGATGGTAGGTTGACGGGTTAATAGGTAAGCAACGACACACCAAACCCCTACCATGAAAAAAAATACGCTGAGGATTACGAGCAAACCAATCGGGGTTTTCCCGGCAAATAACGGGATATAGATACTGATATTGTCACCCCCATTAGCAATTGTTACGGCTGCTACTTGATAAGTTTGGGGACTGAGTACACTCAATAAAAAAGACTTTATAGATCGGTTTGATGAGGATTGAGTAAAATCGCTGCTTATCGTCTGAATTTCTGTTGTTTCTTGTTCTCTTGTCACCAGTTGCTTGATGCCAATTGCTATCGGTAGCAGTCCCAGCAATCCAATCCATTCTCGCGAGACTACCAAGCCACCAAAAAACCCTGGTAAGCTGGCAATAACGAGCAAGATAAAACCCAAGTATTGGCCTACAATGATATGTCGGCGACGAAAATTAATATCTATCTGCGAAAAAAATAGCAGCAAGATAATGATGTCGTCGATATTGGTGGCAGTAAAGGCAATTATTGCTTCCGCGATCGCTGTGGCAAGTTGACTCACGCTCGATTACTGGAGAAGATGATTGTAGATCTCAATTTTATGTCACGTTTGCCAGCAAATGAGTGGGTTAGCAGAAGCAATTATTACAGCGGTAACGGCGTTCGTTGCCACGAATATCGACGATTTGGTGATTCTGCTGCTGTTTTTTTCTGCGGTGAATGCTACGTTTCGCGTTCGCCATATCTTGATTGGTCAGTATTTAGGTTTTAGCGCATTAGTCATTGCTAGTCTTCCCGGGTTCTTTGGCGGTTTAATTTTACCCCATAGGTGGATTGGATTGCTTGGCTTAATTCCTATCGCTATTGGTTTAAGTTGCTTAATCAATCGGGAAGATAGCTTGGAGGAAGTAGAAGCAGAAACAAATTTATCTGAAGATTCTGCGATCGCCAGTTGGCTTTCTCCCCAAGTATACAGCGTAGCAGCTATTACAATTGCTAATGGAAGTGACAATATAAGCGTTTACGTGCCGTTGTTTGCTAATAGTAGTTTGGTTAGTCTTATTTTAATTGTAAGTGGATTTTTCCTGCTAGTTGGAGTTTGGTGCTATTTGGCTTATAAGTTAACCAATCGGCAAGCGATCGCTTCTATCCTCACTCGTTACGGTAATGCGCTCGCTCTCCTAGTTATAATTATTTTGGGTGCTATTATTGTATTGGAAAGTCAAGCGTTAACCCCAATCAAGCTAGTTGCTAGTAGTATCTGTTTGATGATTTTGGTTGACGATCGATCGCCTGAAGAATCCAACTGATATCATCTCCGATTGGGCTGCGGGGCATAGCGGTTTGCCGCCTTCTCTTGTACACCGAAAGTTTGTGTAGCGGCTGCCATTTTTGCTGCCGCTACACAAACTTTGCCTTAAGGCTTTCCTACGCAAACACCAAAGTTTCTATGAAAAATCGTCGAGCAAGGAACTAGAGATATGCCGACCGCACGCACTCGCGTTCGCTGCCAAGTTACTTTGGTGATAGGTCGCCCAAGCGTAAGTCCTGACCTTAACAACTTATATCGTTGACCGTTGCATCGGCATTAAGACCTGTAGGGTCAATTAGCCATTAGCAATTAGCAAGCGAGCAATTACCAATTACCAAGAAAGGCCGATCATTCCGATGCAACCGGATTTGATATTACCTTCTATTTAAGGCAGTCTGAATTTGGTCAAATACCGCCCCATCAGCAAAGAATCTTGTTTGCGTTCCATTCCAGCCTCCTAAACTATCGACGGTAAACAAATTGTTAATCCGGGGAAAGTTTCGGCTAAATTCTGAAGCAACCGCCGCGTTAACGGGTCGAAAACCAACCTTAGCAAATTCCCGTTGAGCTTCAGGAGTGTAAAGGTATCTCACAAAAGCCTCTGCGATTCGAAGAGTTCCATGTTTGTCTACATTTTTATCGACCACAGCTACCGGGGTGTCGATGGAAATATTTACCGGGGGAATAATGAAGGGTTCTGTTTCACCCTGCTGTCTCGCTAAGAGAACTTCATTTTCATAGTTAATCAGTACATCGCCTTGATTTTGCTTGAAGAAAACATCTGAAGCTTCGCGAGCATCTCTGGGAAGAATTGGCACATTTCGATAAACTTGGTTGACAAAGTTACGCGCCGCTTGTTCGTTTCCTCCGTTTCTCACTACAGAACCCCATAAAGCTAGGAAATTCCAACGAGCCACACCAGAAGTTTTGGGATTAGCTGTAATGACGCTAACGCCATTTCTGGCTAAATCTGACCAGCCTTGAATTCGTTTCGGATTTCCAGGTCTTGTGACCAAAGCCACAACTGATTTAGCCACAATTGAATTACTTGGAAGTTCTCGTTCCCAACCCGGTTGAATTAAACCAGCTTGTTGGATGCGATTGGTATCGAAAGCCAGCGCCAGGTGTACTACATCTGCTTCCAAACCACTTATAACCGCCCGAGTTTGAGTCCCAGAACCGCCATAACTTTAATTGAACTTGACATTCTGACCGTTATTTTCTTGTTTCCACTTTGCCACAAAGTTTGGAATAATCCGGTCGTAGGCGGCTTTGGTAACTGCAAAGGAAACCAAGGTTAGTTCAGCATCTCTGGGTCGCTGCTGGCTTCTGACTGGCTGAGGAACTAACCAAATCAATCCCAAAGTCACAGCCAAAAATAACGTAAAAATTCTGAAACTAGAAGATTTGATCGACTTCGCTAACTTTTTAAGAAAAGCTGGTAAACCGATGCTTATTTTTGAGGACAGCCACGGCGACTTCCTCAAACGACGAAACCACATAGATAAATATTCCTCCTGTTTGAATCTCCGGTGAAATAGTAGGATATGTTGCTTAGTAGGTAGACATCAAAACTCTATGCTTTTCCCTCCCCTTCGTTCTAAAAAAAACAAAGGGCGAGCCGAAAAATCCTGGGTTGACAGTCGCGAGATTGACGCATCACCTTTGTTTTTGGCCCCGCGTGCGTAAGTCCTGGAGGTAAAACATTTGTGTGTGTATATCTATCTACCTACTTGTTAACTTGTACGACAGATAGGACTCGACTCTGTTATGAGTCAGCCTTGAAGTTGCTAATTTATCCATTAATTTAGCAACGGTTAAAAATGGTGTATGTCATCAACTATACGACAAACATCTTTATCTCGATCGATAAACAGGAGTTTTGATTTCTATCCGCGATTATCTATGAAAAACTAATCTCAACAATGCCAGCCATCTCCATCAGGATTCGCCTTCCCCATAACTTTGATATTTAAAGATTGCAGATAAGTCAAACCGCTACAAATTTGTGGCGGTGTTCCCCTCAGTTCCAGGTCAAAACATCCCTGCAAACCCGTATTTTTTCCCAGTTTGGCTCCAGTAATATTGACAATTAAGCCATGCTCTCTAATCAGCCGGGAAATTACAGGTTCTTGCTGGTAACACGGGGGAATCTCCAGGCGCAGGCGAATTTGAGTGACGCTGCTTTGAGACACTGGCGAAACAACTGTTAGTTTCACTCCTGTTGTCAAGGAACGGTAATTTATTGCTTCCATTTATTTAATCGAGAATTTTCATTTCTGACCCAGTAGCTAAGGCAAATTTTTGCTAATCTACGGTACAATGGTAGGAATACAGTACTATAACTATATGAATGAGATTGCCACAAAAAACCTAAAAATACAAGGGGTGAATATACTTAATTTACGTTTGATATATTGCCAGTTCGTATTTGACAAATAGATTTATATAAATATTGATTAATTTGATAGCAAAATCCCGGTTTCTTAGAGAAACCGGGATTTTTAAGCATAGCCATTTTCAGTTTAGTTAGTTGGGGTTATGAACGGCGATCGCTTAGGCGAACTTTGCAGAATGGGTATCGTTTACAGAAGATTGCAACTCGATGAGGTAAAGCCTTAAGGCTTGGTTTTTGTAGCGGCAGCATTAATGCTGCCGCTATTGCATTCCAAGCGCCCTATGAATAGGGCTGCTTTCCCGCTGTAACACCTTCACCACCCATCGGTTTCAGCGTCGTTCCATATTTCCAGATCTAACTCGTTGAGATAGTCCAGACTTCTCCGAATATTTGCAATTGTTCCCCGTAATTCTAGATCGAACCAACCATCGCCATTGGCATTGCCTCCCAATATTGCGGCGGTAATATTCACCGTCAAGTTGTAGTCAGATATCAAGCGAGAAATCACCGGATCTTGGTGATATTGCTTGGGAATTCTAATCCTGATTCGTTTCTGCGTCAGTCGATTGTCATCAGTTGTAGAAGCTTGCATGTCTATTTCTCCTGTTTAATACGGGTTTTTCGTTCCAAAATTTCTTTCAACACCAGCGTTACTACTGCAAGCAAAGCTAACAAAACAGCAGCCGAGTAAGCGGCTTCGGTTTCATACTGTTTGTAAGCATCTTCCACGAACAAAGGTAAGCTTTGAGTTTTCCCAGCAATGTTGCCAGAAACTACCGAAACCGCACCAAATTCACCCATTGCCCTCGCATTAGTTAAAATCAAGCCGTAAAGCAAACCCCAGCGAATATTGGGCAGGGTGACGCGCCAAAAAATCTGCCAATCTTTTGCCCCTAAAGTTTTAGCTGCTTCTTCTTGATCGGTGCCGATTTCTTCTAAAACGGGAATAACTTCGCGGGCAACAAATGGCATACTAACAAATGCCGTTGCTAACACCATTCCTGGAAAGGCAAAGATAACTTTGAGATTGTGTTCCTGTAACCAAGGACCAAACCAACCGTTACTTCCGTAAAGCAAAACAAGCATCAATCCTGCCACTACTGGGGAGATAGAAAAAGGCAGGTCGATAATACTTAAAATGAAAGCACGACCGGGGAATTTACGCCTTGCGATCGCCCACGCTGCACAGAGTCCAAAAACCGTATTCAGCGGCAGGGCGATCGCAGCTAGCATCACCGTTAGCTTGACTGCGTGGAGAAAGTCGGGTTTGGTTAAGTTGGAGAAAAATGGCCCCACTCCCTTTTTAAACGCTTGGTAAAAGACGTTAAAGGCAGGAATGTAGAGAACTAGGGCTAAGTAGGCGATCGCTACCCCAATCAAAACCACCGGCACCCAATTTGCCTGCTTTTTGATATTTCTAGTCTGACGAGGCAGGTTATTAGATACTTCCAAATTAGCCATAACGTCTTCCCCAAGCTTGTAAGAGATTAATTCCTAACAGCATCACCAATGAAATTCCCAACAGTACGATGCCAATTACCGTTGCACCCGAATAGTCATACTGTTCTAATCGCTGGAAAATTAACACGGGTGCAATCAAATCTTTAAACGGTGTATTGGAAGCTATAATCACAGTCGATCCATATTCCCCAACTGCGCGGGAGAAACCCAACGCCACCCCGGTTAAAATCGATGGAAATAGCGGTGGTAAAATCACTCGCCAAAAGGTTTGCCATCCCGAAGCACCCAAACACCAGGCAGCTTCTTCAATGTCTTTTTCCATTTCTTGAAGCACTGGTTGTACCGTCCGGATGATAAAAGGTAGGGATATAAATATCATCGCTACCCCGACGCCTAACCGGGTAAAAGATATTTTAATTCCCAGTGGTGCGAACAGCGAACCAATCCAACCATTATCGCTATAAACTGTTGCCAAGGTTAACCCAGCAACTGCGGTTGGCAATGCAAATGGTAAATCTACCGAAGCATCAACAAATCGCTTCAAGGGAAAGTCGTACCGGACTAAAACCCAGGCAATTAAAGTGCCAAAAACTCCATTAATTGCAGCCGCCATTAACGAGGTAGTAAACGTAACATCGTAGGTAGCAAGTGCAATCGGACTGGTAGCAATTCTCCAAAATTCGGCAGGAGTTTCAGTACTCGCTTTAGCAAACATTGCTACTACTGGGACAAGTAACATTACCGTGAGATATCCCAGGGTAATTCGCCAAGTCCAGGGAAGCTGGACTATCGAACGCCATAACCTTTGAACGACTGAAGTATTTTGAGATCTCAGTTGTGGTGGAGAAGAAATTGCCATAAAAATCAGAATGTGTTCATTTTCAGTTTTGTAGGGGCGGGTAATACCTGCCCCGACCAGTAGTTTTCTACCAATTACCAATTAGCAATTAGCAATTAACAATTCCCCTCTATTTTTTCGCTTGAATTTGGTCAAAAACCGCCCCGTCATCGAAGAATTTTTTCTGAATTTCACCCCAACCGCCGTAATCCTTAACCGTACCTAAAGTTTTGACTTTGGGATATTTGTCGGCAAATTCCTTGGTTTGGGCGACTGTTTGATTTACAGGTCGGAAACCGACTTTAGCAAACTCTTGTTGCGCTTCTTTTGTATACAGGAATTTGACAAATGCTTCAGCCACTTCTCTATTACCGTGCCGATCTACGTTTTTATCTACCACGGCAATTGGATTATCAATCGAGATATTGACATCGGGAATAACATAAGATACCTTTTCGCCTTTTTGTTGTGCCAAAATAATCTCGTTTTCGTAGTTGATCAGCGCGTCTCCCTGACCTTGTTTGAAAAAGGCATCGGTTGCTTCCCGTGCATCTCTCGTTAGAACTGGCACATTTTTATATACCTTGGTGACAAAATCCAAAGCCTTCGCTTCATCTCCACCCGTTTTAATTGCCGAATTCCACAAGGCTAGGAAATTCCACCGCGCAATGCCCGATGTTTTAGGGTCGGCAGTAATTAGTTTAACTCCATCTTTTCCCAAATCTGACCAATCTTTAATTCCTTTCGGATTGCCTTCACGAGTGACTAATGCGGCAACGGATTTGGACACAATGGCGTTGTTAGGAACTTCTTGTTCCCATCCTGGTTGAATTAGTCCGGCTTTTTCGATCTTTTGAGTGTCTAACGCTAGTGCCAAGTGGACAATATCGGCTTCCAAACCATCAATTACCGCGCGTGTTTGCGAACCAGATCCGCCATAGCTGGTCTGGAAGGTGACGTTTTGGTTACGTTCTTGCTTCCACTTTTGGACAAATTTAGGAATAATCGCTTCGTGGGCGGCTTTGGTGACGGCAAAGGAAACTAGGGTTACTTCGACATTTTGCTTGTTTTGGGCAACGGGACTAGCACCGGGACTGCCAGTGGTAGAATTGCTTCCACCGCCACTCGAACAGGCAGCGATCGCAACGCTCAAACTCACCCCTACCAAAAATAACGATACGAAACTTTTGATCGAATTCACTCTCAGCCTGCTCAGGCGCTGCCATATGGTCATTTGTTTACCTCCGCTAATATACGGCTACTTGGTAGGGATACCGTATTTTACAACCTCGTTTATCGATATTACCCCCACAGGACACAAAACGCAAGCAAAAACTCCACAATCTCTAGTGAGAAAGTGGAGATTTAAGAAAGATTTTACAAGACTAGGGAGGCTTGACGCGGAGATCCCCGACTTCACAGGAGAATTCGGGGATCTAGCTTTTGAGCAAAATACGTTGATCGCGGATGGCAAACGATCGAGGTACAGCCTTTTGGCTTTGTTTGTCAAGCGCGCAGCATTAATGCTGCTGGCACACCAAGCCTAAAGGCGCTTGGTGTGCCCGCCGCATTAATGCTGCTGGCACACCAAGCGCCGTACCTCATACGGCTGCAATCCGCTATAAGAATCCGAGAAACAGCAACAAAGGTGGAGAGGCGTGTCTATTGACCGCCTCGTAACAACCTTTTAAGAATCCCCTCGTCAAGAGACAGGGGAGTAGGTCAACGCTTTTTCTCCGGCAAGTTGCGCGGCGGTATATCGCGACCTTGGTAAAATTGGCGCACCAGGCGTCCTAAAAACAGCCATCCTGCACCGCAAGTCAAGGTTATCAGGGTTAAGAGGGCAACGGTTGGGGTTGCGGTTTCGCCCAGAGAGAGTGCGAGTAGAGGGGTGATGGTAAGCGCGATCGCTCCTAAAATAGCCAAACCCATCCTCACCCGCTGGATATTCCCTAAAGCTGTCCGACAACTCGCACACTTGCTCGTATGGGAATAATACCGCTCTAACAGCTGTTCGCGGGGCGCAGGTGGAGGCAATATCGCTCCTGGAAATGGTTCCGCGTCGTATTGATTCACCCACTGACGCAACTCCATCACGAAGCGATCTGCTTTAGTTGGCAGGTAAAATGCTTTGGCAAAGCGCGAACTACCACCCGCCGCCTCCAGATAGCGTTCTTGAAAATACAAGAAAATCTGGTCATCTTCCAAAACCGCATTCTGTCCGATGTGGGAATACCAACGTGGAGTCAGCTTGATAAACAAAGCAGGCAAAATGCTTGCAAACTTAAACGGAAAGCGCGCAAATACCCGACACTCCCCCTTGCGAATCGGAGTTGCATACACCACCGTCAAGGTTCTGCCAAACTGCTTCGAGGTCAAGTCGTGCCACATCAAACCGGGGGCAATAAATGTCGTATCCTGGCGGCCTAGCGTCCCCCGTCGCGGCCCTTGTTCCCAAACCCCTTTAAACCCCTGTCGGTTAGATTCGACTATTTCTAGCTCCACCGGGCTGGCATAGGCGCGATTTCCCACACTGCGGTGGTGGGTATAAGGAACGTGACTCGCATCTAGGACATTTTCTAACAGCGTCAGGGCATCGTAAGGCAAATCCCGAAACGTATTGATGCAAGTCCACTCGGCGGGAGAATCTTCTAGGGGTTCGACGATAGGAACTTTGGTTTTAGCCGCGTTTTCTGGTTCCCCCGGATAGACAAATAACAATCCCTGTCTTTCCACCGTCGGGAACGAAGCAACGCAGGCACGTTTAGAAAGTTCTGCCGTTCCACCTTCAACTTGTTGCGGAATGCGCTGACATTCACCGCTGCCAGAAAAAGCCCAACCGTGGTAAGGACATTCTAAATTGCCATCTTCGGCAATTCTGCCCTCGGATAGGGGTGCAAGGCGGTGGGGACATTTATCCTCAAACGCGCGCCAACAAGAGGCGGTTTTATCCCACCAGATGACAATATCTCTGCCCAGCAGGGTAAAAGGCTCTGGCTTGGACTTATCCAGATCTTCGATATAGTAGACCGGATACCACGCTTCCTTCCAATCAAAACGAGAAAGGTCGCTGCCACCAGCAGGCATGGTGTCAGTTGAGCCAGATCCCGCCGCTTGTTTTTCTAGCGTTGTGCTAGTCGTCCAGTCGTTATCTACAGTTGTGTTTTGATACGACAGAGTCTGCTCAATTGTTGTTGGGGTCGTCTCCATACCTGTGAATGCATTTTGTTTGCTGCTATCTTTATTTTGCTGCATTCTTGGGCGGGCGGCAGATTGAGCCAAAATTTTAATCAGGTCTATACAACCCGACAAAATCTTACGATTTGGCTAATAACTCAAGTTGCTAGTTATCTCATGCATAGCAGCTAATCGCTAATGGCTCATGGCTAATGGAGCGTAAAAATCCTATATTAGCAAGCTTGCAATTAGCAATTAGCACCGCCAAAGTTTATAACTAGCAACTTGCGTTATTATTGACCGATGGCCGAGAAGGATTAAAAATGTTTCATATTAAACTATATTTTCCGATGGTGTCGGTTGTAACATTTTTGCGCTTTCCGGTTTAGCTGACTTTGGCAACAAGTATAAGTTCTGGCAAAACCAGCGCTTGAGCGACAAATTCAAATTCTCATCTAACTTTAATCTATTAATCAGCCTCATCTCATTTGGGTAAATCATTCTATTGATTGAAGGCAATCAAAACAAACAGGACTGACGCACGACGATCTTATCACCAAAGTTTCTTGCTGCTATCTCTAGTTCTCTTGCGACGATTTTTCAGAGAAACTTTGGTGTTTGCGTCAGGACTGACAAAGCCAAACAATCAATTGATGGGTTTTATCCACTCAGGAGTATTGCAAGTGAAAAGTCTAATTTACGGTGGTCTATCTGCTTTGATACTAAGTACTGCTGTTGTTCCTGCTATTGCCCCTAAAGCACAGGCACAGATGCGTTTCAACTTTAGCGCGCCCTTTATTGCTGATTCGGGTATCGCCAGTGCTAATAACGATAGCCATTTCATTAACGTAGCTGTTACGGGGTATCCTCTAACAAATCTAACGATCGCTTTACCAAACGAGATGAAAAGTGTCCGGCAAGTTCGGATTACGGATCAAACAGGGAAAGAGATAGCAGCGAATGTGGCAGTCAGTACGGGAAGCGTGGCAATTAACTTTCCTCAACCAGTAGGTCCTGACAATTATATAAGCGTGATGCTGAATGGTGTTGAAATGAACCAGGTGGGAGAAACAGTGCTTTATCGGGTTTTTGCTATGAAGCAGGGATTGATGGGAGACATCCCTGTAGGGACAGCAATGGTTAGAGTTCCGGAGAATTGATTTTAAGACTTACGCACTTTAACCAGAAGTTGCTAAACCATTACTACAATCGATATATGTAGAAACCGGGTTTCTTCAATAAATCCGGTTTCTACTTCATGAATATCTGATTTTAAAATCCGACGCCTTCCCAACAGCAACTCTCCTTGCGATCCCTCGTTTGAATTGGCAAAATATTCTCTAGCTGGCAAAATAGAGTTGGCAAGGTTTACAACAGCAAGAGGTAGGTGCAAGGCGATCGCATCTGATATCATGTCCGTTGAATTGCCCATAATAAAAAAACCTCACCGCGTCGTTGGGTAGGGAACATCATAGATATCTCGGACAAACAGATAACGTTAATAATGTTCCCTACTCCTAATCATGGGTAATCGACCGGACATGATATGAGACCCTACTCACTTTTGAATACACCAGCTTCTTGCTCGCTCAAATCCAAGGCTTTTTTGACGCGAAATAAGGCTCTCAAATAAGCGACTTGACTATGCCAAGCAGAGCGGGGTAATAAGGGCTTTTGAGTCTCACTTTGCTGGTGAGAATTGTTGGCTGTATTTAGGGGCGAATTTCCAGTCATGGGCTGTTCCTTTCTTTTATATCCCTACAAAAGCGTGGGTTAACGCGGCTGCTTCTTGCCAACTGTCTGGCCATTGGATGCGAGAGGCAGAAAACTCAAGCGGGTCATTTTCTGGCAAAGGTGTCTCAATGGGTTCCTCAACTAAGACAAACTTCCCATTATCAAACGGCACTCCTGCGGCTTTCCGCTCTAAGTAAAATCGTTCGCGGATGCCCCGTTTTGCCTGGGTCAAAGCACGATGGTGGCAGTAGGGGTTATTGCCCCGACGATCAAAAAATACATGAGCCGTCCAACTGCAACCACCCCGACAGAGTTCAGCAAACTCACAAGTTTGACAAAAACCCCACAAATGCTCCGTTCCCTTGGGAGTCCCGGCTCCCAGATTAAAGCGCAATTCTTCTGCCTCTTCAATAATCTGTTTCAGAGAGCGATCGCGGATATTTCCCCCTGTATATGCAGCCGTGGGAAGGGAGGGACACCCCTTGATTGCCCCATCCGCCTCGATCCCCAACGCTGCTATCCCTGCCATACAGCCTTGCCAGAAAGTCCAAGCATCTCCTCCTCGCAGCAGGCGTTCGTAGGGGCCATAGTAACCAATATTATTTCCCGCCTGCACCTTCACCCCTTCTTGATTCGCCCGTTGCACGACGCGAGCAATCATGGGATAGATATCGAGCAGTTCGTAGGGTTGGAGGAGGATTTGGTTGTTATCGGCGGCATTGCCCATCGGCACGGTTAACTGAATCTGCCAAGCAAATATCCCCGCGTCGCGAATGCGCTGGTAAATTTGAGGAAATTCTGGGGCAGAGAGGCGATTGATTTGGGTATTGCACCCGAAAGGGATGCCTGCTGCTTTGAGATGGCTCATGGTTTTAAATGCCCACTGCCAGGAGCCTTTTTTTCCCCGCAAGCGATCATGTGTCTCTTCTAAGCCATCCACCGAAACCGAAACCACTTTAATTCCTGCTGCTTTCATTTTGTGGGCGGTTTCTAAGGTGATTCCATAGCCCCCGGTAGTCATACCACAAATCATTCCGGCGTTGGTAATCGCTTGAGCAATTTCCAACCAGTCTGGGCGCAGAAACGCTTCTCCTCCAATGAGAGTCACTTCTTTAATACCGACTTCTGCCAGTTGTTTAACTAAGTCTAAGGCTTCTTGAGTAGAAAGTTCTTTTGTTCGCGAATGACCAGCACGAGAACCGCAGTGCTGGCAGGCGAGATTGCATTTGAGCGTGATTTCCCAGACTGCATAACTGACTCGGCGATAAGCCATAGATATTCCCTCATTGCAGTGGCTTAAAGATAGAAATAGAAAGATTGCAGTGGTTTACATAAAGAGTAAACCTATCTGCGTTTTTCCCTAGATATGAATGATATCAAGTCCGGTTGCACCGGACTTGTATAGTGGGTGTGCGATATGCCTCCCAACGCTGGCGCGAACGCAACCAGTAGCAGGAATAGTTTTTGACCACCAATGAAAGAAAGTTAAATGGGAGATCAAGTTTTGCCTCGTTGTGCAAGTTACGACAGCGATGAAATAACAATTCCTCTAGTTCATCCAAAGACTTGAATGAGCGATTGGCAATGAGTTCATTGATTAGAGGCCACAAACCAAGGGCTGGTTGTAATTCTGGGGAGTGGGAAGGGATAAATACCTTGTGAATTCCTTCAGCGAGTTGCAGCCACGTAATTTACAAACGACTCTGATATGAAGATGGTTTCGTTCCAGAAATCGCTATCAGGTATTGGACTACCATAGATCTGACCTAAACGATTCAAAGGCTCAAAGTAGCGAATAGCTCCACCAAATACAGCTTCCATTTCCTTTTCGTCAAGCTCTATCATTCCATCTTTAGGATGGTTGGATTCTAATAAATTTGCAGTATACTCTTCCAATTCTTCCTGGCTAAAATCATAGCCAGCTTCTTTGACAATTTGGCTGCATTTTTCTTTACTATGAACTTCCTGAATTTGCAGCCGGAAGTTTTCATCAGTGGCTAGTCTTTCGTAGAAAGCTTTGACATTGGCTAAAGACATGATGATTCTCCTTGTTCAAGGTTTGGTTTTTCTACTAGGTTTGATTTTGAGTAGCTGGGCGATTTAAAAGGATTGATTGGGCGATCGCTTAATCAATGATGTAAAACAGTCAGGCGATCGCTAGAAGGCACTCCAATTATTAAGGCCCACTCACCGCCCATTCGTAAGCCGTTCCGAGATCCAGCTTTGAATAGGAGTATTTTCGTTAAGCCATTCGCCAGCTTTATATCCTGCTGTAAAAGCACCAACAATATAACCCAATCCAGGGAAAGTTCTTATTGCTGCTGAAACTGGAGTAAGTGGTGTCAGTTGAAGACCACCTTTAATTAAATCAAGTTCCTGATCTGTTAAGTAACTTGAATTATTTAAATTTTTTGAATCGCTAGGGTGTAAATCAACGACTTGGATTTTAGCCATCGGAAATGTCCTCCTAATTCAAGAAAAACAATTATGTTTAGATTGGGTTTACATTACCCATCTATCTTTAACGTTACTTGGCATAAAAGTAGATAGCAAGCCCCTGTAAGGCTTATTTTTGAACCTATATAGACTAATTAATTTCAGTATTACAAACCTGCAAAAAAAGATTTTCCGGCTATTTTTTAACAAAATTTGTATTAAACTAAATGTGAATGGATAGTTTTTGAATATTGATGAACTATTTGCATTCAAAACTTACCCAAAAAAATCCCCCTAAAATCACCAACGCGACTTTAGGGGTTAATACCAGCTTCTTTAAACCAAACTCTCTCTACGCGACGGCAGACATCTCTTTATCCACCATTGTTAACTTAACCTGCTGCACTTGCTGCTTCAGCCAAAGTGCAAATACAGCGGATTGCCAGCGAGTGAAGTACAGCATTTTGGCTCTCGTTTGTATAGCGGCAGCATTAATGCTGCCGCTATTGCATTCTCAGGTGTACCTCATGCGCCTGCAATCCGCTATAAGTCAGAGAGAATCTGCTTCCTGAGAGACTCATCTAAATGCGATCGCGTCACATCTAATCGCCGAAAAACTGGACAAAAGTGGAAAATGCATACATGTAACCATCGTTGCGATGAATTGCTTTGCAGTATTTGTGGCGCACTGGGCTAACCTTTCCTATGGCTGAAATCATCTCAAAAACTCCACTTTCTCTGACTACTAGCCTACCGACATGAGTACCTGCAAACTTTCCCGTAGGCAGAGTTGCTTGCACCATATCGCCGGTTTGAAAGCCAAAAAATGTCTTGCGCCGCGTCCTATGCTTGGTCGGAAAGCCGTATTTATTGGGCGTACACATTTGACGATTACCCCAGCCCTTAGCGGTAATTAACAAAGGATTTTCGGTCAAGATTTGCAAGCTTTCTACTACTCCGACGCAGGCAGCATCTAACCAATGGGTTTTAGGCAATCCCAACACAGTGCGATTGTATTTGGTTCTGCCGCCCGTCCCGGTTTCAACAGGTAGAGATGTCTCTTTTAATCTGTTGAATAGCGCGAAGCGAGTAGCATTTACTGCGGCTGCATCCTTCAATGATTGTTTGGCTTGTTTGGTGATACGACTTAACACATCTGGCTGCTGCGCCAAGAAGTCTTTAATATCCTTGTTTCCCTTTGCTTGATTGCACTGATTACAAGCAACAGTCAAATTGGAAACGCGCCAGCTTCCCCCTCTAGATTTTGGTTGAATATGCTCAACTTCAAGGGGTACATTTTGAGCGCCGCAATAAGCGCATTTCCTGCCCCATTTCTGGAGCAAATATTCTCTAATCTCGTAGCCTGCAAGTTCTCCTTGTTGATACTCAATGCCCGATATTTCAGGATTTTGTATTTTTTGTGTATCGAATTTGATCAACTCCTGAGATATGCCAGCGATCGGAACATATCGGCGTAGGCGGTTAACCCAAGTCAGAATATTTTCTACTAATGATTGCAGGCTGGGTGGCAGCCACCCCGACTTGCGAGTACGGTTTAAAAACCGTGGCTTGCGATACCTGGTTTTACGCTTTCTGCGGTTGCGGCGAATCGCGCGACGCGATTCTAAATCCTTCTTAATTTGCTGTCCCCTGTGGGTTAACTGGGCACCCCAGACAACTTTGTCGCGCTGCACGATCGCTAACCCGGTAACCTTAGAACCCGGATCAATTTTTAATTGATGCGGCTGTGTTTTGGGGCAAGGAACTGCGTACTTTAAGATGATTGTCATTGGGTAACGCCGATAGATAGCTGCTTTTCCTTGGTTTAACAATCGCCTTGCGTGTCCTGGTGGTACTGGGTCAAGCGGTTGCAAGTTGGTATCTAGAACAAATACAAAATTAGACATAAATGTCCTCCCAAAAGGGGTAATGTTTTCCTCGCCAATGTTTTGAGGGCTTGTGTTTTGTCAATCACACTTCCTTAACCAAATACAGATGTTTAATGATTGACGACAGGGCTACAAGCTGGAAAGCACTTGTAGGTGTCATGACCTTCAAAACGTAGCTTTCGCTTAAGCTGGCTATCTGTCAAGTGGATGTGCTAGTTGTCGAGTTTTGTCCACTGTTTGGTTGATAGCACAATCTCCTCAACTAATATCAGGTGGACTCCCTTAGCGGTCACAATCGGTTTGAGCGCCAATAAACAGCGATCCGGGAGAGTTTACCGAGTTAGGCAAGGACAGATCGCGAATAATGATACGAGAATTTGAGGGAATATTGATTTCGTTTTGCGCTAGATTATTCGATTGAGGAAAAATCTGCTTGAGGAGACGATTAATGTGCTGTCCGCTCAGTTTTAAGCCACATTCTTTTTCCAACTGCTTGCTTAACCAGCCTCCCGTCCAGCGCTCAAAAGCATAACCAAAGTCACGGGGACTGTGACTGACCAATTCTTTTAAACGTTCCAAATATTGCTCGTTGACTTTTTGAGGACGACCACGCCGACGTTTTTGCCATTCGTGTGCCATGCCACTTTGAGCTAGTAAGATCCAACGACTGGCAGTTGCCGGAGAGCATCCCAGAAGTTGACAAATTTCTGCTTGCGATTTTCCCATATCAGCTAACAACATAATCTCGACGCGCTGACGGTATAACTCAGGTAAATTTTCATGCAGACTCTTTTCCAGCAATTTGCGCTGAAAAGGAGTTAAATATTGACCTAAAGGACGGGATAAATTATTCGGAGCGGTGAATAATTGATTGGGAGACATATTTATTGAAAGTTTTTAGAGTGCTAATTCAGAGCTAATACATCTAATCTAAGATTGGGATAGAGTGAGAGAAATATGCAGTCTCTCATCAAAAAATATAAATAAAAAACCCGCCTAGATGTTGCCATTTTGGCAGATTTCATTAACTCTGCATCCTAACCGCTGTCGATGCTTCGAGATCGCCGTACAGTCGGGTTGCTTGCAGGAAGCGGAGATCGCCTCCCATTTCGCCCTCATCGTAAAGCGCGTAAACGCAGACGACTTCACCCAGAAAGCTTAGCACTTTAAAAATTGACTTCATAAGCTGACCTATACAAAGTAGAAACCGGGTTTCTTCAATAAATCCGGTTTCTACTTCATGAATATCTGATTTTAAAATCCGACGCCTTCCCAACAGCAACTCCCGTTGCGATCGCTCGTTTGAATCGACAAAATATTCTCTAGCTGGCCAAATAGAGTTGGCAAGGTTGTAAACAGCAAGGCGCAGACGGAATCAACGCAATTTGGTGAGGTAGGTGCAAGGCGATCGCATCTGTTACATCTTGTGGGAGCAATGCAGCAAGCGTACCAGTTGGTCAGATATTTGGGACATAAATGTTTGAGTTATTGCCCAAAG
This sequence comes from Microseira wollei NIES-4236, assembly GCF_020521235.1. GTDB lineage: Bacteria > Cyanobacteriota > Cyanobacteriia > Cyanobacteriales > Aerosakkonemataceae > Microseira > Microseira wollei. Next base: position 28,897 of record NZ_BLAY01000009.1, on the reverse strand, counting down.
TTTTCAGTGTAAGGTTACGAGAAATGAAGGTTTTTGTGATTTCTGGCTTCCCTCTGACTGGATTTTTGGGGACATAAATGTTTGATTTGTTTCTCCTCAAAATTTTGTCAAGTTGGGTAAATACCTTATGATTGTATAGATAATAGGCAATTATGACGCTTATTGTTTGAGTCTAAAGAACTGAAAAGGAGCCAACTATGTCTCTAGCAAATGTTGAAGCTTTCTACAAAAGGCTGTCTACTGATGAAGCGTTACGCTCTCGAATTCAGCAGGTTAATAGCAAGGATGAATGTAGCCAAATCGTCAAAGCTGCTGGCTACGATTTCACCCCAGAGGAGTTTGAAGAATATACCGCCCAGTTGTTAGAGTCAGATGCGGCTGATGGCGAACTCAGGGAATTAGATGAAAAAGAACTGGAAGTTGTTTTTGGTGGAGCGAGTTTTTTATTTAGTCCAAAAGATTCCTACCTAATCTATGGAGGAGTGACTCTACCATGGTAGTCCTCGCCCTATCGCCAAAATTTTTATGAATAGTTAAGCAAATTTGAGGCATAAGCCCAGATTTCAGGGGGAGATGGGTTCCCCCTTTTCTAGATAACTTATTTGAGGGGATTTTGATGACATATCGCAGAATTAGTTATGCAGTTTGGGAAATAACTCTTAAGTGCAATCTCGCCTGTCAACATTGCGGTTCTCGTGCAGGTAATGCGCGGGAGAAAGAACTTTCTACTGAAGAAGCTCTTAATCTTGTCAGACAGCTAGCGGAAGTCGGAATAAAAGAAGTAACTCTAATTGGGGGTGAGGCTTTTCTCCGTCCTGATTGGTTAGAAATTGCCAAAGCAATTACCCAAGCTGGGATGGTTTGTGGGATGACAACTGGCGGTTTTGGTATTAATCTAGATACAGCACGCCGGATGAAAGAAGCTGGAATTCAAGTAGTTTCTGTTTCGGTTGATGGTTTGGAAGCAACTCATGACAGACTGCGTGGTAAAAAAGGTTCCTGGCAATGGGCTTTTAAAACCATGAGCCACCTTAAAGAAGCGGGTATTCCCTTCGGTTGCAATACTCAAATCAATCGCCTTTCTGCACCGGAATTCCCCCGGATTTACGAGCATATTCGCGATGCCGGAATCTTTGCTTGGCAAATTCAATTAACTGTGCCGATGGGGAATGCAGCAGATAATAGCGACATTCTTTTACAACCTTATGAATTACTGGATGTGTATCCAATGATTGCTCGTGTTGCTGAAAGGGCGAAGCGAGAAGGTGTACGGGTTCAGCCAGGGAATAATATCGGTTATTATGGCCCTTATGAGCGACTGTTGCGAGGAGGCGATGCTTGGTCGTTTTGGCAGGGATGTAGTGCTGGACTTTCTGCTTTGGGAATAGAAGCGGATGGTGCAATTAAAGGTTGTCCCTCACTGCCAACTTCTGTTTACACCGGGGGCAATATTCGAGACTATTCACTGCGGACAATTATTGAAGAAACAGAGGAATTGCGGTTTAATTTGGGGGCTGGAACTCCTAAAGGAACCGAACATTTGTGGGGTTTTTGTAAGACTTGCGAATTTGCCGAACTGTGTCGCGGGGGTTGCAGTTGGACGGCTCATGTATTCTTTGATAGGAGAGGGAATAATCCTTACTGTCATCACCGCGCCCTTACTCAAGAAAAGTGTGGTATTAGAGAGAGAGTGGTTCTTCAGCGGCGAGCGGATGGGAAACCGTTTGATAATGGAGAGTTTGCTTTGATTGAGGAACCAATTGATGCTCCTTTACCGGAAAACGATCCGCTGCATTTTAAGAGCGATCGCATTCAATGGCTAGAAGGTTGGGCAGAGGAAACAGAAGTAGCATTATTGCTTGGTGCAAGGGTTTAATAACTGCAAGGTGAATACTATGTACGCTGATTCTATTTCACTAGAAGATACGACTGTTTCTGATCAGAGGAATGGTAGTTTAGAGTCATCAATGGATAACTCTCAGGCTGAGGTGAACTCTCTAACTCCGCTTTTGCCTCGTTCGGCTTGGGGCAGTCAAGTGGCTTTTTTGAGAGTGGTTTTTAGAGCAAAGAAGGCTTTAGACAGAATCGAGAGGGAAGTAGGTGTGTTGAAAAGTTAATGCTGATTAGCTCCATATAAGCGTGATTTGATTTGAGGTTTAATACTTATTTGGTTTCAACCCAATGTTTTTATTGGGTTGATTTTTGTTATTTTAATTTAAAAGCAGGGTTCAAAAATCAAACAGGACATATATGTTTTATTTTTGATACTTTGGAGATGTAACTGTTCTAACACAAGGTTGTGATTGTCTTCAAAAAAGACTTAATTTAATGCAAAAATAACTCATAATTGCTTGATTTATGTCCATTTTATAGCAATAAATAACTTGAAAATATATGGTAAATAACCGATTATGGTAATGGGAGGAGGCAGTTAAATGTTTAATCTCGAACAACACATTTGGACTTTTTTAGTTCATTTGGGTTCACAAATAAGCTTTACAGGGGGGGTGCATCTTTTCTTATCCCAAGTAAAATTAAAGACAGATGGGTGATGTGAACCCAATAATCTAAAAACAAATGATTTTTGTGGAGGATAATTCTGATGTCTAAAATTAAAATCAATGATCTGAATCATGTTTCTGAAGATTTTTCCGACAATCTGATTCAACTTCAAGATCATGAACAGTCTGCAATTATTGGAGGGTTGGATCCAGATGCTGGTGGATTAGCAATTATAGGTTTAGGTATTGCAGCAGCAGGCGTGACGAGTGTTACAGCTCCAGCCGTTGCTGCTGCGGCTCTTGTGATTGGAGTTGGTATACTTCTGCGCGATCTCTTTTAATAGAGGTAGAACTCAATATTCAAGGCGGACTAATTACAAGTCCGCAGGAAGAGTAAGCGCAAACTCTTCGACCTACTTCTTTGAGTGATAATTATTCGTAGGATGGGTTACCGACAGCGTAACCCATCGATTTCTTCTGGGTGTTGGGTTTCGTCCCTCAACCCAACCTACGCCTCATATTTTTCTACATAATGGTGATTTAGGGCTTGCTGAATAAGTCTACAGACCGAATCTAGAGGCTAGAAAGCTTACACAACAGTAGGAATGTCCCTTACTATCGAGCGATCGCCCTGAAAAAATGCAAGGATTTTGAGCTGATCGAAAGCTATAGCTTGCACTTTTTCGAGCCAAAACGCGGGAAAACCCTTGCCTGGGAAGAGTTACAAGGTTATTCAGCAAGCCCTATTTAAGCTTTTTAATAACTTCAATCTGCTCAATTTGATGTTTCAGGGATCCATAAAACAAATTTGTAATAATTTTTAGGCGCAACTTCTCATCTAACTCGCTTTGAACAATCTCCTCCACCCAAATCAAATGTACCCCCTTAGCCGTCACAATAGGCTTAATTAACTGCGGCGGTTTAGCCGCAAAAACAGCAGCAGAAATTTCCGCTTTCAAATCTTTGCGACGCACTATTCCTTGATATCCTCCTTTGCGCCGCAATTCCACATCCTGGATATATTGACGCGCCACATCATGAAAACTCATCTCACCTTCCTTAACAGCATAGAAGAGTTCCCGCGCCAAATCTTCATCATCTAGAACAACCTCATACATTACCACACCTGCATAATTGAGTTGGTGTTGAAAAAAGTAGGGTTCAACTTTATCCCCAAACAGATGTTGAGCTAACTTATTAGCGAGCCAAGTAGTGTAAACTATTTCTTCAAAATCATCTAAAGAAAACTACAATCGATATACAAAGTAGAAACCGGGTTTCTTCAATAAATCCGGTTTCTACTTCATGAATATCTGATTTTAAAATCCGACGCCTTCCCAACAGCAACTCCCGTTGCGATCCCTCGTTTGAATCGACAAAATATTCTCTAGCTGGCGAATATAGTTGGCAAGGTTGTAAACAGCAAGGCGCAGACGCGAGCAACGCAATTTGGTGAGGTGGGTGCAAGGCGATCGCATCTGTTACATCTTGTGGGAGCAATGCAGCAAGCGTACCAGTTGGTCAGATATTTGGGACATAAATGTTTGAGTTATTGACCAAATTTTTCAGTGTAAGGTTACCAGCAATGAAGGTTTTTGTTATTTCTGGCTTCTCTGTGACTGGATTTTTGGGGACATAAAAGTTTTATTTGTTTCTCCTCAAAACTTTGTCAAGTTGGTTAAATACCTTTGAAATTGCCTATGATTGTCTAGAGATGAGGCAATTATGACGATCATTTATGAGACATGAGATGACTCTAATAAGTGAAAGTCTTTAAGCCAAATCGCAAATTAACCAGAGCATAGCTTATGAAATTTATCTTAAACTCTCATAATGTATTTGATTATTTAGTTCAGAATAGTTTATGTAATCAATCAGAGCAATCTTTTAGTAAGGTAGAGCCTCTTGAAGCTAAAAACTTTAACTTATTACTCACTTTTCCAGACAGTCGTAAGCTGCTGGTTAAGCAGGAACGGCATAATCACGAGGGTCAAGCGGCTGGTGAGTTTTTAAGTGAGTGGCGAATTCAGGAATTCCTACAACAATTTCCAGAAATGGATCGCCTACGCCCGTTATTGTCAGAAATTTTGCATTTTGATAAGGACAACTCGATTATTGTCTTCCGATACCTGGATGATTATCGAGATTTAATGGATTTCTATACAAAGGAGAATAGCTTTGATACAGAAATTGCTGCCGCAATTGGTACGCTGATGGCAACTATCCATCGGAATACTTTCAACCGCCAAGAATATCAGGATTTCTTCTCGCCAAATCCGGATAATCTAAAGGCTGACATGGTGACTAATTTAATGCGGGGGTTGGAACGGATTAGTCCAGAAATCTTTGGTTCGGTGCCTGGGGATGGATTGAAGTTTTTTGCCCTCTATCAGCGGTACGATAGTTTAGGGCAAGCGATCGCTAATTTGGGTAATGCTGTAATTCCATCTTGTCTGACTCACAATGACCTGAAGCTAAATAATATCCTTCTGCACGCAAATTGGCAGCAATCTAGTAACGGTATTGTAAGACTAATTGATTGGGAACGCTCTGCTTGGGGAGACCCAGCTTTTGATTTAGGAACCCTGATTAGCAGCTACCTCCAAATTTGGCTGGGTAGTTTGGTTATCAGTAAGTCTTTGAGTATTGAGGAATCTCTGCGCTTGGCGATGACCCCTTTAGAAAAGCTTCAGCCTTCAATTGCTGCATTAACCCAAGTTTATTTGCAGACATTTCCAGAAATTTTAGAACAACGTCCTGATTTCTTGTTGCGCGTGGTGCAATTTGCGGGTTTTGCTTTGATTCAACAGATTCAGGCAATGATTCAGTATCAAAAATATTTTGGTAATGGAGGAATTGCCATGCTTCAAGTTGCCAAGACATTGTTGTGTCGTCCAGAACAATCAATGCCAACAATTTTTGGTGTGGCTGCTGAATTTACTCAAAAGAGTCCTGTTGCTTAAGGTACTTCGTTGTCGATAAAAGATTATGCAATTACTCGATTCTACTCAAACTCCGTTAAAGACTGAGGCATATAGGCGATTAATGGACGTTTTGGAAGATATTGTTCGCCTGGTTGAGATTCAATCTGATTTCTCCATTCGTCATCCAGATTACAAACCGTTGGAACTGCCAGCAGAGGTGGTTGAGCGTTTTCAGAAAATGCCTGAAGAAATGCAGCAGAAATATCTGAGTCTGCAACTGCGGAGTTTTCTCTATGGTATTTATTACAACGGTTCAATGCGAAGTTCTCTAGCATTAGATGGAGAGGGAAAAGCTTTGCGCCTAGATTTGGAAAATAATACCCTCTTAGGCATAGATGTGGGATTTTATCAGCGATTACATGAAAGTAATTGTGGAGAGGGTTACTTTGCGCCTGGTTGGCATGTCCTGAGAGAGGAAAGTGATGGGAGTTTAGCAGTAACTAACGGTAGTTTGAGGTTACATATTCAGCGGTATAAGCATCTAAAACCAGATGAATCAGCGGCTGGAGTTGGTGCTTTGGTTGCTATCCGTATGCCTAAAAATTTGGTGCAAAATGGCTTTTACATGGCGGTTGGTAATGTGGGGTCAAGCCGTTATCAGGAGGCAAAAAATCAGCAAGTAACGGTGCGAATCTATTTCAATTTCACTCCTGAAGGTGCTGTTGCAGTCATGGGTAATATAACGCAATATTTGAATGAGGCAGGGATTCCTTTTCAATTTAAAGTTTTGTACCATCCAAAATATTACGAACGCCATGATTCGGGGGTTTTGTATTTTGATAAGCGGGATTATGAAGCTGTGAGGCAATTTTTAAATAATGTTTATATAGAAAAACAAACGCACTTTAAATCGGAAATTCCGCTATTTACCAAGCAACTAGCACCAGGGTTAGGTTTAGCAGAAGAACCAGATCAAAAGTTTGCTGAACAGGAAAGTTTTGGGATGAATCGCTGTCAGATTCTGGCGAATGGATTGTTAGAAGCTTGGCATCAAGGGGATAACTTACCAGAGACGCGGATGAAGGCTATCCTTGCTCAGTTTTCTCTTTTGGGTATTGACTTACACGGTGTTTACTTGAATGCCAACTCTGAAGATATCTATTCGCCGATAGATGAGGATTAGGGCGTGTTTTCAAAGTATAAAATTTGATGTAGGGGATCAGCATGAGGGCGATAACTTACCACTAAAAACCAATGTTTTGTGTCCTCATGCTTCGCCCTCCCAGGGTTTGAAAACACGCCCTAGTGGTAGGGATGATCTTTAGCGGATTAAATAGGAAACTAAAAAATGCTGAAAAAGTTGTTGATGGCTGCGACGGGAGCAGCATTGATTACTCTTGGATTTGGAGAAGCATCCTATGCAGCCAGTTTGAATGTCATAGCTACTGGTCTTGATGGACCAAGGGGGCTGACCTTTGGTTCAGATGGCGCCCTCTACGTGACGGAAGCAGGTAGAGGCGGTAGAGGAGCTTGTATTCCGGCACCAGGTATTGGCAGTGGGCTGTCGATGTGTTATGGTGCGACTGGTGCTGTGACACGCATTCAGAATGGCAAGCAAGAGCGTGTAGTTACAGGTCTGCCATCCCTAGCAACATTCATTCCACAAATACCTGTAAGTTTTAATGCCTTTGGTCCCCAAGACATACAATTTGATGCGACTGGAAAGGCTTATCTAGTCATTGGTTTGGGTTCTTCTCCAGAACAACGGGATAATGTGTTGAAAATCCCAGATTTTGGACAACTGATTGCCCTCGATCAACTCCAGACTGGTTCTTCCCGGACAAGACTGGCTGATCTGGCAGCCTATGAAGGCTTATACAATCCCGATGATACAGGTGGTAGTTTGTATAATCCTTATCAAAATGGCATTGATAGCAACCCTTATGCTTTCCTCATTCAGGGAGACAGCGCTTATATAGTTGATGCAGCCGGAAACGATCTTTTCCGAGCTAAAATCGATGGCAGTGAGCTGAAGTTGCTGTCTGTGTTTCCTGAGAGACCTGTAACTGACCCAGCTACAGGTCAAACTATTGCAATGCAATCAGTACCCACATCTATCGCCACTGGTCCTGATGGTGCTTTGTATGTAGGTGAATTAACAGGGTATCCTAATCCAGACAAAGCATCCCGAATCTTTAGAGTAGGTGCTGATAATAAGCCAGTGGTTTATGCTGATGGTTTCAACCAGATAATCGATTTAGCTTTTGATTCCCAGGGTGGTCTTTATGTCTTAGACTTTGTCTCTAATTTATTAAACCCTGCAAATGGTTTTCCCTATGGTGAATTGATTTATGTATCTGCTGATGGTACGCGCAAAACTATCGCTAATGAAGGGTTAATTTTCCCCACAGCTTTAGCACTTGGTTCTGACGGTAATATCTATATTTCAAACAAAGGCTACTTTTCGGGACAAGGTCAGATTGTGAAGATTTCTGTCCCCGAACCTAATTCTACTGTCAGTCTGTTAGCTTTTGGTGTTTTGATTCCGACTTCGTTGTTCTTACGCAAACAGAAATCAAGCAATTCTGTCAAAACTTGTTTTGAATGATTCCTGAACATAATCTTTGATATAAACAGGACTTACGCAGGACGAGCCTAGAAACCGGGTTTCTACGTAGCTCTCTAGTTGCCAAACCAACGATTTTTCATAGAAACCCGGTTTCTTTGCGTAAGTCCTGATAAACAAATCTATTTCCTCTGGCAGAAATGCCAGTTTTTTTGTTTTTTAATAAATAATTTTAAACTTAACTATATTGAATATTAGGCAGTTATGGTCTAGATATTAGAGCCATTACTGAAACATTTATGTCACAATAAAATTGTTTTTAAGTCGCCAATTCAGGGTTTAAATAATATTTAATTAAAAGATAAGGAAATAGTTAAACTAATCCTTGACAGCACAAATTTAAAATAAAATATATCAGGAGATCAAACGATACTCTCTTGAGGAGTTTTTCGTAATTTTATCTCTAGCAACAACTGAAACAATTATGTCCTCAAACAAACAGTTGGAGTAGTTCTTATTGCAGATTTAATGTGCGAATATGTAATCAAAGGATTGGAAAGTTAACTAATTCTTGAAACCACAAATTCACAGAAACCTTCAAAGGAGATAAAACGATGGCTAAAATCACAATTGACAATCTATCCGTCACCGGCAGCGAATTATTTTCTGATTCGGAAAGCTATTTGGATCAGTTGTCAGAAATTTCAGAAACTGATGCTCTCAGCATCAAGGGAGGAACAGGAAACAATCCGCCCACTCGGCCCATAACTACTACTTGGCCCACAACTTGGCCCACAACTACTTGGACCATAACGATAGAAGAATCAATGATGACAACAATAGTGCCGGATTAATACTCCTTTTCTTTTTTAAACGGAAGTTGCCCCCGACCTGGGGCAATTTCCGTTTAACGAGAGTTTAAACTTACAGCAAACCCCTCAACTCTCTTGAGGGGTTTTTCGTAATTTTATCTCTAGCAACAACTGAAACAATTATGTCCTCAAACAAACAGTTGGAGTAGTTATTATTGCAGATTTAATCTGCGAATATGTAATCAAAGGATTGGAATGTTAACTAATCCTTGAAACCACAAATTCACAGAAACCTTCAAAGGAGATAAAGCAATGGCTAAAATCACAATTGACAATCTATCCGTCACCGGCAGCGAATTATTTTCTGATTCGGAAAGCTATTTGGATCAGTTGTCAGAATTGTCTGAAGGTGATGCTCTCAGCATTAAGGGTGGAACTTGGATTACTACCAGGACTGTGATTCCTCTGTTCTAGACAAATTGACTTCTCTAACAAGCAAACTCAAAGGCAGGCAGGAAGAGTTTTTTGAGAGGTCTAATAGCATACCCCTCAGCCAAGTTGAGGGGTTTTTTGGTATGTTCTATCAAGCCAATAATGAAACAAATAGTTTACAGCGGATTGCACTCGTATGAGGTACACCGAGAGTTTGTGTAGCGGCAGCATTAATGCTGCCGCTACACAAACAAAGCCTGAAGGCTGTACCTCACTCGCTTGCAATCCGCTGTAATTAGGGTGACTTGCTTATTTCAGACTGTTCAATTTGTTGATTAAGCCATTGAGAGAATAAGTTTGAAATGATATTTGTGCGGAGTTTTTCATTTAATTCCGGCTGAATTAGTTCCTCTACTAAAATCAGGTGTAATCCCCTAGCAGTCACAATTGGTTTAAGAAGCTGTGGCGGTTTAGCTGCAAAAACAGCAGCAGAAATTTCCGCCTTCAAATCCTTGCGACGCACTACCCCCAGATATCCTCCTTTGCGCCGCAATTCCACATCCTGAATATATTGACGCGCCACATCATAAAAACTCATCTCACCTTCCTTAACAGCATAGAAAAGTTCCAGTGCCAAATCTTCATCATCTAATACAACCTCATACATAACCACACCTGCATAATCGAGTTGTTGCTGAAAAAAGTAGGGTTCTACTTTATCGGCAAATAGATGTTGAGATAACTTACCAGCGAGCAAAGTAGTGTAAACTATTTCTTCAAAATCATCGAGAGACAGATGATGTTTTTCCAACCACGCCCAGGTATCATTAGCATTTAGGAGTTGGTTCATAAACCGCATTTGGTCTGCTGCTTTCTGAAGTTCTTCTGTCTCCACTTTGATACCCGCCTCAGCAGCGGCATTTTCGATCGCTTTACGGGCAATAATCTGCTCAATTATTTCAGGTATTTTGCAGGATAGCTTGACTTGATGCAGAATATCTTCGTTGGTAATGGCGAGTGCTTTTAACATGATGTTTCTCCTTGTTTAAGTTAATTTTTCCTGATTTTCCAAAGCTTTCTTCTGTGTATATGCGGTTGATATCCCCCTATTTACTACAATTTAAAACCTCCTTTCTGCAACTGCTTAAACGGGTCAAGCATAAAATCAATAATCCGCCGTTGGCGCACGATTACCTCCGCCGTTGCTGTCTGACCTGGAGTTAAAGCAATACATCGATCTGCGGAGGGGATACAAGTTTGATTCAAACTAATTTCCAGGTCATAAGTAGCAATTTGACCCTGTGATGTTTCCGTTACTTTGGAACTAGGTGCAATTTTGCTCAAACGACCTTCTAATATGCCGTAATCTTGGAAAGGATAGGCATCAAACTTCATCTTGACAGGCATTCCCTCACGTAACAAACCACTTTCGCCTGTAGCCATTTGTGCCTTTAGCACGAGGGATGCCCCAAAGGGTGCAATCTCGGCTACCATCTGGGAAGGTTGTACGACTACCCCAGCTTTTTGGATAGGTAACTGAAAAATTGTGCCGCTTACAGGCGCACGTAGCACTCGTTGCTCTAACTGTAATTTTAGAGACTGAATTTGAGTTTTGCTCTGAGCAATTTCTGCTTGCAGGGTTGTAATTTGTGTTTGCAAATCTTTAAGTTGTTCCTGTGTTTTAAGCACGGCGAGTTTACCTGCCTGAATCAGGCTTTGATAGGCGCTTTGTTGCTCTTTCAGGCGCAATTGTGCTTGGGAAATATCCGATTTAGCTTGATGAATAAAGTTCTGATAGCGGCTTTGTTGCTCTTTCAGGCGCAATTGTGCTTGGGAGATATCCGATTGAGTTTGATGAATAAAGTTTTGATAGCGACTTTGTTGCTCTTTCAGGCGCAATTGTGCTTGGGAGATATCGGATTGAGCTTGATGAATAAAGTTCTGATAGTGGTTTTGTTGCTCTTTCAGGCGTAGTTCGGCTTGGGAAATATCAGATTGCGCTGATGATAGCACCCGTTTGCTTTCTTGTAACGCCTGTTCTACTTCGCTGAATCGGTCTTTTGAAATGATACCTTCCTCAAATGCTTGTTTGTAGCGCTCGAATTTTATCTGCTCCGATTTGACGCGAGTTTTGGCAAATTCAAAGGCGTTTTTGCTCTGAGAGAGTGTCTGCTGTGCCTGTCCAACTGCTGCCAGTTTCTCCTCTGTTTGCGAGTTGTAAGCTTTTTTGAGCGCATCAAGGTTCTGCTGCGCTTGCTCAAAAGCCGCAAGTTTTTCCTGTGTTTGCGAGTTGTAAGCTTTTTTGAGCGCATCCAGATTCTGCTGCGCTTGTTCGACAGCAGCACGTTGTTCTTCTGTTTGGAAATTATACGCAGTTTGTTTAGAATTAAGGTCTTGCTGCGCCTGATTCACTTGAGCAATTTTTTCGGATTGTTGGGCTTGGTTTTGTTGCTCTTGAACGCTAATCGCGAGCTTTATTTGGTTTGTGAGTAGCTGCAACTGTCCCAACCGATTTTGTTGCCCTTCCAGTTTATTCTGAGCTTGTTGGAAATCGGTTCGCAAGACATCAGAGTCTAGTTCCAACAGCAATTGTCCTGCTTTTACAGTTTCTCCTTCTTTTACTCTGACGGCGGTGACGGTTCCGGCTACAGGAGCGTCCAATCTTTGGGTTGCGCCAAATGGTTCTAGTCTCCCTCTGGCGCTACCAGTTTCATCGACTTTAGATAGCATCGCCCAAGGTAAAACGATCGATACAAATGTTACTAAAAAATATAGCATTCCCCTTGTCCAAACGCGGGGCAAGCTATCGAGTAATTCCTTCGTTGCGTCAGACCAATCATCGGTTGAAATGACTGGTGTTGGGGGGGTTGAGTCTATGGGATCGCTTTCTATTTCATCCAGTTGGGTTTTCACCCGTCGATTTAATGTATTGGTCATAAATTCTCCTACTAACGCAAGTTGCTAGTTATAAACTTGGGTGTTACTAATTGCTAATTGCTAATTGCTAATCGCTAATTGTGAAGCGTAGTAATATAGCATTCTTCTTTCTATTAGCCATTAGCCATCAGCCATTAGCCATTAGCCATTAGCCATCAGCCATTAGCCATCAGCCATCAGCCATCAGCCATCACCCATTAGCCATCACCCATTAGCCATCAGCCATCAGCCATTAACCATTAACCATTAGCCATTAACCATTAGCCATTAACCATTAGCCATTAGCCATTAACCATTAGCCAACTGCTGTTGATTGAGATAAAAATAATGTCCTCGCTGCGCCATTAATTCGGCGTGAGTTCCACTCTCAATCAACACTCCTTGGTCTAAAACTAAAATCAAATCGGCATTCTGCACTGTGGAAAGGCGATGGGCAATTACTAAAGTGGTTCTGCCTTTGAGAATTGCGTTCAAATTCTTCTGAATAATTCGTTCCGATTCGGTGTCTAAATGGGAAGTTGCTTCATCTAAAACCAACAAGCGGGGATTGCCTAATAAAGCGCGAGCGATCGCAATCCGCTGTCGTTGTCCTCCTGACAGCATTCCCCCCCCTTCACCAATCTGGGTTTCATACCCCATCGGCAACTTTTTAATAAATTCATCCGCCCCCGCCAATCGCGCTGCTTCGATAATTTCTTCCAAACTTGCCCCCGGATGTGCCAAGCTAATATTTTCCCGAATTGTGCCGCCAAACAAAAATGTGTCTTGGTCAACGACTCCCACCTGCTGGCGCAAGGAACGCAAGGAAATACTGCTAATATCATGTCCATCGATGGATATTTTGCCATCGCTAGGCGGATACAACCCCAAAACTAACTTAGAAATGGTTGTTTTTCCCGAACCGCTGCGCCCCACAAGAGCTACCATTTGCCCCGATTTTACGGTAAAATTGAGATTTTGCACCACATTAACATCGCTCTCTGGGTGATAGCGGAAGGTGACGTTTTCAAACCGAATATTCCCTTTGATTGCTGGTAACGATTGCCGCGCAGAGATGTGTAAATCTTCCTCCGGTGACGCATCTAAAACATCGTTAATTCGTTCCACTGCAATCATCACTTCTTGCAATTGATTCCACAACACCGTTAATCGTTGGAAGGGGCGAATAATATTTCCCAGCAGCATATTAAATGCTACCAATTGACCGATGGTTAACTGGTTGTGAATCACTAAATGCGCTCCAAACCACAGCAAACCTGTAGTAAATACGGCTTCAATTGAGTTGCTAAAAATTTGCAGGCGATTGTTAATAACTTGCCCGGAAAAGCTGGTTTTGATTGCTTTATTAAGCAACTCCTCCCAATGCCAGCGCACTGTATGTTCTACGGCGGTAGATTTAACTGTCCGCACGCCGGTTAGGGCTTCAATCAGATAACTACCCTCATTGGTATGAGCATTAAAGATTTCCCTGGAAATCCGCTGTAAAAAAGGTGTGGCAATCAACGCTAGTAGGAAAAAAGGCGGGATGATCGCCAACGCCAGCAATGCCATTTTCCAACTGTACCAAAACATCAATCCCACATAGATAAATACTGTGATTAAATCCAGCAGGATAGACAGTGCTTCGCCCGAAAGGAATCGTTGAATTTTGCGGTTTTCTTGAACGCGAGAGATAATATCCCCCACATAACGATTCTCGAAGAAACTCAAAGGAAGCCGCAGGGTATGGCGAATAAACCCGACAATCATTGCTAAATCTAAGCGGTTCGCTGTATGGTCTAGCAGATATTGCCGCAACCCCGTCATCGCCACGCGGAATAAACTAAAAATCAGCAATCCTAAACCGACAGCAAATAAAGTTAGTTCGGAACGCTGCACGACTACGCGGTCTAAAATTAACTGGGTGAATAGGGGGGTGACGAGTCCAAATATCTGAATAAATAGGGAAGCGAGAAACACTTCCAACATCACCAACCCGTGGGGTTTCAATAACTCAAAGAATTGCCAGAAAGGTGTTGTACTTTCTTTGACATCCTTTAATAAAACGGTAGGTTGTAACAACAGCGCGTAACCAGTCCAATCTTGTTTAAATTGTTGGTGGCTGAGGGTACGCTGACCGATGGCGGGGTCGGCTACAATAACATGTTTTTTGGTAATTTCATAAACAACGATGTAGTGTTTTCCTTCCCAATGGACTATGGCGGGTAATTGTTGTTTCGCCAATTGGTCGAGACTCGCTTTCACCGGACGCGTAGCAAAACCAATGCTTTCTGCTGCTGTCGATAAACCCCGCAGCGACGCGCCATTGCGGTCAACGTTGGCGATATCCCGCAAGCGATTGACGCTAAAGCTTTTCCCCCAATAGCGAGATACCATTACCAAACAAGCTGCACCGCAGTCGGATCCACTCTGCTGTGCAAAAAATGGATAGCGCCGCACGAAACGCTGCCATAAATGTCCGACTTGCTGTGTGGGACTGGGAAAATAGGCTTTACTAATCTTTTTCTGCGGTTGAGGTTTGTCAGACGCGGGGATGGGGGGACGGGGGGACGGGGAGAAAGGTTCTTTGGTATTATCTGTTTTTATTAACGAATTACTTGCGCCATTTTCCCGATTCTGTTTGGCAGAATCATCGGATTTTACTAACAGGAAATGACGCGCTTGTGCTTGCTGCCGCAAATGTTCCCCGATTTGCGGATACTTAGCTATCAATGGCGACAGCGCCTCGCCGGGAATAAAGCACAGTTGCACATTGACTGCTGCCCTAGCAGTATAAGGCTGAAACTGATGCTCCGGAAATAAGGTAAATTCTCCAAACGAGTCCCCCGCTTCCAAAGTCGCGATTAACTCATCCGCATCATCAAGCAACCTAACTTTGCCTGCGATCGCAATATATATCCCCGCTTCCACATCCTTTCCTTGCCAGAACTTTCCCACCTTGGGAGTAATAAGTTTAGCTGCTTGAAGACAGCGCTGATATTCCTGTTCCGAAACACGATATCCCAAAATATTGCCCAGTTGTTGCAGCGAAACTAACCGATCTAACTGATTTGGCACCATGACGATCTGAATCCTTGCTTAATTCGGCGAAGTTAAAAGGCAAAAATCCGCAATTATCGGCGATAGGTTCGGTTTTGAGGTCATTAATCTGGATTTTTGACCCCTTAGCGTTCTCAGAGGCATGGTTGGTTTTGGGGATGGTGGACAACCCCATCTGTTTCAGGAGTCGCTTCAGATGGCGATCGCTTACTTCCACCCCAAATTCTTTCGCTAGATGTTTTTTTAACCAGTTTGCCGTCCAGCGCCGAAAAACATAGCCATAATCGCGGGGACTATTGCTAACCAGTTCTTGCAAGCGCTGTAAATATGCCTGATTGACTGCCTTCGGGCGACCAATCGGACATTCCTGCCATTGGTGCGCCATCCCAGTACGCGCTACGTGCATCCAATGCCGCGCTGTTGCCGGACAACACCCCAATGTTTGACAAATTTCCGATTGAGATTTGCCCTCATCTGCCAGCAACATAATTTCAAGGCGCTGGCGATAAGACTGGGGTAAATTTGCGTCTTGGAGATTTTTTTGCAACAGTTTGCGCTGAAAAGATGTTAAAAATTGACCCTCGTGAGTACCTGAAACTTTAGTGTCATGCTTGGTTTGGGAATCAGACATATGCATAAAGCCTCAACACGAATTGCACTACGATCTCCAGAAATATTTTAACCGTGAGTGAAAAAGTTATATGGCTTCGGTTATGGCATTTATTCCTGTAGTTATGCACCGATCGGAAACAAATCTTAAAACAATCCTTCTTGGGCTGTGAGGCGAATCAATATGTTGGTTGGGTTTCGTACCTCAACCGAACCAACAAGCTATGCCAAGTCAGATTTTGGCATGTGGTATTATATCAATACTTACCCACGACGAAGCCATAAACCCGGTTGCTTCATAAATTCTTCATAGATAGTGCCAATTCAGCATTCCAACTCCAACTAATCGTGTAATTTACGTTCATTAACGATCGCTAAAGCGGCTATGAGAAAGCGAGTTATCCTGACACTGATGGAAGGCAGCTTTGAGCAGGGGTTTCCAGCTATTCTGCGAATTAGCGAAAATAACGTTCTGACTGAAACGGCTGTTCAGATTCCAGGTAAGTTGCCTCCAATCCCTCACATTCTGGAAAAATTCACTCATTGGCAGCTAGCCTATAACCAGATACTCGTAGCGGTTCGCGCCATTACAGTGCCCGTTCAAAAAGTGACTAATGTTTCTTCCACTCAACTCGGTACTGATTTGGTAGATAGCCTGAATGACTGGCTTAATTCGGCATCTAAAGACTGGGAAAAAATCCGGGATGGATTGCAAGTAAATTTGAGTACAACTGATGAAATTGAAATTTTGATTGAAACTAACAAGGTTTCTTGCTGCGATCTCTTTTCCTAGAAACCGGGTTTCTTTTCTCGTCGTGCGTAAGTCCCGAATATGTTGGTTGGGTTTCGTACCTCAACCGAACCAACAAGCTATGCCAAGTCAGATTTTGGCATGTGGTATTATATCAAAACTTACCCACGACGAAGCCATAAACCCGGTTGCTTCATAGATTTTTTTTCATAGGGTCTTCATAGATAGTGCCAATTTGGCATTGCAACTGCAACTAATCGTGTAATTTACGTACATAAGCGATCGCAAGCAGGCGTCTATGAGAAAGCGAGTTACCTTAACGCTGATGGAAGGCAGCTTTGACCAGGGGTTTCCAGCTATTCTGCGAATTAGCGAAGATAACACTCTGACTAAAACGGCTATTCAGATTCCAGGTGAGTTGCCTTCATGCACTGACATTCTAGAAAAATTTACTGATTGGCAGCTAGCTTATAACCAGATACTCATGACGCGCACCTTTACAGTGCCTGTTCAAGCAGTGACTAATTTTTCTTCCTCTCAACTTGGTACTGATTTGGTAGAGAGTCTAAATGACTGGCTTAATTCGGCATCTAAAGACTGGGAAAAAATCCGGGATGGATTGCAAGTAAATTTGAATACAACTGATGAAATTGAAATTTTGATTGAAACTAACAACCAGGAACTGTGGCAACTGCCCTGGCATAAGTGGGACTTGTTCGAGGATTATCCCAAAGCAGAAGTTGCTTTGAGTCCTCCAGAGTATAAACGACCGAAAAAGTTAGAGATAAATAATGCTAACGGTCAAGTTAGAATTTTAGCAATTTTTGGCGATGACGAAGGAATTGATCTAAGCAAAGATCGAGCTGATTTAGAGCAATTATCAGACCGGGCATCTGTCAAATTTTTACCAAAACCAACACTCAGAGAGTTTCATGAAGAACTTTGGGAGCAAGACTGGGATATTCTATTTTTTGCGGGGCATAGTTCCAGCCACGAACAAGGGCGAATTATGCTCAATGAAACAGACGAAATTACGATTGATGAATTAAAATACGCGATCAAAAGAGCGATCGATCGAGGCTTGCGCTTAACGATTCTCAATTCTTGCGATGGTTTGCGCTTGGGACAAGAACTTCTGGAATTGCATCTGCCACAAGCGATCGTAATGCGAGAACTCGTGCCAGATGCAGTGGCGCAAGCTTTTTTAAAGTACTTTCTCACCGCTTTTGTCAGCGGACAGTCTTTGTATGCTTCGGTGCGAGATGCGCGAGAAAGGTTGCAAGGATTGGAAAAAGAATATCCCTACGCCACTTGGTTACCTGTCATTTGTCAGAATCCCGCCGAAATTCCACCGACTTGGCAAGATTTGTGCGGGGGGTCCTTGGCGGGCGAGACGCCCACCCCACAAGAGGTTTTGCTCAGGGCGGGCGAGACGCCCACCCCACAAGAGGTTTTGCTCAGGGCGGGCGAGACGCCCACCCCACAAGTGTTTTTGCAGCGGGCAGGCGAGACGCCCACCCCACAAGTGTTTTTGCAGCGGGCGGGCGAGACGCCCACCCCACAAGTGTTTTTGCAGCGGGCGGGCGAGACGCCCACCCCACAAGTGTTTTTGCAGCGGGCGGGCGAGACGCCCACCCCACAAGAGGTTTTGAGGCAGTCTAGACTTCGCACATTCCTCAAAAAACATATCCAAACTGTGCTGGTGGCAAGCGTAGCTGTAACTGCTTTAGTGATGGGAGGGCGTTATTTAGGGATGTTGCAAGGTTGGGAATTGCAAGCTTTCGACCAACTGATGCGATCGCGTCCACAGGAACCACCCGATCGACGCCTTTTAATCGTAGCGGTTACCGAAGAGGATTTTCAGTTGCCAGAACAGAATCCCAGAATTGGATCGATATCTGATTTAGCGCTGGCTAAACTTTTGGATAAACTAGCACAGTTCAAACCCCGCGCGATTGGTTTAGATATTTATCGCGATTATCCGGCAAAAACTGGCACAAATTTAGTGGCTCGAATGGGAAGGGATAATAACTTTTTTGCTATTTGCAAAGCGAGCGATCGCCCAGGGAACCACCCCGGAATTGCACCGCCTGCCAATGTCCCTTTACAACGCCTTGGTTTTAGCGATGTGGTGGCAGATCCGGACGGCATTCTGCGTCGTCATCTGTTAGCAATGGAACCAGAGTCTTCGTCGCCTTGTACTACCCCCTATGCTCTCAGCGCACAGCTGGTATTTCATTACTTCGATAGAGAAGGAATTTCTGTCCAGTACAACCGCCAGGGAGATTTACAGATTGGTAATGTTACGTTCAAGCGCTTGCTTTGGCGCATGGGCGGTTATCAAAATGTGGATACTTGGGGGTATCAAATATTGCTCAACTACCGTTCCTATCATTCGCCCGCAGCTTTTGCCCCAATTGTCACACTGGCAGATGTTCTCAACGGTAAGGTTAATCCCGATGATGTGCGCGATCGCATTGTCCTGATCGGCGTCACGGCTCCCAGCGCTAACGATTATAGTCTGACTCCGTTTAGTACTGGTAAGGGTTTTTACCAATCAATGCCTGGAGTAGTTGTCCAGGCGCAGATGGTGAGTCAACTTTTGAGTGCGGTTAAAGATGGGCGACCTTTGTTATCAGTTTGGCCTGTTTGGGGAGAAATTGTTTGGATTTGGGGATGGTCGGTTGTGGGAGGGTTTTTGGTTTGGCGCGGGCGATCTTCGCAACTATTTTTGTTTTTGTTGCCAGGATCTGCCCTGGGAATATTGTTTGTGCTTTGCTATATTTTGTTCCTACAAGGCAATTGGGTTCCTCTCGTTCCATCAGCCTTAGCGTTGGTATTGACTGGTAGTAGTGTAGCTTTTTACTCCACCAAGACCCAGAAACTTTCATAGAAACCCGGTTTCTTTGTTTCCAGTTCGGCAACAGCAGTTTATGTTAACTCCTTTAAATTATGATTCCGAAAAAGCAAAAAGTTAACCGCATACCAAACTGCAAACTTGTCCTGGCTACCAGTTTGGTAATATTGGGCTGCACGCAAGTGGTAGCACAGCCTATTAAGGATATACTAATTGGGCAAAGTCCCGTTTTGAACTCTAGCGGAAAATCAAATCAACCAGCCGCACCAACGCCACCAGATAATGTTGGGAGTAGCGGCGATCGCATTCAACCTGGAAGCCAGATATTTGCCGCACCGCCTCCACCATCAGGCACCGGGGCACCCGGTCAACGGGAGGGCAGAGGAAGTCGTGGCAGTGAAATGGACAGTCAGATTGCTACCGCTACGTCTGGGGAAAAGCCTCTTATAGCTTTGGTTCCAGTTTTTCCGGCTAACGATGGTTCGGATGCGGAATCTGTAGGGGGATTTACCACTACGGAACGTCCAACTTTCTGGTTTTATGTTCCCTATCAGCCTCCATTGACGGGAAAGTTTGTGTTGCGGGATCGAGATGGGAATTTGGTTTACGAAACGGATGTGACGCTACCTGGAAAACCGGGAACGATCGCTATTTCCATTCCCACTACAGAAGCACCCCTGACTGCTGGCAAGCAGTATTATTGGTACTTCAAAGTTTACTGCCAGCCTGGTGCCAAATTGCTTTCTTTTGTTGAGGGATGGATTCAAAGAACCTCACTGAATCCTGCCGTTGAGAGTCAGTTGCAGAATGCTACACCACAGCAGAAAATTGCCCTTTATGCTAGCAATGGGATTTGGTACGAAGCGCTGACTGCTGCTGCCGAGATGCGTCGCAATAACTCGAAGGATACGAATTGGGCCAATCTGTTGCAAGAAGTTGGCTTGAGCAAGATTGCGTCAGAAGCGATCGTGGAAAATTGATATCAACGATCTTTGTAGGGGCACGGCATAAATAAACTTTGCTCTGAACGAGAAGCTTTTCTCCCGCCGTGCCCCTACAACCAATTTTAATCATTACCAATTACCAATTACCAATTACTAGCAACTTGCGTTATTACACAAATTTGAAGTCTCTAGAAAAGTTGACGTCGGTGGAATCTTGGATAATGGCAATTAGGTCAGTACCCAAATAGATTCCCGTATCATTTGCCGCACTACCAACATTTAAGTTGCTATAGCTGAGAGAGTACTGACTGGCATTACCCGGCACTTCAATGCGATCTAACTCCCCTTCCCAGTCTGTAATGATGGCATGTCCTGCTCCCTGGTAGGACACACCCCAGAAACCGCCCAACACAAAGGTATCCGAGTCAGTACCGCCAGTTAAAGTGTCGTATTCTATACCACTGGTTGCGTAGCCATGGAGGCGATCGTTCCCCATATTACCGAAGACTTGATCGTTGCCACTTCCACCTAGCAGAGTATCGTTATCTTTGCCACCTCGGACAGTATCATCTCCAGCGCCTCCGGAAATGAAATCGTCACCGATGTTCCCGTTGAGGTTGTCGTTGCCAGCGTCCCCAAAGATATCATCCTTGTCTTTCCCACCCCAGATGGTGTCATTGCCGCCGTTGCCGCCAAGCAAGTCATTGCCTTGGTTGCCATTGATGATGTCACTTTCTGACGAACCTTCAACCCAATCGTTTCCTTCTAAGGCACGCAGTCCTAGCGGCGAATCAGCCAGCACACCTGGGGTAATCTCAAAATAGTCATCGTCGGAAGTTAGGTTGAAAAAACCATCATAAACACTGGCAGACCGAATGCCTGTCGAATTAGCGGTTGCCGTCAGCGTGTTTTCTACCTGCGCCGGAGATAAATTGGGATTGGCACTTAAAACTAAAGCTGCAACCCCGGCTACATAGGGAGCAGCCATTGATGTACCGCTGATAGATTCATATCTATTACCTGGAAATGTAGAGCGAACATCTACTCCTGGAGCGACGACATAATCTAGGGGTGTAGTACCAGCATGATTGGAGTAATAAGGCATAGCATGATTGCGATCGATTGACCCGACCGTAATGCCAAAATCAGTAGCGTAGCGACCTGGATAAACAGGTTGCAATCCTCCATCATTGCCAGCTGCGGTAACAACAACCACTCCTTTGTTAAAGGCGTATTGAATCGCTTGCGCTTCTTCAGGAGAAGTAAACGGACCACCCCAGCTGAGGTTAATTACATCAGCACCGTTATCGACGGCATAACGAATTCCAGCAGCAATATCAGCTTCAGTTCCGCCGAATGAATCGAGTACCCTCACGGGCATAATTTTGGCATTTAAAGCGACGCCAGTGACACCAAAATCGTTTTTTTCTGCTGCAATAATTCCCGCGACGTGAGTGCCGTGACCATCACCATTTATATCCATCGGGTCGTTATCACGATTGACAAAATCCCAACCCCGAATGTCATCGATATAACCATTCCCGTCATCATCTTTTCCATTGCCAGGAATTTCGTCTGAGTTGACCCAGATATTGTCATCTAAGTCAGGGTGGGTGTAGTCAACTCCACTATCGATAACGGCAACTACAATCCCCTCACCCGTGTACCCTCTATTCCAAACTTCTGGCGCGTTTACCATATCTAATCCCCAATTATCGCCGCCTGAATTGGGGACATCTGCAAAGCACTTTTGTCCAATTGCTTGTGCCACTGCCGCCGATGCATTTACCAGACCATAGCCGAAGAGACTGTTATAAGGAATAGAGGTAGCCATCAGTTATCTCCTATACGCTTAATTGTTCAGAAAGCTTTCTATCTCGCTCTAAAAATGGATATGTCCTACCCCAACGAACTTATGCAGCGACGGCTCAACTTCTTGATCAACCCTGCCATATATTTTTTGGTGTTTTGTTACAATTATTTACATTGTGTAGGCTAAAATCTATCTGGCGGGGGGTGTTAGCGCGAGCGCTCTCTATCCCCAACAAAACTGAGAAACCGGGTTTCTGGCTGGGTGCGCTCGCTCCCTCTGCCAAGGATTTTTGATAGAAACCCGGTTTCTTGGCGTAAGTCCTGCCCAAAAGTTCGTCTAGACTTGGGCAACCGTTTCCAGTACAATTCATCGCCATTATTGCGGCAAAACCTGAATGCTTCGGCTTATGAAAGGGTGTCATCTCCGATTCTGGTTGCTAGAAAGCAGCGTTCTGTTTTGTTTATGGGTCGCTGACCCAACGGCGGCACAAATTGCCCCGGATGCTACTCTGCCAAATAACTCCACGGTCAACCTACAAGGAACGACTCGTGTGATTGAGGGAGGCACAACGGCAGGTGGGAACCTGTTCCACAGTTTTCGCGAGTTTTCCGTTCCCACAGGTGGGGAAGCTTTTTTTAACAATGCCGGTGATATTCAAAACATCTTTAGTCGGGTAACGGGTGGGTCGATTTCTAACATTGATGGGTTGATTCGCACTAATGGTACGGCTAGTTTATTTCTGCTCAATCCCAATGGAATTATTTTTGGGCCGAATGCAAGGTTAAATATTGGAGGTTCGTTTTTTGCGAGTACAGCTAGGAGTCTAACTTTTGCTGATGGAACGCAGTTTAGTGCTATACCATCCCAAACCACACCACTACTGACTATCAGCGTGCCGATTGGCTTGCAATACGGGAACAATGCCGGAAATATTCAGGTGCAGGGGTCTTTTCTAACAGTGCCGAATGGTAAAGCCTTAGCGCTGATTGGCGGCACAGTGAGATTGGATGGCGTAGTTTTGGAGGCTTTTGGGGGTCGGGTTGAACTAGGAGGTTTGGTAGGAGAGGGAACTGTTGGTATCAATGCTGATGTAGAGACGGGAAATTTCGCATCTCTACAATTCCCCGATGGCATCTTGAGAGCAGATGTGTCTTTCACCAACGGCTCTATAGCTAGCGTAGTGGCTGACAATAGTGGCAGTATTGCCATTAATGCCAGTAACTTGGAAATTTTGGCAGAAAGTGTACTGCTGGCGGGTATAGCATCCGAATTGGGTTCTATTGATAGTCGAGCCGGAAATATTGAAATTAATGCTACAGGGGCAATAAAGATTGCCAATGACAGCCTGATTGTCAATTCGGTGCTACCTGGGGGGATGGGCGACGCGGGCGACATTGAGATTACCACCAAGTCGCTGACGATCGCCAGCGGCGCTCAACTGAATGCCAGCACTTTTGGCAAGGGGAATGCGGGAAGCGTGAAAGTTACTGCCAGCGATACCATCTCCTTTGATGGAGACGGTGGAATCTTCACCACAGTGGAAAAGGGAGCAGTGGGCAAAGGTGGCAGCATCGAGATTGCTACCGAATCGCTTGTTGTCACAGCTGGGGCTCAACTACAAGCCTTGACTCGCGGGCAGGGAGATGCCGGAAGTGTGAAGATTACTGCCAGCGATACCATCTCCTTTGATGGAGTGGGTAGCAATGGATTTCCCAGTGGAGCCTTCAGCACAGTGGAAAACGGAGCAGTGGGTAAGGGTAGCAACATCGAGATTACTACCAAGTCGCTTGTTGTTAGAGGTGGCGCTGGACTGAATGCCTTAACTCGTGGGCAGGGAGATGCCGGAAGTGTGAAGATTACTGCCACTGATACCATCTCCTTTGATGGAGGTGATGCGTTCAGCACAGTTGCGGTGGGAGCAGTAGGCAAAGGTGGCAGCATTGAGATTACTACCAATTCCCTTGCTGTAACAGACAGCGCTCAACTGGCTGTGGGCACTCGCGGACAGGGAGATGCCGGAAGTGTGAAGATTATTGCCACCGATACTGTCTCTTTTGATCGAGGCAGCGCCGCCTTCAGCTCGGTGGAAAAGGGAGCAGTGGGTAAAGGTGGCAGCATCGAGATTACTACCAAGTCCCTTGCTATCACAGACGGCGCTCAAGTGAATACCTTGACTCGCGGACAGGGAGATGCCGGAAGTGTAAAGATTACTGCCAGCGATAGTGTCTCCTTTGATGGGGTGGGTAGCAATGGATTCGCCAGTGCCAGCTTCAGCACGGTAGAAAAAGGAGCGGTGGGCAAAGGTGGCAGTATCGAGATTACTGCCAAGTCGCTTGCTATCACAGACGGCGCTCGACTCAATGCCAGCACTCGCGGACAGGGAGATGCCGGAAGTGTAAAGATTACTGTCAGCGATAGTGTCTCCTTTGATGGGGTGGGTAGTAATGGAGCCGCCAGTGCAGCCTTCAGCACAGTGGAAGCTGGAGCAGTGGGCAAAGGGGGCGGTATCGAGATTACTACCGGGTCGCTTTCTGTTAGTAATGGTGCTGCACTGACAGCTACCAGTGCAGGGAATGGTAGGGCAGGCGACATAGTAATCAACGCTGGCTCTATCCGCCTGGACAGCCAAGCATTACTCAGCTCTGACACTACAGGAGGCGAAGGTAATATCAGGTTGCGCTCAGAGTCTTTGCAATTAACCCGTGACAGTGAGATTACCACCAACGCGACCGGAGGAAAGAGCGGCGGCAATATTGACGTGCAAGCCTCTGCTTTGATCTTGCGCCAAAACAGTACCATCACCACCAATGCCCAAGGAAGCTTGACTGGAACCGAGATCAAAGGTGGCAACATCACCCTCGACACCGATGTAATTGCTGCCTTAGAAGATAGCGATATTAGCGCCAATTCTGACAATTTCTTTGGGGGTAAAGTCCAAATTAATGCCCAAAGCATTTTTGGCACTCAGTTCCGACTGGCATCTACTCTAGAAAGTGACATCACCGCCACTGGGGGAGCGCCTGAGTTAAGCGGCATAGTAGAAATTAATACGCCCGATGTTGACCCCAGTTCTGGATTAATCGAATTACCAGCCAACTTCGTCGATATCACTGGACAAATCGTTCAAGATTGTCCTACAGGTACAAGGTTTGCAGACAACGAATTTTTCATCACCGGACGGGGCGGCATTCCACCGACTCCCAGGGAAGCACTTTCCCACAATGCCATTGAGGTCGATTGGGTCACTCCTAACTCACAGGTGCAGGGGAGCAGGGGGGCAGGGGAGCAGGGGAGCAGGGGGGCAGGGGAGTCGCCTATTCCTAGCGAAATTGTAGAAGCTACTGGGTGGGTTAGGGGTGCCAATGGCGAGGTAATTCTTACTGCTAATCCGCCAACTGCAACGCCTTACGAAACTTGGTATCGTTCAATTCTCTGTCCTGCACCGCAATCGAATAATTAATCACTGGGTTTGTCGATGTAGAAGCGATCGCTCTCTATAAGTTCATCTAGACTTGGGGAACCATTTGCAGTATAATCTAACGCCATCATTGCGGCAAAACCTTCTTGCTTGTGCTTATGAAAGGGTGCGATCGCCGATTAGGGTTGCTAGAAACCAGCGTTCTGTTTTGTTTATTCGTCGCTGAACCAACGGCAGCACAAATTGTTCCGGATGCTACCTTGCCAAATAACTCCACGGTCAACCTACAGGGAACGAGGAGTGTAATTGAGGGAGGAACGACGGCAGGTGGGAACCTGTTCCACAGTTTTCGCGAGTTTTCCGTTCCCACAGGTGGATCAGCTTTTTTCAACAATACTGGTGATATTCAAAACATCTTTAGCCGGGTTACGGGTGGAAACATTTCTAATATTGATGGGTTGATTCGCGCTAATGGTATTGCGAACTTATTTCTGCTCAATCCGAATGGGATTATTTTTGGGCCGAATGCCAGTTTAAATATTGGTGGTTCGTTTCTGGCTTCTACGGCGAATAGCTTCAAGTTTGCTGATGGCGCAGAGTTTAGTGCCACCAATCCAAGCGCCCCGCCTTTATTGACTATCAATGTGCCTATTGGCTTGCAATTTGGGACAAATCCAGGAAGTATCGTCAATCGATCAAGGTTGACAGACAGGAATAATGTTCCCCTTGGACTCCAAGTACCGCTTGGTCAAACAATAGCCCTAGTAGGCGGCGATGTATTGCTGGAAGGTGGAAGTTTGACAGCACCAGAGGGACGAATTGAACTGGGAAGTGTCGCTGATTCTGGTTTGGTCAGCCTAAACCCAACAGCTCAAGGTTTGGCTTTAGATTATCAGGGTGTTTCTACTTTCAGGGATATTCAACTGTCTCAGGGAGCAAGTGCTACTGCCAACGGCGAGGGTGGCGGTAGTATCCAAGTGCAAGGTAGAAGATTGACTCTGACCGATGGTTCGCAGATTAATGCTGCAACGCTTGGAGCAAAACCAGGTGGAACTGTGAATGTAAGAACCTCTGAATCAGTAGAACTAACTGGCACTTCACCGGATGGGCAAACTGCTACTAACTTGGGTACCACAACTTTGGGTACTGGAGATGGTGGTGACGTAACAATTCAAACCGGGCGGTTGATTCTCCGCAATGGGGCAGGAGCGGGATCTGCCACCGCTTTGGGTCAGGGAAATGCAGGAAATGTGTCCGTGAATGCCTCTGAGTCGGTAGAACTGATTGGCACTTCACCTAATGGGCAGAACCAGAGTTTATTGGGTGCTGGGACTTTCGGCAGTACCGGAGATGCAGGTAACGTGACGATTCAAACCAGGCGGTTAATTGTTAGAGATGGGGCAGGAGTATTTGTTGGCACTATTTTGGGTGGTGGGAATGCAGGAAATGTAACTGTGAATGCCTCTGAGTCGGTAGAACTGATTGGTACCTCACCTAATGGGCAAATGGCGAGTGCTTTGGCTGCTGGGACTGTCGGCGGTACGGGAAATGCAGGAAACGTGACTGTTCAAACTAGACAGTTAACTGTTAGAGATGGGGCAACAATATTAGCTCGCTCACGTGCGAGCCAGGGAGATGCAGGAAATGTGACTGTCAAAGCTAGCGAGTCTGTAGAACTAATTGGTGCCAGTACTTATATCTTTACTTCAACTTCTAGTGTTGCAGATGCAGCAAGCAACTTTACGATTTCAGAAATCGGAGATGCTGGCAATGTAACGATTGAAACTGGGCGATTAATTATTCGGGATGGGGCATCAGTAGTAGCTAACTCCAGGGGTAAGGGGAATGCAGGAAATGTGATCGTGAATGCCTTCGAGTCAGTAGAACTGATCGGCACCTCACCCGATGGACAAAATCTCAGCAGCTTAAATGTTGAGACTCTAGGTTCCGGAGATGCAGGCAACGTGATGATTAAAACAGGACGGTTGATCCTTCGGGATGGAGCAGTGGTAGAAGCTAGTACCTCCGATGGTGAGGGGAATGCAGGAAATGTGACCGTGAACGCCTCCGAGTCGGTAGAGCTGATTGCTGGCAGTGGCTTGGTTGCTGCCAGTTTCGGTGACGGAGACGCAGGTAACGTGAAGATAGAAACTGGGCGGTTGATTCTCCGCGATGGCGCAGTAGTAGGAGCAGTCACTGGGGGCAAGGGCAATGCAGGAACTATAACTGTGAATGCCTCTGAGTCGGTAGAGCTGATTGGCACTTCACCCAATGGGCAGTTGCGTAGTGGCTTGTTTGCTAGAACTGTTAGTTCTGGAGATGCAGGCAGCGTAACTATTCAAACTGGAAGGTTGATTGTCCAGAATGGGGCACAGGTAGACGCTAGTACTATTTTGGGTGAAGGCAACGGAGGAACCGTCGCCGTGAACGCTTCTGAGTTGGTGGAACTGAGCGGCAATTCACCCAATTTAAACTCTGGCAGCGGTTTGGGTACTTTTAGTATCGGTGGCGGAGATGCGGGCAATGTAACGATAGAAACTGGGCGGTTGATTCTCCGCGATGGGGCATTTATAGTAGCTGGTACTCTTTTGGGTAGTGGCAATGCGGGAACAGTCACCGTGAATGCCTCTGAGTCAGTGGAACTGAGCGGTACCTCACCCAACAATCTGCTTCGTAGTGGCTTGAATGCTGCCAGTTTTAATGCTGGAAATAGTGGTGATTTAAAGATTACCACTGGGCAGCTTATTGTTAGGGATGGGGCTGAAATCAATGTCACAAGTCAAAACGTGGTAGGCATAAATAATGAAGCTCTGATAGATGTAGTAAATAATAGTCTGGGGGATATAGATATAGATATAGATATTGGCTTCCTTAATTCTGTAGCTGGCAACTTGGGTAATCCAGGTAACATCAATATTACAGCTCGCGATATGCGGCTGGATAACCAAGCTAGACTTAGTGCGACATCCGACATAGGTCAAGGTGGCAATATTCAGGTGCGATCGCGCAATATCCAATTACGCAACCAAAGTCAGATAAATGCCGCCGGAAGCCTAAACCTCCCAACCACAGAAGGCAGTATCGATATTCAAAGCCAAAGTTTAGTTTTATTGGAAGGTAGTCGAATCATCACCAGTGCTAACGATCCTAGAGGAGGGAGTAATATAGCGATCGCACCCCGCAACGATCTAGGATTGGCAGTTTTTCAATCTTTAGATAGCATCATCAACGCCCGTGGCGAACTAAATATCGAAGGAGATATTCAACCAGACCCACCAGATATTCCCCAAATTG
>NZ_BLAY01000008.1 GCF_020521235.1 Microseira wollei NIES-4236 | reverse complement strand
GCGTAGGCAGGCTGTGGTTGTGTAGCCGCACCCTTGAGGGTGCGGCAGTAGTAGCATGATTCATATATACATTTTTGAGCCTGCGTAGGCAGGCTGTGGTTGTGTAGCCGCACCCTTGAGGGTGCGGGCTAACATTTAGCTATCGGGTGAAGTGCGAAACAGTATCTGTCCCTTTTGAACGGCTACCAGATCCATTTTGACCGGCCCCGCCGTATAGGTAACATCTGATGCTACCACTTGCACTTCAACAGATGTCTCGGACTGCTTTAATTGCTCGATGAAGCGCATCAGCGTTTCGACCCGAGCGTCGCCGATCTGAATTTTATCTGCCAACACGCCAGCGCGACGCACTCGGAATTGAGAAGCTGCAATTAGCTGCTCTATCCGTTGCTCAAGCTGTTCTTGAGTCATTGTGGAGGGATTGGTAGAAGTTGCCGCTACTACTTCCCCAGCTTGAAATACGACGCGATTGGGGGTTACATCGGCAAAAACTTGGACGGCAGATTCTCCCCTGATGTAGTTGCCTGCTGAGAGAATTCTGATCGCATAGTCTCGACCGTCATCAATGCGATCGATGATCTGATCGACTTCTTTGGGACTAATTTGTATCACTTGTTGGTTGAAATTTTTGTCACCGGGTCGAGTGTTCTCAATTGCGACTTTGTTTGCCGTTACCAACAATTGATCCACAGCTTGACGAGCGGCTTTTGGATCGACAATGCGAACGACTCCAGTCACCAAAACTTGGTTGCGAAACAAAACTAAATTGCCGCCCCGCAACGCTTGATAATCTTGATAATACTCTTCTAGAATTTTTACTGCCCGTTGTAAGTATGCTTGTTTGTTTTCGAGATCTTTTTGTTGACTTTCTAGTTGTTTAAGGCTGGTTTCCCGCTGAGCAATCACTTGGTCGCGCTGGGAAATGGTTTGATCTAGTTGGGCAATTGCCTGGTCTTGAGCGGCAATTTCTTGGTCCCTTTGGGCAATCTGAGATTTAAAGTTGCCAATCTCGTTTTTGAGGCGATCGCGCTGTCCAACGAGCGCCGCTCTTTCCTGTTGTAGTTGATCGCGCTGTCCCAGCAAATCTTGGCGTTCTGCTTGCAGTTGATCGCGCTGTCCCAGCAAATCTTGGCGTTCTGCTTGCAGTTGATTGCGCTGTCCCAGCAAATCTTGACGTTCTGCTTGCAGTTGATTGCGCTGTCCCAGCAAATCTTGGCGTTCTGCTTGCAGTTGATTGCGCTGTCCGATTAAATTTTGACGTTCTGCTTGCAGTTGATTGCGCTGTCCGATTAAATTTTGACGTTCTGCTTGCAGTTTATCCCGCTGTTCTATTAACGTCGCTCTTTCCGCTTGCAGTTGGTTTCGCTGTCCGATTAAATTTTGACGTTCTGCTTGCAGTTGATTGCGCTGTTCGATTAAATTTTGACGTTCTGCTTGCAATTGATCCCGTTGTTCGATCAACTTCTGGCGTTCATCACGCAGCGCCATTACTTGAGAAGAAACTGCGTTTAATTGACCCTGGGTTTGGTTTAATTCATTTTGAGTTTGATTTAATTTCCCCTGAGTTTGATTCAGTTGGCTATTAGTGTTATTTAATTCTCCTTGGGTTTGTTTCAGCTGCGTTTCGGTACGCGCTTGGTTGGCAGTTGCTTCCGACAGCTTGGCTAAAGTTGATTGCAAAGATTGATTTGTCGCATCTAGTTTTTGCTGTGCTTCTGCCTGCTGAGATTTAGCTTGGGTTAACTCTGTTTCTACTTTACTTTTTTGAGTTTTAGTTTTTTCTAGTTCCTTGCGAGCGTTTCGGAGATTTTTCTGAATTTTTTCCAGTTTAAAAACCCCAGTGCGTAGTTGCTCGCTCGTACCAAATAATATCGCCAGCGTCGAGGCAGAAATCAAACTCCCCGTCAAAACGGTAATTAAAATTGCCGTCTTGCGCGGACGTAAATTGAATAGGCTAAGTCTTGATTTGCCTACCTTCGTTCCGACGCGATCGCCTACTGACGCGATCGCGCCTCCCAACACCAAGATTGCCGCAATCAGTATCCACCCTGTAGTCATAATTTTCGACGATCCTCACCCAGTTACAGCCTACCTCATGCTGAGTACGCTTGCGCCTGCGGTCGTCAGTTACTGCGCTTGCTATTGCTTTTTATACTTCGCACGGTCACTTGCGTGACAGTTGGGAAGGCTGAGGTCAGACTGGCAACCTAGAAATTAGCCATGATTCACTATCTATGACCGGGTCAAGTATAACCTATTTAACTAGGTAAATTGATGGCTTAAGGCGACTGGATTGTGTACGGTTATTTTTTTCTTGTGGATCGAGATCATTTTTTCTTGCCGCAGATCTCCCAACAAACGAGTCACCGTCACTCTAGTCGAACCTATGGCTTCGGCGATCGCTTGATGAGAGAGCTTCAAATCTATCGTAATCCCTTCGGCACCAGGAACGCCAAAATCTCGGCACAGAATTAGCAGAAAGCTGACTAATCTCGATCCCATGTCTCGGTGCGCCAGCGTCTCGATCATCATCTCGGTTTGCAGGATGCGCGACGACAGACCCCGCAGCATTAACATGGCAAATTCTGGATTATCTTTCAGCGCTTGCTCTACCTGGTCTATCGGCGCTGATAGCAGCTCGACTGGGGTAAAGGCCACCGCATGATAAAATCTATCGGATCTATTCCCCGTAATCAGAGACAGCACGCCAAAGACGCTATTTTCTCGCAGCAGGGCGACGGTAATTTCTTCCCCTGCTTCGTACACCCTCGAAAGCTTGACAGCCCCCTTGAGCAGAAAATATACTCTTTCAGCCGGATCCCCAGGGAAAAAGATCGTTTTTCCCCGCTCAAACGTTTCTACAACGGGTGGAAACGATGGGTTGCTGATTTGCCGAAATACGGCTGCTAAAGGTCTATCCTGCATCACGACCATTTCAGTTGTCCTCACCGAACTCTAAAGACTTCTCTCAACTCCTTAGCAATGCACTATAACCTCACAAACCGAGCGGAAAGTCTCAATGTGAGTTAGTTCAAGAAGGCAGAAAGCTAGGGACGCCGTGTAGTTTTTTGTATAGCAGTCTTTTTTGATTAAATGTATATTTTAACACTTTTTCTTTGGTTTTTCATCTTCCGTTACTCTGAAAAATAAACGAAGCTTTACTTACTCTTAACAAAGTTTGTATGAATCGCTACAGCATTTTGGCTAAATTACCTCATGTTGAACCGAAAGCGTGACGGGTCAAAGGTGGTATGGGGCAATTGTAGTTGTTGGCTTGGTAGCAAGAGGGCGTTTCATTTATACCAGGAATCGACTGAAAGGGGATGAGGGGTAACACACCTCATTGCTAACTTTTGGTGATTTTTGGCGGAAAGTCAAGCAATCGGGGAGATGGAGCCGATAATCAAGTAATATATTCCCCAGTTTGACCATCTTCCCCAGGGAAAAGCTGGCGGAGAAAGTAACCCTTGTTCCGATATAATAAACGTTTATGCTGAATTTAACTGGAAAAAACGCCCTCGTGACGGGCATCGCCAACGATCGCTCGATAGCCTGGGGTATTGCTCAACAACTGCATAAAGCAGGCGCGAATCTTGGCATCACCTACCTACCCGATGACCGGGGTCGCTTTGAGAAAAAAGTATCCGAACTGGTAGAACCCCTGAATCCAAGTCTATTTTTACCCTGTGATGTTCAAAATGACGAGCAGATTCAGGCTACCTTCGAGACTATCCGCGACAAGTGGGGCAGATTAGACATTCTGATCCATTGTTTGGCCTTCGCCAATAAAGATGATTTATCAGGAGATTTTAGCAAAATCTCCAAAGATGGGTTCAACCTGGCTTTAGATGTCAGTGCTTACTCGCTGATTCAACTGAGTGCAGCAGCTAAACCCTTAATGACAGAAGGTGGCAGTATCGTCACGCTAACCTATTTAGGCGGCGTGCGGGTAGTTCCCAACTATAACGTGATGGGAATCGCCAAAGCTGCCTTAGAAATGAACGTTCGTTACCTAGCATCGGAATTAGGCGCGCAAAATGTCCGGGTGAACGGAATCTCAGCAGGTCCAATTCGCACGCTGGCGTCCTCCGCTGTGGGTGGGATTCGCGATATGATTTCCCACGTCGAGCAAGTCGCCCCCCTGCGACGAACTGTGACACAGTTAGAAGTGGGGAATGCGGCGGCTTTCCTTTGTAGCGACTTAGCTAGCGGCATTACAGGTCAAATCCTGTACGTCGATGCTGGATACGAAATCATGGGAATGGGGTAATGGGGAATTTGAGATTTGAGATTTGAGATTTGAGATGGAAATCTGAAATCTCAAATCTCAAATCACCAATTATTAATTACCAATTACCAATTACCAATTACCAAATTATGCAGACAAGCGAACGCCCAACAACCGAATCCCAACACCCGGAACTAATTCTAAGCCCTCGGACTGCTTCAGTCAGCCGCAAAACCGGGGAAACTGACGTATATGTGAGTCTCAATTTAGATGGAACGGGCAATTGCAGCGCCAGGACGGGAATTCCGTTTTTGGATCACATGCTGCATCAGATATCTTCCCACGGGCTAATTGACTTGGAAGTCCAAGCCAAGGGAGATATAGAAATAGACGACCACCACACTAACGAAGATGTGGGGATAACATTGGGGCAAGCTTTGGGGAAAGCGTTGGGCGATCGCAAAGGCATTGTCCGCTTCGGGCATTTCCTGGCACCACTGGACGAAGCGTTAGTTCAGGTGGCGCTAGACTTTTCCGGACGCCCGCACTTGAGTTATGGTTTGGAGATTCCTACCCAGCGCGTTGGAACTTACGATACTCAATTAGTGCGGGAGTTTTTTGTAGCAGTGGTGAATCACTCTCAGATGACGCTGCATATCCGGCAATTGGATGGAATTAATTCGCATCATATTATTGAAGCAACGTTTAAGGCTTTTGCTAGGGCAATGCGGATGGCGGTAGAAGTCGATCCCCGTCGTGCAGGTGCGATTCCTAGTTCTAAGGGTGTGTTGTAGATTTGAACCGCGAAGACGCAAAGAGCGCGAAGGCAAGTCTCTGTATGTAGGGTGCGTTAACGCAGTGTAACGCACCATCTCCAGCATATCTAGAGTTGCTGCGTAAGTCCTGGGATTTGTTTGTTTTGTCACAATTTATCTAGACTAGAAATTATTCGTCTGGCTAAAGTTAAAGACTCCTGAGTCTTCTCAACCAATAGTGGGAATGTGTTATCGTAATCTGCTTGGTTGCGAAAACCTCGTAGACGCAGCAATCTCCTGCCAATTTTTATACGTACTGGGTCGGAGCTATTGTTGAATTGATTGATGATATATTTGTGAGTATTTTCGGTAGGAATATTTACAGCCGATTGCCAGCGAGTGAGGTACAGCCTTTTGGCGCAAGAATGCAATAGCGGCAGCAAAAATGGCAGCCGCTATTGCATTCTCAGGTGTACCTGATCCGCCTGCAATCCGCTATAAACCCTCCCGCTCTTGTAAAAAATTGCGTGACTTGATGAAAGCTGCATAGTAGGATCGACTAATAGCCGATCGTAGTTTGGCTTCATCTGTGGTTTGCTGCGCCAGTTCCTGTGCTAAATTCAGATACTCTGACCAATTAAAAGTTATTAGTTAGTTAAAACCGATAAAAAGCTTCCCTTGATCGCGTTTTTCAGCATCGATACACCAATCGTCATCTAGTTGTTCAAGAGTGTCAATCGCGACTTCTGGGTCAAAATATAATGGTCTTTCAATGAAGATCCACAACATATCATCATTCTTTGATGCTGCTTCCGGAGCGGTGACGACTTGCAGAAACAACTTTGCATCTGGAAAGTATTTGCGGGTTGGTTCATATCCTTTTAGCAAGATGGGAACCAGAAAGGGATACTGTTCCAGAAACTGCAAGACTTCTGTTTTTCCTTGAAATGTATATAACTTCTCAAGAGATTCTATATCCGTTGGTAATAGCGGACTTAGTTTAGTTAGACTGTCGTGGAGTAACATCTGCGCTAGGGTGTCCGCGTCAATTTGACGGCGTTTAGCTTCGGCGGCGAGGCGCAAGCTATCATCGCCAGAAATTTGGATAGTCAGGGTGTTTGCTTCACTCATGTTTTTGGTATACCTGCAACTAAAGGAAGGCGATCGCGTGGAAATTTCAAGGGTTATAGAGGATTTTAATTATTGAGTTGAAGTTGTTTCAGGCTGAACGAGTTTATTATCTGCCCAGATACCGGCTTGGCGCGTGTAAATTTTGGCACGATTTCACTGATAACTTGAGGAAAGAGTTATGCCAGATGATGACGCTGCAAGATGGAGAATCGCCAGAGGATTGGATAATTGGGTAAAGCTTTTTCCATCAACGATCGCTCTTCCGACAGACCCCACCCTCCCATCCATATGATATAAAAGTCGATAATTCTTAACGATACTTTATCAATGCTGGTTTCCTCCTCCGAGTTGTCCGATCTGAAAAAAACCTTGACAAAAAAGCTTTTTTTTGGTATAGAGGTAAGTTCAGAACTGCTGGCAATTTTGCTGGTTTACTTCGTTGAGGGCATTGTAGGACTGGCACGCCTAGGGATTAGCTTTTTTCTCAAGGACGAACTGGCGCTGAGTCCGGCGGAAGTATCTGCCCTGATGGGGATTGCCGCCTTGCCGTGGATCGTCAAGCCGCTATTTGGCTTTATTAGCGATGGATTGCCGATTTTAGGTTATCGGCGGCGTCCGTATCTGATATTATCCGGATTGCTGGGATCGGCGTCTTGGATTTGTTTGGCGACGGTAGTACATACCGCTTGGGCGGCGACAGCTGCGATCGCTCTCGGTGCCCTAGCAGTTGCCGTCAGCGACGTGATTGTAGATTCCCTCGTTGTCGAACGCGCTAGAGGTGAATCCGTCAGCAATGCCGGATCGCTTCAATCCCTGGCTTGGGGCGCTTCAGGGGTGGGAGGCTTAATCACCGCTTACTTTAGCGGCTATTTATTAGAACATTTGGGCACCCGCACCGTATTCGGCATTACGGCTACTTTTCCGCTGATTGTTTCCTGTGTTGCCTGGTTAATTTCCGAGTTGCCAGTATTTGAGCTGCCCGATGCTGGTAGCGTTTGGCACCAAGTGCAGCAACTGGGGAAAACCGTTAGCCAAAAAGCTATTTGGATGCCCACAGTGTTTATTTTCCTTTGCCAGTCTACCCCAACCGCAGATGCTGCGTTTTTCTTTTTCAGTACTAACGAATTGGGGTTTCAACCAGAGTTTTTGGGGCGGGTGCGCTTGGTAACCAGTGTCGCATCTTTAGTTGGGGTCTGGCTGTTCCAAAGATACTTTAAAACGATGCCATTTCGGACTATTTTTGGTTGGAGTACGGTAATATCGACCATTTTGGGCATGTCGATGCTACTGCTGGTTACCCACGCCAATCGCGCGTTAGGAATTGATGACAAATGGTTTAGTTTGGGCGATAGTCTCGTTCTCACCGTAATGGGAAAAATTGCTTACATGCCCGTTTTAGTATTAGCCGCCAGACTCTGCCCTCCAGGAGTAGAAGCTACGTTATTTGCCTTGCTAATGTCGGTTGTAAATTTGGCAGGAATACTGTCTAATCAGTTTGGAGCTTTACTAATGCATTGGTTTGGTATTACTGCAACTAACTTTGAGTCACTCTGGCTGTTAGTTGTTATTACCAACCTCAGCACACTTTTGCCCTTACCGTTTTTGGGTTGGTTACCAACCGGAGATCCCCAAACAGACCTAGAATCTCATACAATTCAACCCATCCCGGCTTTGGAACTAGATTCTACCGCTTCCAAGCACATGGGACAGCCGTTTTTGCCAGATCTGATGTCCGAATTAGTGCAGCAGTCCCGCTTATTAGAAGCCGATAATAAGGCTGAATAATGAATGGGTAATGGGTAATCGGTAATCGGTAATAATAAAAAAATACCAATTACCAATTACCAATTAGCAATTAGCAATTAGCAATTACCAATTACCAATGCAGACCTTTCAACTATACGAACACGCATCTACGGTTCCAGTAACGTCTTATAATGCCCAAGATTGGCAGCGAGGCTATGAATCACTTAAACAAGAGTTTGATTACTGGATCGATGATGTAGAAGGAGATATTCCGGCGGATTTAAACGGCACTTTGTTTCGCAATGGCCCCGGTTTGCTGGATATTAACGGACAGCGCATCCACCATCCATTTGATGGGGATGGCATGATTGCCAAGATTGGTTTTAAAGATGGTCGCGCCCACTTTTCCAACCGCTTTGTCCGCACCAAAGGGTATCAAGAAGAACAGGCGGCGGGCAGAATTCTTTATCGCGGTGTATTTGGCACTCAAAAACCGGGGGGTTGGTTAGGGAATGCGTTTGATTTAAGGCACAAAAATATCGCCAATACAAATGTAATTTATTGGGGCGATAAACTTTTGGCGTTGTGGGAAGCTGCGGCACCTTATCGCTTAGACCCTTACACCCTAGAAACTTTGGGACTAGAATACCTTGATGGGTTGTTAGATCCGGGTGATGCTTTTGCTGCCCATCCTCGAATTGATGGGAAAACTGGGAGATTGGTCAACTTTTCTATCAAACCCGGTTTATCAAGTAAGATTACGATCTACGAATTCGATCCATCGGGCAAGCTGTTGACAAAACACAGCCATTATGTTCCGGGTTTTGCTTTTATTCACGATTTGGCGATTACACCGAATTACTGTATTTTCTTTCAGAATCCGGTGACGTTCAATCCGCTGCCTTTTGTGCTGGGTTTGCAAGGTGCAGCGCAGTGCATTAAGTTTAACCCCAATCGACCTACCCAAATTATTATTATCCCCCGGAATCCCAAGCAACCGATGCAATTGCTCCAAACCGAAGCGGGTTTTGTTTTCCACCACGCCAATGCCTTTGAGCAGGGGGATAAAATTTATTTGGATTCAATTTGTTATGAGTCCTTGTCTGCTGTTGAAGCTGAATCGGATTATCGCCAAACTAATTTTGAGGCTTTATCTCCTGGACAGTTGTGGCGGTTTGAGATCGATCTTAATAGCTCCCAGGCAGAGCCATGGCAGCCAGGAGGGCGCTCCCAGGCAGAGCCATGGCAACCAGGGGTGCAGCGTCAGATGTTGGAAAGTCGATGCTGCGAGTTTCCTTGGGTTAATCCCACAAAAGTAGGGCAGCCTTATCGATATCTTTATTTGGGTGCTGCTCATGCGCCATCTGGCAACGCTCCGCTACAGGCAATTCTTAAAGTTGATTTAAACTCCGGTACCAGACAACTCTGGAGTGCAGCACCCAAGGGCTATGTCAGCGAACCTATTTTCGTCCCTCGCCCTGAGACTGTGAATGAAGATGATGGTTGGCTGCTAACATTAGTCTATGATTCGGCTCACCATCGCTCTGATTTGGCGATTTTGGAGGCTCGTGACTTGAATCGAGGTTCTGTTGCTCGATTACACCTGAAGCATCACGTTCCTTATGGTCTGCACGGAAGCTTTACACCTGATTGGTTTGACCCGTTGCGATCGCAATAAATCGGGGTAGCGGCGATTCTGCAAAAATCGCCGCTACCAGCACGCAGCCGTCGCCCTAGGGTGTGAAAGCAATGCTGGTTGGTGTGAGCCAATCTTGTCCGCCTAGATTCTCCCTTTTGGCAGTTGGCTGGAGCAACGGTAAAGTAGTAAGGAAAGAGTTAGGGTAGCACTACTTTCTACTTTGCCGCTCGCACAACCCTATTGCTGGGGTTTTCTACTAATGACCCAGATGAAATTTAGTATCGTCATCACGACCTATAACCGCTTGTCGTTTCTCAAGCGAGCCATTGAATCTGCTCTTGCCCAAACTGTACCCTGTGAAGTGGTGGTGGTGGATGACTGCTCATCGGATGATACCCAAGATTATGTCCGCAGCTTGGGATCTCGCGTCACCTACCATCGTAACCTCACGAATATGGGTCATGCAGCTGCGGTGAATGCTGGGGTGCAAGTGGCGCAAGGCGATTGGATCAAGCCGGTGGATGACGATGATTATTTAGACCCGAATTGTATCAAGGAGATGATGCGAGCGATCGCGCTACGCCGGGAAGCTGTAATCTGTTCTTGTCAAGCTGCCCAAGTCGATGTCAATCAAGTGGAAATTAACCGCACCCGTAAAATGGGACCAGGGCAAGCTTTTTATATCCCCCAAGAAGATATCCATTATGGAATGCTGTTGGAGCAAATTCCATTTGGTACGCCGATTCAAGTAGCCTTCCGCCGCGATGCGTTTATTCAATCTGGGGGTTGGGATTCCAGTTTAGATGCCAACTTTGACGATATTGATTCTTGGCTGAGAATTGCTCAGTTTGGAGATGCGATTTTTATTAATAAATGTTTGGCTTATCGTACAGTTTGGCCTGGAGGTTACAATCAAAAGTTCTCTCTGCAAAAGCGGCTAGAAACCAATATTTTAATCAAGGAAAAAATCCACGCCTTAGTCAGCGAAAATCACCGCGCATTAATTCCAGAAATTGGGGCGATTCGCGCCTATGTCAAGTTGCATTGGAGCTTGGTTGCGCTGAAACAAAAAGCTTATCTTACTTCTATGAAATTTGTGTTTCCAGCCCTATTATCTCGACAGGCTTGGCAGCTTTTAATCGAAGCAATTATCTTCCGTTACAAGCAGCCCCCGTGGTTGCAAAAAAATCTAGATAGCAACCTATTAGTAATGGCAAAAATGTACGCCATTACCAACGAAAAGCATCGGGCTGCTCTGCCAAACCTGCAACATTTTCAATCTTATATGAAACTGCGATCTAGCTGGGTTGCGTGCAAGCAAGGAAAGTTGCTGACAGCTGTCCAACTAGCTTTACCATCCCTTTCTTCACCTGCTGCATGGAAGCTGGTAATCAAATCAGCTTTATCCGAGCCAGAAAAAAATAAACGAATCCCGATTCGCAAGTTTGTTTTGATAGATTTTTAAGTTTTTGGTAATGGGTAATGGCTAATGGCTAATTGCTAATGGTCTGTTTTTCCCTCTCCGTCCCCCCCTAGCAAAGGACTATTAAAAAAAGTTACGAAATTTATCTAATTTCCCATTTTATGCATTGGTACAATGTAGATATAGATGGCGATGAATAAGGATTGACCCCAGTGACATCATTGATACAAATTACACAGACCGATGGAGAGCAGCTAATTGCCGAGTTCTTCCAAGAATCGCAGGGTAATTGGCGTTCAGAACGTCGGTACTACACGCTACCCGAGGGAAAAACGCAGGAGATGGTAAGTTTTATTACCATCAAGTTTCTGGAACGAGGAAGCGAGGAACTAGGGCAACTGGCGCAACTGCACGGTCTGGGCGATGAGGTATCCTTGACTTGTGGGGCGAAAATTACCTGGGACAGCAAGGATTCGGTAACGGATCGGAAACAGTCCCAGGGTTCGACGCTGTTTGGGGTGTTGGGAAAAATAGTGTATCGCGATCGCGGTTTCGCCACATCCAAACCTGTCACCGCGCAATATTACTTCACCAATGCCAAAACTTTGTGTTTAAAGACAGAATATAACGATTCTGTATTTGAGGAAGAATTAAAACTGATTGGCAATAACTATCGCACGCGACAAAGCATTATTTCTCGTGCTGGCGAACAATTGATGATCGGTCAATATTTAGAAAAACGCATCCAGTCATCTGATAATATTCACGAAACAACTTCGTAATTTATCAATATTAAAAGGGTATGAGGAGTCAAACTCACCTAATTGTGCGGTTGATAGCGTTTGTTTTGCTTGTCTACACAAGTGCTTGCGCTTCTGAAAAAGAAGCGCCTTCCCCCAGTCCGCCAAATAATCCGCAGCAGCAGCTACAAAATCGCCCCAGCGATGCTGGTAATAAAGCTGATGAGGAAGATGAAAAGGATGAAGAAGATGATGACAAGGATGAGAAAGACGAGAAGGATTAATCTAGGGTGTATATAAAGGGGCGACCATAACACCTAGAACCCCGACTTCTGAGAGAAGTCGAAAATCTAGGTATTAAAGATTAGACCTGTTGCAAAAGTCCTTTTGAGACGATTTAAAGGGCGGGCGGGACGCCCACCCCACAAGAATTTTTCTGGTTTTGTCGGGTGGGCATCCTGCCCGCCTCACGGGACGCCCACCCCACAAGAATTTTTCTGGTTTTGTGGGGTGGGCATCCTGCCTGCCTCAC
Source organism: Microseira wollei NIES-4236 (assembly GCF_020521235.1). Classification (GTDB taxonomy): domain Bacteria; phylum Cyanobacteriota; class Cyanobacteriia; order Cyanobacteriales; family Aerosakkonemataceae; genus Microseira; species Microseira wollei. The sequence continues at coordinate 78,606 of NZ_BLAY01000008.1, read as the reverse complement.
GGGACGCCCACCCCACAATAATTTTTCTGGTTTTGTGGGGTGGGCATCCTGCCCGCCTCACATATTTTTGCCAGAGGTATATTGTTTGTAAACCCCGCCCCTACTGCACGGGTTTGGAAACAGCAGTTAAAGCGATAACTTGCTGTTTCGTAACAGTAAAAGCAATTCCCAAAACTAAAAGCAGTGCGCCGGAAAAAGCATAAGTCAACCCCAAACCGACATTTTGACTAACAGGTTGAGTCAGGATTGGTGAAAGAAACTGCCCTAAAAATAAAGCCGTAGAAAGTCCTCCTAAAGCGCGTCCTCGCACCGCATCTGGTACGGCGAAAGATACCCATACGGTCATATTAGGCATTAGCAGTCCCAATCCTAAACCTGCTGTGGCTAAACCTAACAATATCAACCCATAGTTACCCGCTAAACCAATAATCCCATAACCGATGCCCATAAAGCCGAAAATGACGGGTAAAATGCTGACAAAATCCAGCCTTGCTTTTACTTTGCCATAGCTTAAAGAGGCAAAGGCGCTAAAGAGGGTACAGAATGCGATCGCTATCCCACTTTGTGCTGGTGTAGCATTGGTCAAACTGCGGAGATAAAACGGTAATTGGACTGGAATTAAATAGAAAATCACCTGACTAAGCGTTGTCACGCCATAAACAAGTATCAGCAGGTTCACAGGTATAGAAGCATTAATTTCAGATTGATTTCCTCCTGGCAATTCCGCATAATTAACGCGACGCGGTTCGTAAATAGATATCAAAATTAAAGGCAGTAAAAGCCAAGCGAAGAGATAAATTAAAAATGGATAGCGCCAACTTGCAGAAGCAAGCGAACCCCCAGCAGAGAGAAACAAAACTCCTCCCAATCCCATAAATGCTGCTTGCAATCCCATGAAAGTAGCGCGAGCTTGTCCAATATAGTAATCTGCAATTAGTGTAGTAGCGCTTACCATCACTCCAGCAACGGCTAAACCTAGTAAAGCACGACCGCCTAAAATTGCAAATAGAGAGTTTAAAACGTAACCCGAACCTCCGGCAAAACCATACAATACAGCAGAGACAATTAACAGCGGTTTGCGTCCCAGTCGATCTACAATTACACCAGCAATCGGCGAACCGATGACAATAAATAAAGCCGGAACGGTTAAGACTAATCTGACCCAAATATCTGCGTTTTGAACCGATGCAAAATGGTCTTGCATTGCAGGTAAAGAGGGGGCAATTGTTGCGCCTGACATTACGGTTAAAGTACTGGCGAGGAGCAAGGTAGCTTTGGTTAGGATTGAGTTAGGATTTTGCTGGTTCATCGCGCCTTTACCAAGTATCTACTATGGTTTTAATTGCATTCCGCGCCGCCGCGAACGACTGCTGACGGGCATCATCTCCCATGCTAATGTTATCTGCATGGATAAAACTGATATCTGCGATACCCATAAAGTTAAAGATTGCTCGGATATAAGGTTCCTGAAAATCGAATTGTGCCATTGGACTTCCAGGGGGGTAGCTGCCACCGCGTGAAGTGATAATTAAAGCTTTCTTGTTTTTTACTAAGCCTTCGTAGCCATTTTCTGTGACGGCAAAAGTACGACCAACGCGGACAATTTGATCGAAGTATGCTTTTAAGGTTGAAGTAATGCCAAAGTTATGCATGGGCGAGCCTAAAATGTAGCGATCGCACGTCAAAAACTCATCAATTAGTTCGTCGGAAATTTGAATTGCTGCTTTGAGTTCGGGTGTAAGATCTTCGGGGGGAGTAAAGCTAGCTGCGATCCAAGGTTCATCTACGTGAGGAACGGGAGAACGTCCGATATCTCGATAGGTTACATTATCGTTAGGATGGGCAGATTTCCAAGCAGTAATAAATTCCCCGGTGAGAGTCCGACTGTGAGAGCGATCGCCACGCGGACTGCTGTCAATATGCAGAATATTTGCCATACAATTAACTCTCGATTTTAGAATGAAAAAACTGTTCGCAACGTGCCAGTGATAATTGTACCATTTGCTTCTTGATTCGCGGGATTGGTAATCACCTGAATTAAGGGTGTAACCCGCAATCTATCGCTGAAGGGAAAGTTGTAAAACGCTTCAAAGTTCGTTTGAGTCCCATTCCCAACCGCATTTTCAATTAAAGGTTGACCAACGGCAATGCCTGCTAAAGCTTTCGGTACAAACAAGTCTCGAAACCCAAGTCCTGCACTCCAATAATTCGGGCTAATATCGCCCAAACTGGTATCGGGATAGGTCGCATAACCATATCGTCCAAATATACCCAATTTCTGGTTCAGCGCCCAGTCAAAATTGATACCAAATCCATTAAAATTGCTGCCAAATATCTCGCCACCGCTGTACTGGAGGCGCAGGGAAAAATTTTTACTCGGAGCATATTCTAGTTCTAAAAATCCTTGGTAAGGATCGCCAAAAAAACCGCCTTTAGCATCTCCACCCGCTGTAGGAAATAACCGAATATTTTCAGGTGCGCCGCCACCAATTAATCGCTCGTTTTCGGGTAACCTATCTGCTGCATCTCCAGAAACATATAGTCCTCGTAATTTTACCGCACCTCCTCCCGGATTCCAGTCGATAACAATACCTGCGCCCCCTGGTCTGGGAAGTAGGATAAAGTTATTAACTAAAGCTAAGGTAGAAAAGTCCAGAAAGCTGGTATTTGCATAGCGATTTTTGTCTACAAAATCTGGAGCAACTAGCGCTGGTCCAACTGTAATTTTTAAGTCTTTTATAGGCGTAAAACTGTAGTATAATCTGGCTAAACTGAATCGACCATCGCGACCGGGAATTGAGAAGTCTAAAGTACTTCCTAAGTTAGGTTCCAAAAATCCGGCAGCGTTATCGGTAATGCCATCGCTTCCGGTTACTAATCTAACTTTTAATAAATCTGTGCCGTGAAAGCTGGTGTTTAAATCTAAACTGGTTCGATAAATAACGGTGGGATTCGGGTCATCTTCGCTAATAACTGCGCCTCTGGGAGCGATTATCCTTCGGCTATTCATACTCCCTGCATTTACGGCAAAAATTACTTGACCTGTGAGCTTTGTTGTGGTAGCAAATTGATTTGCTTCTAACTCCGCCGCGCGTGCTTCTATGGTATCAACTCGACTCCGCAATGTCGCTAATTCTGCGGCGAATTCTTCCCTTAGTCGCTGTAAGGTTAGTAAGTCTTCGCTAGCAATTAAATTCTCTGTTCCTGTGGCGATTAGTTCGTTAATTCGGTTTAGCGCTGCATTTAAACCGGCGGCGAATTCGTAGCGGGTAATTGCTCGGTTTCCTCGGAAAGTTTTGTCAGGATAACCTTCGATTACGCCATACCGTTCAACTAACGATTGGAGTGCTTGAAACGCCCAATCAGTTGGCTGGATATCTTCTAATTGGCTGACCGAAGTAACTTGACCAATTAGCGCATCTGCGGTAGGTTGAGCTAGTACTTTTGGGGTTTTACCTGCGAGAAATAAGAGACAGAATACACTTGAGAAAAGTTTAGAAATTGGCGTCATTGTTTTTGCGCGATCGCACCTATATTTTTTGGTTATACCATGTATTTGGTGCGTTAGGCATGGCTAACGCACGCTACAAGTGTTGCTAAAAATTACCCTAATTTAACTGAGTAGAGTAGGTCGTTTAATTTTAACCCCCTGCTTTACTGCGATCGCTATCGGCGGTGTCTACATCGATTTTCCCGTCGGATCGACGGTCGAACTCACGTTAATTAAAGCTACGCTTTGAATTAGCGAATTTTACTTAAGATAAAAATAAATTACATAAATATAAATTTATTTTTATTTATTAATAATTTATTTTTGCTCTCCATGGTATGTTTTTAGACGGGAAAAAATTAATTTTCCTATTAATATCATCTCTCACAATATCGGCTCTAGGCATTTTAGGGTGTTGTAGGACTATATTTGCTACCTACTAACATCTAGAATAAACATGCCAATAGATAGAAAGATGATGCTATTAGACCTCATGTCAAAGGCATTGAGCTGCGTCATTTCTAGAAAAGAGAGGCAGATTTAGTAGTTGTTTTAGTCGAAAAAGGAAGTTGAGCTTATGTTGTTGCAAAAAGCTAAAATTCAACATATCAATACCATTAGCCACGAAAGCAAAGTGGTTGTATTCGGTACAGATAGTGATGGCAAAATCTGGTATACAGTCAAGCAAGATGGCTTTGAAGATAGTTATCTTAATGTGCCAGCCGAGCAAAGAACAGGATGGGAAAATTGGCAAGAATTAATCTTTCCCGATGAAACAGATGATAAATCAGTAATCGATAAAGAAGCGGAAGAACTGACAGTTAAAGCTACGCCTACTCAATTTATTATTAAGTCGTGCTACAAAACTAAGAACCAATCAGCCGTAGCACCTGTACAATTAATATCAGCCCTCGGTCATGTATATGTTTTCCGCCAATCTAAGAGTAATACATTGTTAGTAGACCGCTTCGTATTGGATGGGCTAACTAATAAATTAACTCGGAAACTAGAAGTACGATTTAAGCGCAGCAAACAGAAATATCAACCTAGTGAAAGCATGAATAAAAATGGGAATGCGCTGCAAAACGTTGATTCCCTAGACTTCCGAGATCCAGACGGAAATTCCTTTTATGAACCTACTACAGAATTGTGCTTAGTAAATAACCTGCAAAATGGTTGGTTTACAGTAGTGCTAGTACCTACCAAAGAAAACGATCGGCATCGCTGGCATATTTTTGCTTATAATAGCAGCAATCAAAAAGTTGAACTGACTACGATTCTGACTTCAGAAGAGGGACTTTTTGAGATCAAAGACTATACCTTATTAGAACCAAAATCATCAGATGATGAAAGATTAATTTATCGCAGCATTCCCGGGATTATCAAACGTACATTCGATTTTACTGGAGCTAAAGTTACTGATGGATTGAGTGCCACAAAATACGACTTACAAACAGAAAAGAAAATTCCTGGCGGAGATCTGCAATTAATTAGGACAACTAGCCGTTTAATGCTGGCAGTTCCCACCGATAAAGGCACAGCAGCAATAAGTTTTGCGATCGCCTCTGATGGAACTTTATCTGAAATCAACGAAACCCCAAACTCAGCTGTACTTCGCAGTAATGAGCGGGAGATTTTATTACCTTTAAATACCCTGGACGAAATTAAATCTATCGCCGGAGTTATGCCACCCCAAGGCAAGATTATGGGTATAGAAAGAGGTAGCGACGATCCTGTTGAAGAAGCAGAAGATAAAATCAGAATCATCTCGGATACAGAGGTAGATTTAAAAGATGGCGAGCAGGTAAAAATTCAAGGTACGCTGAGTTATAACGGCGTATATCAAGTCAATCATATCGATGCTAATACCTTTGCCATCAACAATAAATGGTCGAGTAGCGAATTAGGTTTTTGGGAAAAGCAAGAAGAAGATAAAAATCTAATTTTTGATGGTCAGATTAGCAGCTATCAAATTACAGCAGATGGTCAATTGCAGATTAAAGCTTTTAATCACGGTCTAGAAAATGGCGATGAAGTGCAGATTATTGGTAGCCAAAGCCTAAACGATACCTATCCTGTCATCAAAATTAATAGTCATAGCTTTGCGCTAGAACGCCTGTGGGGAACAGCAGAAGCAGTCAACATCAAACTGCAATCTCGGAAACGTCGCGGCATCATTTTTGATGGTAAAGATGATTTTGTTGCCATCAACGATCCGTTTGTAAACAATACAGAATTCACGCTCGCACTCTGGGTAAAACCTGCGGTAATTAACGACGGAAGTTATCACGGATTTATTGGCAAACAAGGCGATAAATATCGCAAACCCGGATTGTGGATATCAGAAAGTAATGGCGGATTGCATTACGATTCTTATGGTGTTGAAGGCAACAGATATGCCGGGATAGTAAATAATTTCTTTAATGCAGCAAATCAGTGGATTCATATTGCTTGGGTGAAGCAAGGAACGGAATATAAATTTTACCGCAATGGCGAACTATTTGCTACTCAACCAGCCCCTAAAGAGTTTTACACCAATGAGAGTAGTGAGTATTACATCGGCAAAGTAGACAAATTGTGGCAGGGTGAAATAGCCGAGGTTCGCATTTGGAAACAAGCCAGCACTGCCGCAGAAGTTAAAAATACTATGCACCTACAATTGACAGGTAAAGAAGTCGGTTTAGTAGGTTACTGGCGTTTAGGCGCGATCGCCGAAGGTAAAGAACGCAAAACAGCAGATTTTTCCGTTAATGCTAATGATGGCATCGTCTACGGTGGCGCTTATGTAGGTGGAGTTACCCTACCCCGCAGTCTTGCTTCCCAAACATCACTGGTAGTTAAATACAGCAATCCAGAATTATTTGCTGTTACTCAACAAGAAACCTACGAAGAAAGCTTTGAGTTCAAAGTCAACAGCAATACAGCCATAGATATCAATAACGTTGATAACTTAGGCAATAAGATTTTCTTGATGTCTTATTGGGGGAAAACTAGCCGCAGTGCTGAAGAAAAAATCCCCTTTTCCGCAGTGCAGAATCAATTTCAAAATTTGGGTGATGGTTGGTATCTTGCCTCTTGTCGCTTTACCGTACCGGAAAACATTTCTATGCTGCGCTGTTTTGAAATTGCTCAAGTGCGGGGAAGTTGGAACTCGCTAGAAATTCGCAAGCATCGCATCCGCTTAGTATCTGATGCAATTACTGAAGCTAAGTACAACGATACAGTGACTTTAACTAGCATTGTCGATCGCTATGCAGCTTTAGAAAAAGACTCAAAACTATTCGCCAGTAAAGAAGGTGAAGAATCTCGCCTACTCAAAGAAAAATTGCGGCTAGAAAAAGAATTAGCGCAACTAGCTTCAATTCCTAAACTTCAGGAACGGTTAAACGCATTGAAAGAACTCGGTTTCAGGTTGGTATTTGAAGAAGCATCTCTACGCAATATTTACCAAGCTGAAAAAAATAATCCCCTCAATTACTGGTGTCGGCTCAAAAATGGCTTAAATCCAGAAAATGGCTATGGGGCGGAATGCTATATGTATCGCGCTCATCCTATCAATGTCCAAGTTGCTAACTACGAAGAAAACTTGCGAGAATATTGGAAATTTGAATTAGATGATAGCGGATACTACCGCCTCAAAAATGGTCTTTGTCCAGAAAATGGCTATGGTGGAGATTGTTATCTCCATCGCCAACATCCGACTAATGTAGCAGTTGCTACATTAGATAACAATTGGCGGCAATTTTGGAAATTAGAAAACCAAGGTAATGGATATTACCTGCTCAAAAATGGCTTAAATCCAGAAAATGGTTATGGCAGCGATTGTTACCTATATCGGGATCATCCTACCAACGTCATAGTTGCCACTTATCAAAATAATTGGCGACTATCTTGGAAGCTAGAAAAAACCGAGATGGTTGCCTATCCTAGCAAAATTAATGATGCCGAAGCTGCTTGGAGTCAAAAACTAGCTGAATTACAAAAAATCCAACAACAAATAGCTCTTCTTGAAGCTTTCTTGCAAATGGGAGTTTCCAGGAAAGCTGAATTAGAAGCACAGCTAGCCAATGTAAATAATCAACTCAATCAGTTGCGAAATGAACTGAATCAACTCAACACTAAATTGCTGGCAGCAATTAAAAATATTCAGCTAACTCCTCAATCTATGCCAGTAGTGCATAAAGTAACAAAAGGCTCCCAAGCTGGACTAGAAACCACCGGAGGAATGTTAGAATTTGTCCGAACGGGTAGCCGCATCAGTGCCATAGAAACTTGCGAAGGTAACGTCCAATTAAGTTACTTTGATACTCAAGGACGAATGCGGTTAACAAATTATGATGCTACTTCAGATAGCCGTAATGTTGCCTTTGAACAATGGATGCCCGAACCATTGCGAACTTGTCTCAACTTCAATAACACTAACAGCTTAGTGGAATTAAACGCTCCGATTTTAATTAATGAAGAATGGACAGTTGAAGCTTGGTTTTGCTATCCCTTTAATGACAACCTAACTTGGCGCGTTTTAGTCAGCGATGCTAATGGGATTGATAACCAAATTGTAGTTTACAACCAAGTGCAATTAGGAACTCGGATTAATGGTTTCTTCCATGATAGTGGCTACAGCTTGGAAAATCTATCTTCGGGCTGGCATCATCTCATAGCGATGGGCAAAGGTACAGGCGATAAAACTAACACTACCTTCTATATAGACGGACAAAAAGTAGGAGAGACAATTGTCGCTAAACCATCAATTAGCTTAAACGGACAGAAGGAACATCTAGTTTTAGCACCGGAAAGTATCCCCGTTGGTAATGAAATTACCATTAGTTTTTGGGCAAAAGGTGACACTTCACTACCCAAAGAAACATCAATAATTGAAGCAGTTGATGATAAAAATCGGCGGATTTTAAACATACATCTACCTTGGTCTAACGGCATAATTTACTTTGATTGTGGGAGTGATGGCAAAGATTTTGACCGGATTGAAAAAGCTGCCCAACAACCTGAATATGAAGGAACCTGGACGCACTGGGCATTTGTAAAAAGTGTTGGTTTGGGAGAAATGTCAATTTACCGGAATGGTATCTTATGGCATACTGCCACAGGGAAAACTAAACCTTTGCCCAAAACAGCCCAAGTTAAAGTAGGCAGACTTGCAGTAGAAGATCGGTGTTACTACCATGGAGCGATCGCAGATTTCAGAATCTGGAATCGCGCCCGCACTCAAGAAGAAATTCAATCCGATTTTGGCAAAACTCTCAAAGGCGAACAAAATGGGTTAGTAGGATATTGGACATTTGCTAACAATGCCGCTAAAGATTCAGGTCCAAGCAAACGGGATGCGACTATAGTTGGTACGCCGAAATTTGAAACCATTTTAGGCCGCAGTATCGGACAAATCCAAATTATTGGCAATCAAAAAACTGGCGGTCATCAATTCGGAAAACTAGCAGAAGTCCGGATTTGGGCAATGGCATTGAAGCAAGAAGAAATTGAAATTAATAGTAAGATATTGCTCAGTGGCAATGAACCAGGACTACTAGGATATTACCCACTCAATGAAGCTACAGGCACAGAAGTTCGAGATGCTACAGGTAGCGGACGCAACGGCACAATTCAAGGCGCAATTTGGTGGAATTGCACCGCCGTAATTGGCAACCTGGGAAGTAAAGTTCTCCAGTTTGATGGTAAGAATGATTTCATTTCTCTACCTGCCTTGAATGCCGATTTTTCCCAAGGTTTAACCGTAGAAGCTTGGGTTTACTACAACAGCTTCAATAGTTGGTCGCGGGTGATGGATTTGGGCATCGGTAGGGATCAAGAGAATATCGTTTTCGCAAATCCAGGCAAGACAAACAATCTCGCTTTATATATTCGTCGGGGTTCTGTAGAAACTCAAATTCAAGCATCTGGAGTCTTGCAAACAGGTGTATGGATGCACCTAGCGGGAACTGTGGATGCAGCAGGTAATGCCAAACTCTACAAAGATGGGCAACTAATTCAAAGCGGACAAATCAATCTTCCCAATAATGTCAATCGGACTAGCAATTACATCGGCAAGAGTAATTGGACAGGAGATGGTTTCTTCAACGGCAAAATGGCTGAATTTCGCTTGTGGAAAAAAGCCCGCACCATAGAAGAAATTCAAGCAGCGATGAACGAACCCCTAACCAAAGAACAAACAGATCTGGTGCTTTACTTACCTTTGAGTGAAACTAAGCCCGAAGGTACAGCACTCAAGACTCCCGATGTTGTAGGTAGTAACTCTGGTACGGTGAATGAAGCGATCGTCGTTGCTGACAACACCCTGCCAATTGGTAGTAGTGCTTTAGTTAGTTGCGAATACAGTACGGTTAGCATCGATCCAATCACCCGACGCAAATCTGCATTAATGCGGCGTTTCTTTGCTTACCCCGCCCTCAATGGTGTTAACTTACTGCCCGATAAACGGATTGAACAACTCAATCTGAAATGGATTGGTAACGCTCAATTTGCGCCTACTTTATTGGGTTATATAGAAGGACCACCTCCCATTCCTAGCGAAAACCTGACAGAATCAGACGATTATAATGGTGCAACTTCCGTCGAACTCACCATATCAGAAGATGTAGAATTTAGCTGGAATCGAGCGCAAGAAAGCGGTTTAGGTTCAACTATTGACCTATTTATTGGCGTGGATACACAAGTTTTGACAGGTGGGGGCGTAGGTGCGATTACTCTGAAAAAAGCAGGAGCAATTGTTGGCGGATCAGGCAACCTTAACCTCAATTACCAATTCATCAACGAAAGTAATATTACTTCTAGTTCCTCGGCAAAAATGACTGACAAATTAGAATTACGAGGAACCCAAGAAACATCTGCTAAGTTCTCTCACTTGGGTAAACGATTTATTCCCAAAAATGTTGGCTATGCGTTGGTGATTTCCAGTTTGGCAGATGTATTTATTACCAAACTAGCTCGTAGTGGCAAAATGGTTGGTTATCAAGTTCAGCCGGTTGAGGGAATTTCCCCAGATGTCAATACCATCACTTTCTTAATCAATCCCACTTACACCATGAATGGTAGTTTGGATGGCTTAACAGGTAGTAATGCTACTAGCGATCGCTTCTTCCGCCACGTTCCCGAAATGCGAAATCAGTACGGATCTTTGTATCCCGCCAGTTACTATCGTCTCCAAGAAGCCTACGATCTTAAACAGCAAATTGAACGAGAAGACAAGCGGCGGGAATCCTATTTTTCCCAGTTTGATGTCAGACTGATCGATGAAACTTCTTTAGACAGAGAAGTTGGTAGTGGCGAAGTTCCTGTTGGTATTTCCTTGCAACGAGAAGAAGATAAAGCCACCACTGGCACCACCACTGAAGCCGAAAAAGAAGCTACCAAACAAGTGCAACTAGAGAAATTAAACCAAGACTTAGAAAATGACACCCAAAAACGGTCAGAATTAGCTAAGAAAAAGCAAGCAGAAATTAAATCTAAGATTGACGATATAGAAAAACGTAACCACGCCACCGATAGTTTCGCAGGTTGGCAAAAGCGCATGGAAGATATCCTCAAGCGCTCCCAAAAGCACAATATCGTCAACACTTATGTCTGGGATGCAGATGGTGGTTTACGGGCGGAAGCGCAAAGTTTTGCTGGTTCAGTAGAACACACTATTGGTGGCTCCTTTACCTTAGAGGCTGGGTTTGGATTTTACGGAGATTTTGACATCGGACCACTTGATAGTGAATTAACTGCCTTAGTCACTGTGAATATGACTCAAACCATGACTAAAACAGAGGTTCGCAGTAAAGGAATTGAATTAAATGTCGATCTTAGCGGGGTTGAAAGTAAGGGAATTACTGATTACAACGATTCCCCAATTATACCTGGAGAAAAAGTTGATCGCTATCGGTTTATGAGCTTCTATCTCGAGGGTAGTAACAGCAATTTCTACGACTTTTTTAACTATGTCGTTGACCCAGAATGGCTGCAAAGTAACGACGAAGAAGCCCGCGCTTTACGCCAGGTAATGGTAGGTAAACCCAACAAAGCTTGGCGAGTGCTGCACCGTGCTACTTATGTAGAACGTCCAGCTTTAATGGGCTTTGGTCGCGATCTTCGTTCCCTCAAAAAAGAAGAAGAACTCGACGCAATTAAGAAGTTAACTAAAAAACAGCAAGCCCTGGAAGAAAAACTCGATAAAATTCTGGCTTTACTCAAGGAGAAATTAGTGTAATACTCGCTGAGTAAGTCAGGGCGGGTTGACAGCGGATTGATATCATGTCCGACAAATCACCCATTATATGTTCGTAGTAAGGACTTTAGTCCTGAGCCGCGATTCTCGGAAGGACTGAAGTCCCTACTACAAACAATTTTATTGCGGGCCATTGACCGGACATCATATGATTGGTAAAACCCGCCCCTACTCCACAAGGATTGGGCATCTCTTGTGGGGTGGGCATCCTGCCAGCCTTATGTTTAGATTTACGCCGCCAATGCTGCGTATGTAAAGTCGTACTCATCCGAGAGCAAGGTTTAGACTGCCTGCAACTCCCCTAATAAAGCCTGCACATCTGCCGTCGCCATGCGCGCCCCTAAGGTTGTCACCAATTTAGCGGAAGCCAGCGACCCCAGCCGACCTGCTTGCGCCCAATCCATCCCATGGGTTATCCCATACAAGACGGCTGCCGCATACATATCTCCAGCGCCAACTGTGTCGATCGCCTTCACTGGAAATGGGGCAATTTCAATCAGCTGTTCCCCATCAAAAATCAAAGAACCCTTGGGTCCACGAGTAATGGCAAATCCCTTTGTCAGCGTTTTCAGATATTGGATCGCAGTGTTGAGATCTTGGGTGTCTGCCATTTGGAAGGCTTCACTCTCATTGGCAAACAAAAAATCAACGCCAGGGCCAATCATCTCCAGCAACCCTTGCTTGAAAAATTTCGCCATATTCAAGTCCGAGAGAGTCAGTGCAACCTTTTGCCCCGCCGCCGTTGCCATCTCTCGGGCTTTGATGGCTGCTTGTTTACTATGCTCCCCAGTGACCAAATACCCTTCAATGTAGGTATAGGTAGATGCTGCGATCGCATCTGGCATCAGCTCAGCGTCCGTGAAGCTTGAGGAAATCCCCAGAAAAGTATTCATGGTGCGATCCGCATCGGGGGTGACAAACACCAGACACTTTCCAGTAATGCCCGGTTCAGGGGTGTGATGCTGGAGGTTCGTATCCACTCCGCAGCGCAGTAGATCTTCAAGATAATATTGGCCCGGTTCATCATTGGCGACTTTGCAGGAGTAGAAAGCTTTGCCACCAAACTGACTAATCGCAATCATCGTATTAGCCGCTGAACCGCCACAGGTTCGTTTGGTCGCAGAACCATCCAGATGGCTTAAAATTTTATTTTGACTGTCTTCATCGAGTAACGTCATCACCCCTTTATCGATGCCCAAGTGTTGCAACACATCGGGTTCAACTTCACATTCAATATCTAACAGGGCATTCCCAAGCCCGTATACGTTGTAGCGTGTCATAACACTCCTCAATTAACAAACTCATACTCAGCAGCTGCTCACCTAATGTAAACCATAACGTCTTTTTCGATGGTATCAAACCTGTTCCCCATTCAATAAAATCGGCATCCTAAGCCAGCAGCATCATGGCGATCGCCTCAAGCTGTTGATCGCGAGTCCGAGACCTTGACCAAAAATAATTGGGATACAAGCCCTGTCTTTCTAGGACGGCTTGATTTATAATATGCTGTTTGCCGTAGGAGTTGTTCCACGTCAAATGATGCTTCTAGAGTTCAAGGCTAAAGGGAAAACAACTCAATATAGAGCTGATTTCCCGTTTGTAAATGCCTTAAACTCTCATGCTTGCCAAGTTGCTATTGAGTGGGCATATGCTTCAATTGCTAGATTCTACGACAATTGCAGGAAGTCCATTCCCGGCAAGAAAAGTTACCCAAAGTTCAAGAAAAATTGCCGCTCTGTAGATTACAAAACTTCTGGCTGGAAGCTTTCCGAAAACCGGAAACAAATCGCTTTCACCGACAAAAAAGGTGGGCATCTTGCCCGCCCATTTACACAGCCAATGCTGGATAATCAGTATAACCTTGCTCTAAATCCTTGTCTCCCATCCCATAAAATGTTTTAGGATTTGGCGCATTCAATTCTGCATCTGCGACAAAGCGTTGAGGTAAATCTGGATTGGAAATAAATAACTTGCCAAAAGAAACTAAATGTGCATCGCCAGCAGCAATGACTGTATTTCCCTTAGATTTATCGTAGCCGCCATTGGTAATAATTGTACCGTTGTAAATTGGACGGAAAATCGGCAATACTGGATTGAGAACTTCCCGCGTTGCTAAATCGCTCTCATTCGGTTCCATCAAGTGGATGTAAGCTAGATTATAGCGATTTAGGGCATCGATAACATAACTAAAAGTTGCCTTGGGATTTGAATCTTGCATCCCGTAGAAAGTGTTGCTGGGGGAAAGTTTAATACCGACGCGATCGCTTCCCCAAACACTTGTCACCACGTCCATCACTTCCAGCAAAAATCGGGCGCGGTTTTCAATCGAACCGCCGTATATATCGCTACGTTGATTCGAGCCATCTTGTAGAAACTGGTCGATTAAATAGCCAAACGCGCCGTGCAATTCAACGCCATCAAATCCTGCTGTCATAGCATTTTCTGCGCCTTGGCGGAACTGTGCGACAATCTCTGGGATTTCCTCAGTTTCTAAGGCACGGGGTGTATCGAGATTTACTTTGCCTATGGGAGTGTGGAGAGAGCCTGGGGATGCGATCGCACTAGGCGCAACGGGCAATTCCCCATTCAGCAGGGCAGGATGACTCACCCGCCCGCTGTGCCACAATTGCAAGAAAATCTTGCCACCTTTAGCATGAACGGCTTCCGTAACTTGTTTCCATCCCTCGACTTGTTCGGTTGAGTAAATACCCGGACAATTCATGTATCCATTGCTCAGAGGAGAAACCATCGTGCATTCAGTAACAATCAAACCAGCGGATGCCCGTTGAGCATAGTATGTTGCCATTAAAGAATTGGGAATTGAATTAACAGCACGCAGGCGAGTCATCGGTGCCATTACAATGCGATTGGGTAAAGTATAAGCACCAAGTTGAACGGAAGAGAAAAGATTATTTTCGGTATTCATAGGGTTCTATCTGGAAGTTTCAGAATCATCATAGCTCCCTGCTTGCATTTACAGATGTGCCTCTGGAAACAATAGAAACTAATCCATCAGGGGTAAAATTTAGAAAAAAATGATACTATTGAAGGATATCTGCAACGTAGCGGATTCCCAGATGACTCAACCACAAAATCCTCAGTCTACTACTTCGACTACATCACAATCTCAACCTCTCCAGCCAACTCAACCACAAAACTCTCAGTCTACTTCGACTACACCACAATCTCAACCTGTCCAGCCAACTCAATCCGTTCAACAAAAGACTAGATTAGGTAGGAGAACAGAGGTAATTTTAAAGAACATCTGGGAGCCTCTGGATTTTCTGGGTAAGAGTTTGATGGGGGATTTGTGGAGAACGTTTTGAATTAACAATTCAATCCTAACTTAGTAAACTTATGACTGTCGCGATTGCTCAACCAGCAGAAATAATCCATCTATCCGGTATCAGTTGGCAGACTTATGAAACCTTGCTAAAAGAACTGAGCGATCGCCGATTGCGCCTCACCTATAATCGCGGTTATCTCGAAATTATGGCTCCATCCTACGAACATGAAAACTACAAGGAAGTATTGGGTGACTTTGTTAAAACCATAGCTCAAGAGTTAAAAGTTAAAATTGCACCTTGTGGTTCCACTACTTTTAAAGTAACAGAACTCAGTGGATCTGAACCAGACGCATGTTTTTACATCAAAAATATAAACGCGATTAAAGGTAAAAAAAGGATTGATTTAAAAACCGATCCGCCCCCTGACTTAGTAGTTGAAATTGATATTACCAGTAGTTCTAGAAATCGCTTTCAAGTTTATGCAGATATGGGAGTACCTGAAATATGGCTTTATGACGTCAAATCTTTTAGTATAAAGATTCTCCAAAATCAAGAGTATGTCACTTCTAATCAAAGTCTAGCTTTTCCTAATTTAGCTATATCGGAGATTAACCGATTTTTACAACAAGCGGAAGCAAAGGATTATTTAGAATTAGTAGCCGAATTTCGCGATTGGGTTAAGAGTCAAATTGAGCAATGAGTAATGGCTATCTTACTACATAATTTAGATATTCTTGAATGTTTACTCTGCTGATGCAAGGATTCACGCTCGAACCTTTGTTAAAAAAAGTTACAGCTATTAGGAGCCTGAAATCAGACGAGGATCGACTGTGGTAATTTCAGTGAATCGTTTGAAATCATCGGTATTGAAGGTGAGCAGATGGCTAATTTGATGAACGACCATTGCAGCCACCAGTCTTGTATCGTGAACTTGTTTTCCTCTAACTTGGTACTTGATAACCAATTGTTCCCAGGTTGTATAAATTTCAGGTGTATCGGATTTTAAAGTGAACAGACTCTTCAGAAGTGAACTTTCATGGGCTACTTCTTCTATTGTTAATCCTAATCCATTTGCACTTGTGGGTCGCGTTGCCACTGCCCAAAACTCAATCAAGTTCTGCGGTACGACGCAAAGTACTTGATTTTGCTCGCGCAGCATCGTGTAGGCATTTTCAGCATCTCCATGCATTGGATCGAATCTATACACCAAGCGCAACAGAACGTTTGAATCTACCAGATAACTCATAGCTGTCTATCTTCCCGTTCTTGGTAGATGCTTTCGCGACTGATTGCTTCATCTGATAATGGCGGCGCTTTCGCCAGAGAAGGACTTCTACCCAATTGATCGAGGATCGCTTTCCATTCGGGTTCTGCTTGGGTCGCCAAATGGCTTTCAATTAAGGATTCTAGATAACGATTGACAGAGACTCCCTGCATTGTGGCTTGCGCGATCAGAAGGGCTTCGGTTTCTGGTTTGAGGTCAAGTTTAATGCTCATGGCTAATCATCTTTCGACTCTCTTTAATCATAAATTAACCAGAGCTAACGCCCTTACTGTTGCGATCGCTCTGACATTAAGCGTCCCCACTGGTGTGACAGATGTTGCTGAGATTGCTGAAGCGATCGCGCACATCAGATAATGGAGAGCGATCGCTGTTTGAGTAGGCACAAGACTTTGCACTTACGAGATTTGGCTGGAATTACAGACGCGATCGCACCTGCTGTGATAGACAGGACTTACGCACGCAGAACCAAAAACCCGGTTTCTGCGTCAATCTCGCTCCTCCAAACCCACGATTTTTCGTAGAAACCGGGTTTTTTTGCGTAAGTCCTGATAGAGATGCGAAGTCTCAACCACAAATGCCCGATCAATCAAGCAACTTTGCGTACCTCCAAAGACATTTATGCTTGCTGTTTTGGTGGAGTGTATGGTTCAGCAGCACCGTAGTTGACGTTATAACCGAGATCTCTCGCAGAGGCGATCGAGATTGTGGAAAATCGTTCTGGGTTGCCTGCTTCGCCTGACTCAACCTGTGCCTCTTCGTTGAAGATCTTTCTCCACCAGTGAGCGTAATCAGAACCTTGGCCTTGACCCCGTGTAACCGGGAGAGCAGTTGGTACGTTGGTGCCTAGTAGTTCTCCATAAGCAATGCCAGCAAAGGTATTGGCTTTGTAGAGTGGATTGTTGGGGTCAGAAACGTCAACTAAGCTTCGGTCGTTCCATGAGACTGGGAAAACTCCTTTTTCCTTAAGCTGTTTGGGACTCCTACCCGTAAAGCCGAGAACATGACCGAACTCATGAATCATGGTTTCATATAAGTACCGCACATCATTTTGATATTGCTGAAGTATGTTTGGGAAGGTGTTGATTGTAGCACTACCCCTAAAAGACATAGAGCGATTGTTCAAATCTTTTGGATCTGAAGAGCTTACGCTTGGTCCAGCATAAGCCAGTGTACTAGCACCCTCATTCTTAGCATTGACCTCAACGTTGATAGTGTGTGGTCTCTGGAAACTGCTGTAGGAAATCACTCGCGACCAATAATCGGCGGCTGCTTGCACAGTCTCCAGGAGAGTTTGCCCATTTGGGTGCGGAATGCTAAGGGCAGTCCGCGCTGCGTCGGTGAAATTGAGGTTTATTTTAAACGCCAGAGTATCTGTAGCAGCAGGTGTGAAGGTACTAGCGACATTGAAGCTAGTTGTTGCTTTAAAGGGCGAGTTCACTTCGAGGAAATACACTCCCGGCTCTAGGAAAGCACGAATTGACTCGTTGTTATTGTTCCGATTCGGTTGCCAAGCAACTATCTCAACCTCATCTTTATCAAGGTATACGTTGCCGTTGCGGTCTACAACCGGATCGAGCAAACCATTATTGTTGTAATCCCGGATCAGTCGTATATCAGCATCGCCAGTCAAACCCGACAGGTTGGCTGTGAAAATGCCAGGCTCAGTCGCTTGATATATGTAGAAGCTACTTAGCTGGGTCTCACTAACAGTTCCGCTCGCGTTGTAATTAGTAGAAGGAGCCAAAAGTCGAGGATCTCCCGGTGACACCTTTGGCAGACTCGGACCAACTGGCGGCGTTATTGGCGTTGGGGGTTGTGGGATTGGTTGATATGACAGGCTTAGGGTGTAGCGCGTTTCCCCAGAAGCACGAAATACCTTGATAAAGTAGTTACCCGCAGCCAAATCGACTATTATTTTCTCCTCGCCTGCCTTAAGAGCAGAAGCAGCAATTATATCCTGACCATCTATCTTGCCATCGTTGTTAGCATCCTGAATTAAGTAGACATCAGCATCAGCACTCAGTCCGCTCAAGGATAAAGTGACCTTGGCATTTTCGGGAAGTGTGAACTTTGTGAAGTCTTGCTGGTCACGGGCACCCAGCCAGTCAGTAATCGTGGATACAGTCCCGTTGACAATACGCAAGTTCGTGGCTGTACTCAGACTATCATCATCTTGATCTGGGGGAGTAGTTGAAGCTGTTGCATTCAGAAGTAAGTCGTAGGTTACCTCACCATCGAACTGCTCAACTTCAATAAAGTAGTCGCCAGCAGCTAAATCCGGGGCAAAAATGTACTCATCATCATCCCCTATGGCATCGGAGAAATCTATCTCCTCTTCATCCTCCACCACACCATTGTTATTGGCATCGCGAATCAGCCGGACATCGGCATCTCCAGTTAGGTCGCTCAGTTCCAACTCTAGATCGCTTTGGGTATTAAGGGTGAATTTGAAATAGTCAATCGTATCAGCACTCCCCACATACTCGCTGATAGCGGGTACAGTCCCACCAATCAGACCCAAGTTGCGGGCAGTGGGGATGGTATTGGGAGCCGTGTCTGTTGGTGGCGCGAACGGTGTTATATTCAGGCCGAGGTTATAGTTCGTATCGCCCTCATACTGCTCCACCTGGATAAAGTAAGTACCCGCTTGCAAAAGCGTATCAATTGTCTCGGAAGCCGTACCTTCTAATTCAGACAGTCCAATGATTTCGGCTTCCTGGATGTGAAGGTCTTCACCTAACACGCCATCGTCATCGACATCCTGAATCAGTACCAAGTCAGCATCAGCACTCAGCCCACTTAAGGTAAAGTTGACATTGCTGGCACTGCCGAGGGTAAAGCGGTAGACATCCGTCGGGTCATCATTTCCCACGAAGCCAGTCAAATTTTGACTGCTGGTCACAGTACCCAAGTCTGTAGCTGTACTCAACTCCTCGGCGGCAAAATTTCTCAACTTCTGACCTAATTCTGTGTTCTCCCACTGTTTATCCGCTGCAATCAACTCATTCAGCTGTTTTGCAAACCCAGTTGCACCCTTGAGTTCAAAGATCAGGTCGTTGTAATCTTGGTCTGTTTTTCCATCGAGCGCTATATCCTCGAACGCAAAGGTACCGCCATCTACAGACTTCCCCACGAGTTGCCCCATCTGGACGGCATTACCAGGGTTAGCAGCGGCGATGGAGAACAGAGGACGCTTATCCCCTTCAATGGCTGGGTTATTCAATATCTCCCCAAAGGTGCCATTCGGCACCAGCATAATCGCAAACTCTTCGTCGGGATTCATGGCAAAGGTCTTCACCTGGCGATATTCACCTTCATTTCTATTGCTTTCTCCCAGTTCACCAGTGAATCGACCTCCCTCAGATCCATCGGAAATTACGACATAACCCGAGTTAGAATTACTCAAAACACGACGCGCTGCTTCTTGGATAAAGGCAACAGACTCCCGTGCCAACCCCTCCATCCCTTTCAGGCTGAAAATGCCGACTTCTCCGGTATAACTGCCGGAATCCGTCAAAAAATCGATGGTTACCTCACCCGTGTCGCCTACGGTGAAGACTCCGGGTTCAGTTGACGAGTGTTCTACCTGGATAGTTTGACCGTTTAAGGTTAAAGTGCCGCTGTCATCTTCTGCTTTTAAAGCTAAAAGTTCTCCAGGAGCGATTTGTTTACCCTGAACTAGGGCAGCAAAAATTGCTCCTTCATCGCCTAGAGAATCTACCCGATTGAGTTGAGAGTCGAGAAAATGTCCTGTCTCTTCCAGCACTACGCCGGTTATTGCGTCCATATTGGCAGCATTTTCACTGAGAAATTCCGCAGCGAGATAGATGGTATTCGTTTCTTTAGCAAATGCTCCATTTGCCCTTAATTCTGCTATAGGGATAATTTCAATTTTCGGTAAGGCTGCGCCAGTTGCCAAGCTTTGAACTAAGGCGATCGCCTGCTCAGCTTGCCAATTATCTCCAAAAGCTAAATGCATTCCATCAAGGCTTTCTGGTTGGTTGACAAAATTGGCAAGTTGAGATGTAGCAGTTGCGATCGCTTCTGATAAAATTACTTCGGTATTGACGCCAGCATTGCCAATCAAAGGGTCAGTCCCGGCAGTTGCTAGTTGAGTGTTCTGGCTCCCAAGAAAGCTTTGGTGTGGAAAAATTAAACTCTCTCCACCTAGATAAGTAGCGATGGGTGCTACCTCAATTACCTTAAGCTCAGCGTTGACGATGGGGATGCCCAAGCTTGCTGAGAAATTTCGAGGACTCATAGGATCGCTCAAGACAAGCTGATCCAATGTTTCTGGAAACAGGGATTTTGTTTGAGAATCAAGAAAATTTAGACTTTCCATAAATTCCTCTCTAGATATTTGTTAATTTGTATTTTTGATTTCCCCAAAAATAGCCTTCTAAAACCAGCTTGTTGATCCTTATCCTTAACCTCATTATTAGCTTTGGATCGATGGGCTGATCTGCTCGTTGCAACTCCCTGCAAATCTGTCTTTACTATTACAATCCCCAGCTAAAGTATCGCAAGTCCAAAATCATCTCATTTAGTTGTAGTAAAATGAGCCAGGAATCATCCAAAATACATATTGACACTTTGTCTTATTGATATATATAATGAAAAGTTTAAACGCATCTACACAGGGACTGGCAAGGATTAGACAAGCCAGACAGCGAATTACACAGGAAAATGGATGGACGGTAGATCACGAGCAATGGCTGGAACAAGCAAGTTCGTTTCTCCCTTTGGTGAAAAACGGGAAAGGCATGGTGCGAGGAACCGTCGGAATTAGCACTTGGAAGCGGTTTTTAGCTGGTAAACCCGTCAAACCTACCAATTTCAAAGCTTTCTGCCAGGTTTTGGGACTCAACTGGGAAGACGTTGTTGAGGTTGATAAAATTTTTACCGTTCGAGCGCAAGTTCCCCTAAAGGGGAACTTGCGCTCGAACGACTGGGGAGAAGCAACCGATGTCTCCATTTTCTACGGACGTACTGAGGAACTGGCTACCCTAAAACAATGGGTAGTGCAAGACAACTGCCGACTAATAGGACTGTTGGGTATGGGAGGAATAGGCAAAACCACTCTATCTGTGAAGTTCGCCCAACAAGTTCAGCATGAATTTGATTATGTTATCTGGCGAAGTCTGCAAAATGCCCCACCCGTCAACGACATTCTCGCCACCCTGAGCGAATTCCTATCGCACCAGCAGGAAACACCAGCGAATCTACCTGAAAGCACAAGCATTAGAATTACGCGACTGATTGAATACCTGCGTTCTTCACGTTGCCTGATCGTCCTCGATAACGCCGAATCAATTCTACAAGCAGGCACGGTTGCTTTTCAGTATCGCCCTGGCTATGAAGAATATGGCGAATTAATCAAACGGGTAGGACAAACATCCCATCGCAGTTGCTTGATACTCACCAGTTGCGAAAAGCCTCAAGAATTGGCAACGCTTGAAGGAAAAACACTACCCGTTCGGTCATTAGCACTAAAAGGTTTGCACGAAGAAGAAGCACGGGAAATTTTTCAAGCCAAGGGTATCTTCGTGGGGACATCAAAGGAATGGAAAGTTTTAATTCAACACTATGCCGGTAATCCCCTAGCCTTAAATATGGTAGCTTCATGCATTCGAGATGTTTTTGGCTCTAGGATTTCTGATTTTTTCAAACATTTAAAAGCGGGTTTATTGCCTTTTGCCGATATTAGCCAACTTTTAGAACGGCAATTCAATCGACTGACTGACTTAGAACTAGAAGCGCTCTACTGGCTGGCAATAAACCGTGAAGCGATTGATTTTTCGAGCTTAAAAAATGATATTATGTCTCCACATTTAAAGCAACAATTACCAGAGGTTTTGAAGTGTCTAATCATAAAATCGCTGGTTGAGAAAACTAACGGACTCTTCACGCTCCAACCTATGGTTATGGACTATACAGCCAATTTATTAATAGCTAGGATGTGTGAAGAGATAGAAACTATAAGAATTAGTCTATTAAACAGCCACTCACTGCTCAAAGATCGGGCTAAAGACCATGTGATGGATACTCAGCTTAGCATCATTCTTAAGCCAATTAAGGATAGATTAATCTATAGCCTTAGAGGCAAAACCAATCTCGAAAATCGACTCAATCAAATTCTCTCAGAGTGGCAAACAAAATATACCCTAACTCCTGGTTACATAGCTGATAATGTTACCAATTTGTTGGATCAACTCAATACTGATGGAAAGCGCTAATTTTGGGCGATAGTTGTTGCCCTGTCAGATTGTTTCTGGCAGTTCGTAGTAAGGACTTCAGTCCTTATACCCAGCAATGAGAACTAAAGTCCTTACTACAAACATTATGAGCATTTCAGTCAGTTTTAACTGACTTTAGCTTTAAGCCAGAAATTTATTTATGGGCTATTTATAGACAGACTGTAAATTAAATCTAAAATCTGCAATCTGCCATCTAAAATTCCCTAATAATAGCTTCCCGACTTGCGATGATGCACCGCAGTCACACCATCAGATTGCAGCACTTTACCATCTTCTGCAACGGCGTAAATTACCCAGTGGTCGCCGCATTCCATCCGGTTTTGTACGGTACATTCGAGATAAGCAAGCGCACCGGAAAGAATGGCACAACCGTTGTTAGCTTCAGTCGTTTCCACATCGGCAAAACGGTTTTCGCCAGGGGCAAAAGATTTCATGAAATGCTTCCGGATTTGCCGCCCTTCTGCCAAGATATTTAAAACCAATTTATCCCCAACGTGGGTCATCGATTCAATTGCTCGATCTTTGGCGACGGCGACGGTTAAACCGGGGGGATTAAACGTAGCTTGCGATACCCAAGAAGCTAACATTGCACTTTCAGCATCGCCTTTTTTGGTCGTCATAACGCACAGCGAACCCAAAATTCGTCCTACCGCTTGTTCGGTACGTGCTGCTTGAGACTCGCCGACAGCTTGGCGGATGGGTCGAATTTTTTTGGCGCGTTTTAGTGTTTGGGCAAAGTCTGTTCCCGCTTCTTCACACAATTGCAGCGTGGCGTCGGTGGGTTTAAATTTAACCCGAATGGTTTCAAAACCAAGTCTGTAACCGGCGTCTTTTAGCTTTCCTTCGAGTAAGTCTACTGCTTCTCCACTCCAACCAAAAGAACCAAATACGCCTGCTAATTTAGTTTTAGCAGCAGTGGATAAGACAATTCCTAATGCGGTTTGAATTTGGGTCGGTGCGTGACCGCCGAGGGTGGGAGAACCGATAATAAATCCATCGGCTTTTTCAATTGCGGCTTGAATTTCTGCTGGTTCGGTAAATTCGCAGTTAATTGATTCTACACTGACGCCTGCTTTGGTGATGCCCCGCGCGATCGCTTGTCCCAACGCCGCTGTATTTCCATACGCCGAAGCATACAACAACGCCACCGTTGCTTCCCTTTCCCTTTCCTGCTGACTCCATTTCTGATAATCTTTGGTCAGATCGATCATGCCGTAGCGCACCAAAGGGCCGTGACCAGTAGCATAAAATTTAGGCTCAAATTCGCTAAATTTATCTAACGCGGTTTCCACTTGACGCGCGTGGGGTGCCATCAAACAATCAAAATAATAGCGACGGTCTTCATTAAATATCGTTGACCCTTCATCAAATACTTGATCGCCGCAAATATGCGCCCCAAAAAACTTATCGGTATACATAATTTTTGTTTTTGGGTCGTAGGTACAAAGCGAATCAGGCCATCTCGGAGTGGGCGTCAGAATAAATTTTAAGTGATGCCCTTGACCTAAATCTAAACTTTCTTCACCCCGGACTACGTTGATTCTCAAATCCAAGTCTGGCAGGATGCCGCGCAATGCGATCGCACCCGGATTAGAACAAACAAAAGTAATTCCCGGTGATAGTTCTAGCAATGCTTTTAGCGTCACCCCCCGGTTAGGGTTAACGTGTCCCAAAATCACGTAATCTATTTGTTTCGGATCGAAGCGTTTCTGCAATGCTTCCAAAAAGATTTCCGTGAACGATTCTCCTGGCGGATCGATTAAGGCGTTTTGCGTTCCTTCAATCAGATAGGTATTCGCAGTTGTTCCCCGTTGCAGTGCGTATTCGATTTCAAACTTGAGTCGATCCCACGTGCGCGATCGCATCACCCTAGTGTCTGCCTCTACCGGAAAAACTTGCACATCGCGTTTTTTAATTGCTTGCATAGATTTATTTCCCTGTTTGCTAATTGCTAATTGCTAATAGGTAATTGGTAATTGGTAACAAATAACATTACCTATTACCTATTACCATTTCATTCTTTATGTCTCAATCGACCATTTGTTTCTACTAAACTAAGGTTTTCTGTATATTCAGATGCTTCCTCTGGGGCGAATTCCTTGAATCGTTTGGCAATCCGACGTTCTGGGTCAATGCCGTTGAAAGTTGGCGGTAACCAAACTCGCACAACTAGCAGCATTGCCATCACGATTAAAAACGCGCAAGTGGCTAATATTTGAGTCCATTCAGCTTCTAAAATTCCCCGCACGATCACTTCTCGCAATGCCGATACAATCGACACTTCCACCGCTACGCCGATCGATACTCGTTGTTCCTGCAAGTAAATAATCAGCAGTCGAAATAACTCGACTAAAATTAACAGAAATAAAATATCTGAAGTGACTTCTTTAAAGTTCAAAGGAGGCAACAGCGAGTAAAACATTCCTCGCAACTGTATCAGCATGAAGCAGAATAGGCCGATACATAAAGAAATTACAATTAAGTCTTGAATGCCTTCCAGAACTTGCACTATCCGCTGACGATACAACCATTCATTTCTCATCGGTTGCTGCATATAAGATTCCTCTTGTTTGTTTGATTAGTATCTAGTTTACATTTAATTTCGTTTATAACTTACCCCTTTATCTATCAAAATTTTCTATGGATATCATCAATACTAAAGAAGTGAAATTCTGCAATTGCCGTGTAGTAGGGGCAGGGCGTCAGCAACATTCAATCGCTTTGTAGGGGCACGGCGTCAGCAACATTCAATCGCTTTGTAGGGGCACGGCGTCAGCAACATTGAATTACTTGAATAGATTCTCTCATGCCGTGCTTTGTAGGGGCACGGCGTCAGCAACATTCAATAGCTGGAATAGATTCTCTCATGCCGTGCTTTGTAGGGGCACGGCGTCAGCAACATTGAATTACTTGAATAGATTCTCTCATGCCGTGCTTTGTAGGGGCACGGCGTCAGCAACATTGAATTACTTGAATAGATTCTCTCATGCCGTGCCCCTACCCCTGTGTTGGAATATTTCGCTGGCTTTCAACACAAATTGTGCAAGCAAAATGTCAACTATCGGGAATTGGTAATAGGTAATAGGAAAAATCAAAACCGATTACCAATTACCAATTACCAATTACCAAATTAGTAGTGATTTCCAACCTTGCGGTGGTGAACTGCTGTCAGTGCATCGGGTTTGGATACGCGACCCGATTGCACCGTGCTATAAACAATCCAGTGGTCGGTACACTCCATACGGCTAACGACCTCGCATTCCATGTACGCGAGGGCATCTAGTAGGATGGGAGAACCGTTTTCAGCGCGTTGGGTTTTAATTCCGGCAAACCGATCTGCACCGGGGGGGAAGCGCTTGAGGAAGTGCTTCATCAACGCTTGGTAATTCGCTTCTTCCAGAACGTTTAGTACGAAGCGATCGCCTACATGCATAATAGACTCGATCGCCCGGTCTTTTGCTACAGCAATGCTAACGCCCAAAGGTTGGAAACTCGCTTGCGACACCCAGGAAGCTAACATCGCCCCGGAAACATCGCCTTTTTGAGCGGTAATAATGTACAATCCACCGCTGATCCGACCTAAAGCTTTATCTAAGTCGTTATCCAGGGATTTCATTTGCTTGATGGAGCGATCGCGTGTCAGCCATTGTCCCATGTCTGTACCCGCTTCTTCGCATAGCTGGTAAGTCGCCTCGCCTGGAGTCTCGGTAATCCGAATTGGCTGAAATGCTTCTACCAATCCCAATTCGCGGAACTGATTCCGCAGCGTGTAAACCGACTCATCTTCTCCACCGCCTGATTCAAACAAGCCGATGCTTTGTTTGGCTTTCGCAGCTGCCAAAATTGTACCAATAGCCGCTTGAGCATTCCCACTCGCCGATACTGGCGGCATACCGATAACTATACCAGCCGCACTGCTGACTAATTCTCTAATTTCTTGCCAATCGGCGGCTTTTAAGTCCATCATTTCTACAGCGACGCCGGTTTTGGTAATCCCGTGGGCGACTGCTTGGGAGATCTGATCGCTATACCCGTAGTCGGAAACGTAAAATACGGCTACTGTGGTCGCTTCTTTTGCTTGTGCTTGACTCCACTTGCGATACCTTCCCGTCAGTTCGCTGACGTGGTAGCGTAGCAGAGGGCCGTGTCCCGTCGCAATCGTGGTAATTTCCGGTAACTCACCCATCCGCTTGAGTGCAGACAAGACCGAGCGAGCATTCGGCCCCATCAAGCAATCGTAATAATAGCGGAAATCTTCTTCAATCGCGGCTAAATCTTCATCAAACGTGCTGCTGGAGCAATAGTGCATTCCAAAAGCATCGCAGGTGTAGAGAATTTGGGTTTTATGGTCGAAACTGAAGCTGGTATCGGGCCAGTGTAAGTTAGGCGCAATCACGAATTCGATTTCGTGTCCGTTACCCAAGTCGATGCGATCGCCGTTCTTAATTATCTTCTGTTTAAACGGCTGATGCACGAAACCTTCTAAAAACTGAATTGCCACTTTCGACCCCACGACGGTTACTTGGGGTGCTAAAGCCAGAATATCTTTCACCAAACCGCTGTGGTCTGGCTCGGTGTGGCTGATAATTAGATAATCAATTGCCGCTGGATCGATGAGGCCGGTCAGAGTATCGATATACTGCTGACGAAACTTCTCGTGGGAGGTATCTACCAGAGCCGTTTTCTCACCCCGAATCACAAAAGAGTTATATGTCGTGCCGTTTTGCAGTCCAAACTCAATGTCGAAGCGATCGCGATCCCAATCCAGCGAACGAATTGCCGTAGTATCTGCGGCAATTTCCACCGTCTCCATTGTCAGCCTGCGTTGGGCGCGTTCCGTTAGCACTACCATCGCGGGTCTCCTTGTTGGCTACTCATCTTTTTTTGCTTGTCAATATTGTCACACAAATATTTAATAAATTTTTATTAAAAAACCTATACTGGGGTTAAGTTTTATCAATATAACTTATGGTGTAAGCGATCTAGGTCACAAAAAGCCCGGACTTGGGTTACAGGCAGAGCCTCAGTAGGAGCGCGGAGATCCGGCGATCGCTCCCACAGTTTTTCGAGATTAAAGTCACAATTTTTGCCCAAAATCTCACTTGTATAACTCACAAAATAACTAATAATAAATTATCCTCTAAACCCAAGGATTAAAAATGTCTATTCCCAAAGAATTCGTTTTAATCAAGAATATCCTTTTAACTATTCCCTGTTACGACAAAGATGTCTCCGTGGTGCTTGAAGCCATTGTTAAACTAGATTTATCAGAGTTTCAATTAACCCAAGAAGAAGCTGATAAGCCGAGCCAAATTATGTACAAATTGACGGGGAGTTTATCTGAAGCCTTATCTAAAGATTGCCTGGCAACTTATATCTCTACCGCTCTCCGACCCAAAGATAATATAAACCAATTATCTGCGCCCTAAATTACCCCCGGCGGTGCTACAAGATTACCTATATTCTTCCTGGGCGACGGGTGCGCCGAATCAAGCATCTATGGCATCCTGCGCGGTTGTTAAAATAGCCAAATCCAGATTCAAGCTATAATAATTTCATTCAGTTGCGGGACTTAGGCGCACCCATCCGGGTTTCTCTGAAAAATAGTCGGGAAAGGCAACTAGAGATCGCAGCTTGAAACCCGGTTTCTAGGATCGTTCTGGGTAAGTCATATTTCAGCGCAGGCCAGGCTAATAAATAAGTGTTATAACGTCTATTTGTACCATTAAAATTGAAAAAAGAGCAACCCATCTGGCTGGGATTAATGATAGGAAATTCCCGGTTGCATTGGGCAGGGTTTATCGGAGAAACCCTGCAAACCTGGGATACAAACCATCTACCAGCTGCCGCTATCAAAGAAATAATTGAATCCTGGAGTGCGGGAATATGGCCTCAAGAGATTTTGCCGCTAAAAGGTACTGTCAGCGCTCCCAGGGATTTACGCTTATATGTAGCTTCTGTTGTTCCGACTCAGACGGAACTTTGGCAAACATATCCAGCAGTTCGCATTATTACCCTCGACCAAATTCCACTATTGGGAATTTATCCTACCCTGGGAATAGACCGCGCCTTGGCAGTATGGGGCGCTGGTAAAATTTGGGGATGGCCCGTATTAGTCATTGATGCTGGGACAGCGCTGACTTTTACGGGGGCAGATGGGAATCATCAACTGGTAGGTGGGGCGATTTTACCCGGATTGGGATTGCAGTTAAAATCTTTGGGACAAAAAACCGCAGCGCTACCGGAAATTGAATTACCCGCAGAAATACCCCAGCGTTTTGCTTTAAATACTAAAGAGGCGATTCAAAGTGGAATCGTTTATACGGTTATAGCAGGCGTGCGAGACTTTATCAGCGCTTGGTGGGACTCGTATCCAGAAAGTAGAATCTTGCTAACGGGAGGCGATCGCACTCCTATTTTCACCTATCTGCAAGCCCAAGCACCCGAAGTCGCAGCCTTAATAACCGTCGAACCCAATCTAATTTTTTGGGGAATGCATTCAATAGTCAACATTCAATAGTTAGTAGGGGCGGGTTTTTAGGCAAAGAAACCCGGTTTCTCCTTGTCGTAGATCAACCCGCCTCCCTACCTTTGCTGACGCGACAAATTTAGGCGATCGTTGTCACCCCATTAAGATAGTCTTGTAACTGGCGATCGTGGTCGTGGCTGAGTTTGCCCTTTGGCAGATCGGCGCGGGTAAAAGCCTTGATTTCGCTCAGTTCCAGGGTATCCTGAACCTGCATCTTGCCCTGCACTTGCGCTTCCACCAATATAGCGATGGAATGAATTCTAGGATCTCGATTTGGTGAGGAATAAACCCCGACTAAGCGGCAAATTTTTACCAATTCCAGTCCTGTTTCCTCAGTCAACTCCCGCGCTACCGTCGTGGGAATATCCTGTCCCCAATCTACGATACCCCCAGGTAAGCTCCACTCACCCGTATCGCGGCGGCGAACTAAAACGATCCGACCGTCCGGTAAAATGGGAACGATCGTCGCGCCGACAATGGGATGGCGAAACAAAATACCTAGAACAGTTTGTACAAATTGCCACAATCGAAGCATATATAAGCTCAGGTAGCTGCACAACCGGAAACAATGTCCAATAGCCTTATAACCCAACAATTTTAAGTTGGCACGTCAGGTGACATTGGCAACCATCCGGGCAGGGAGAGATTTTGACTTGACTCTATAGTAGATTGTTTCAATTTTTACATTCTCCTAGCGCTAACCGCAAGCGGCATGGGGGCAAGGGCATAGCGACGCAACGAGTAAATGCGATAAACTGAAAACCATCAATTCTGAAACAAAAGTCAGTCGCGACGATCTGGATTTCGACAGCAGAAAAGCTCTCCGAAAGAAACAGCGCTCGCGGCTCTCTATAATGCAGAATGGAACAGCAATCCCTTTCAGGGCGATACCAAGTTCAGCAACGCTTGAATTTTGACCATCTTCGCAAGGGTATCTGGGCAAGGCTAACGCTGACAAGCATTTCTCGCCCTGCCTGAGAATCTGTTTTTGTTGTTTATTTAACGAGGTGACCATGTCTAAGCGCCGCAATCCCAAAAAAGAAAAGGAGCAGCGCAATAAAGCTTACGCTCGCAAGTTTCGCAAGCGTACAACTACAGGTCGTTTTTCCAGAAACCGGCGTCCCCCAATGGGTGGCAGAAGTGGTGACAACTTCAGCGACAACGCCGAAGATGATATGGAAAAAATGGAGTAACAACCCATTGGGTAATCGGTCATAGGTCATTGGTCATAGGTAAGAATCGACAAAAGTCAACGCTATATGACGTATTAACCTATGACCACAGGGTACAGCCGATAAAAATGGCCCCAGTTGCTCTTTATTTGAGTTTCGACCGCGCTGCAACCAGTGCAAGTCTGACTTGCTCAAACCCGGTGCCGCCGTAACTATTGCGCGCGGCAACGACTTGTTTGGGAGCAATGGCGGGATAAATATCAGCTTCAAAAGCTGGGTGCAGCGCCTTCCACTCTTCCAAACTCAAATCCTTTAGCAGTTTGTCCGCTTCCAGGCAAGTTCGCACCACCTTCCCCACCAGGTTATAAGCTTCCCGGAAGGGGACGCCTTTTGCTGCTAGATAGTCGGCGACATCGGTAGCGTTAGAAAAATCTTCTGCAACGGCATCTGCAAGGCGCGTGGTGCGAAATTCTAGTCCTTCCCGCAGCAGGATAGTGGTGGCTTCCAAACAAGCTTTAACCGTCTTAACGCTGTCAAATAAAGCTTCTTTGTCTTCTTGCAAATCTTTGTTGTAAGCCAAAGGCAGTCCTTTGAGCAGTACTAGCATCCCTTGCAAGTGACCGAAAACGCGCCCCGTTTTACCCCGCACCAGTTCCGGTACGTCGGGATTTTTCTTTTGGGGCATAATACTGGAGCCGGTGGCGCAGCTATCTTTGAGCTTGACAAAGCCGAATTCTTGAGATGACCAGAGGATAATTTCCTCGGACAGGCGGCTGAGGTGAACCATAATCAAGCTAGCGGCACTCAAGAATTCAATCGCAAAATCGCGATCGCTTACGCCATCGAGACTGTTGGCATAGGGTTGCTCAAAACCCAGTAGCTGCGCCGTATAATGCCGATCGATGGGGAATGTAGTCCCGGCAAGCGCGCCGCACCCCAAGGGAGAGATATTAACTCGCCGATAAACCTCTCCCAAGCGCTCGAAGTCGCGCTGTAGCATTTCAAAGTAAGCCAGCAGGTGATGCGCCAAACTCACTGGCTGAGCGCGTTGTAGGTGCGTATAACCGGGAATCAAGGTTTCTACATGGAAAGATGCCAAGTCGAGTAACACCCCTTGAAACTCGCGCACTTGGGTGCGAATTTGTTGGATTTGATCCCGCAGGTAAAGTCGGGTATCGGTACCTACTTGGTCGTTGCGCGAGCGCGCCGTATGCAGCTTTTTACCCACATCACCGGCAATTTCTGTCAAACGCCGTTCTACGGCAAAATGAACGTCCTCGGCGTCTAGACCCGGTTTAAAATGTCCTTGGCGGTATTCTTGACGAATTTGTTCTAGACCCGCTACCAGTTGCTCTCCTTCTTGAGGGGAAATAATCCCCGTATGCGCCAGCATTTTGGCGTGGGCGATCGAACCCGTGATGTCGTATTCAATCAGTTCGATGTCAAAATTAATACTGGCATTAAAGCGAGCGATCGCCGGATGCAGCGCCGATTCAAACCGCTGGCTCCAGGTTTTTGGCTCAATACTGGTATTGGCTTCTTGAGAGAATTGCGTATCCAACTTGTCCTCTTTTTGTCGATCCAACCGGGCATTTATTCTAGTAACGCTTGTTGCTAGTTATCTTTTTAGGGCCCAAGACAGGCTAATGGCTAATAGCTAATGGCTAATGGTAGAACCGAAAAATATTCCCATCAGCAATTAGCAAGCTGGCGATTAGCTTCTGCTGTGCAACCCACGATAGTTATAACTAGCAACTTGGGTTAGTAATTCACCAAAAAAGTCAATTTCCCATGGGCGAACTACTAAGGGCGGCTAACCAAAGCTGGTAAAACTCTTAATCATGTAGCCTAAGAGAAATCCAATTATCATCGCCCAAAGTTGCCCTGTTTTGACAAAGTGGTTCCAGGCTCTTTGTACATCGCCCCATAGGTCAGTTTGCTTAATTTGTAGAAAAATATCTATCCAAGTAAATGGAATTTTGGCGATCAAGGCGAGCATCCACTCGTGATAAACAGCCTGGTAGCTCAACCAAGTGGCGGTTATTGCTTGTATTCCGTTGACGACCATTGTTAATTTTTTCTCGCTAATTGGATATCGATCGAGGCGGCGAGAGCCAACCTCCAGGATTTATTTAGCATAAAACTTAGGGATAGGAAGGCTATTTCACAGGAATTTTCGGCAATCGCTGCTAACTGGGTTGGACTTGCATGACCACGAGGGTCATATCATCCCCATTGCGGTTTCCGGAGCCGATAAATTTCAGAACTTCGTCAAACAAGTAGTCTAGAATAGGTTGCGCTCCCGTACAACGCTGACAAGCTCGCTGGAAGGCTTCGATCAGGTTTTCTTCATCAAAGCGATCGCCGCTGGTATTCGCCGCTTCGGTCAACCCATCGGTGTAGTAAATTAACGTATCGCCGGGAGCGAGTTGCACTTGAGCATCCTCGTATTGCGAGTCTACATCCAAGCCGATCAACATCCCTGCCGTATCCAAGCGCATCACCTTGCGAGTTGCTGCTTGCCACAAAAATGGAGGATTGTGAGCCGCATTGCTGTAATACAGGATACGGCTATTCAAATCGTACTCGGAATAAAACAAAGTTACGAACCGATGGGAATTTTCCAAATCGGCGTACATTACCTGGTTCAAATGTTGCAGAATGCGAGCGGGGGAGTGACCGTTAAGCACTTCTGCTCTGAGCATTCCCCGCGTCATCGTCATGATCAAACCCGCCGGGACGCCTTTGCCCATCACGTCGCCGATCGCGATGCCCCAACGTTTCTTTTGGATTTTACAATTTGGATTTTGGCTCGTTAAGAGACTCCAGCTTGGTAATGCGGATGGGAGTTTTTGCGCGTCGCCCCTAGTTTTGGAGTCTTCTACTTGTAGAGTTCGCTGCCAATCCGGGTGGGTGGGGATAAAGTCGTAGTAGTCTCCTCCAACGCGATTGGCGGGTTTGCAGCGAGCGGCTAGTTCTATGCCTGGAATTTTAGGACACTGGTGAGGCAGCAGACGCTGTTGAATTTCGGCGCCAATTTCCAGTTCGCGATCTAGGCGTTCTTTTTTGCGTAGTTCGACGGTCAATTCGTCGTTAGCGATCGCCACTGCTGTTTGATCCGCGACTAACCTGACTAACTTTTGTCGCGTTTCCGTCCAAGTGTACTCCGGATCTCGGCTAAAGACATACAACCGCCCCCGTTCGTCCTGCTTAACCAAAATTGGCGTACCAAATAACTTAATATCTGGCCCTAATAATTGGT
This sequence comes from Microseira wollei NIES-4236, assembly GCF_020521235.1. Classification (GTDB taxonomy): domain Bacteria; phylum Cyanobacteriota; class Cyanobacteriia; order Cyanobacteriales; family Aerosakkonemataceae; genus Microseira; species Microseira wollei. The sequence continues at coordinate 45,085 of NZ_BLAY01000008.1, read as the reverse complement.
TAACCTGCTCATCCAGCTTCGCCAGTTTTTTCTCCTGTGGTTGTGCTTCGGTGATATCTAACTCTGAAGAATTTTCCGGTAGCGACGGGGCTTTTTTCGCGCCAGTATCTGCAATTTGACGAGCTGCTGTTTCAATTGCATTCCGAATCTGCGTACCCTGAACGCTATCCTGGCAGTGCAATTGCTCTAGTTTTACTTGACCGTTAGGTTTTAACAATACCAACGCACTCCCGTCAGCATCCGTTACTCGCATTGCCATCAGCGGTATCAACTCTAAAAACTGGTTCAGATTGTTGAAACTTCGCAGGGCAAATCCCAAAGAACTCAACAAATCCTGAATTTTATTTTGTTCGCGATGCAACCGCGCCACCAGTTGTTTGAGGGCAAAAACTGGCGTTACTTCAGCAGCGGCGTCGCTGTTTGAGTCAGATGAGTAAGACGATGAGCGATGAAGGGGCACAGCAGTCAATAACCCAGTGGTGAAAAGTGGTTAATCTAGCATAAATGCAATCGGCTTCTGATAGCAGGGCAATTAATCCTCCATGTCTCTTGGTGCGATATGCCAAAGGCACGAGTAGAGCGAACGCATTTGCCAGCAATTTTTGCCGACAACTACTGACATGACACTCTGCGGCTCTTAGAAATCGTTAGGACTAAACCTATACCAAAACTCAAAGCCAAATACTCCTGTGGGATCGGTTTGGCTTCTCTGCCAGTCAGAACAGCTAAAAATTTCCCTTTGCTTTTCACACCAACCCTAGTGGCATTGTTGCTTTGGGTAATTGCTAGCTGTTAGTCAATCAAGCCACGACCTAAGCCTAGCAGTTTTTGACGGCTTTTAAAGAAGTGAATTTTACCATTTTTTTAGTTAAATGTCAAAAACAACAGTTCCGCTGCCCTGGGGCAATAGGTTCTAACCCCTAATATTGCCGTGAGGCAGTTCCAGAAACGGTAGGGGGTAACGACCTGATTGCGCTTTGAGGGAGAACGTGCAAAAGCCCAAGGGAGTGTCAACCACTCAGCAAGGCTTCGACAAACTCGTAGCTGGAGAAGGGGCGTAAATCCTCAATCCCTTCACCGGCGCCGATAAAGCGGATGGGCAAACCCAATTGTTGCACGACGGCTAAGGCAACGCCCCCTTTTGCGGTGCCATCGAGTTTGGTTAACACGACGCCGCTGAGTTGGGCGGCTTCTGAAAAGACTTGGGCTTGGCGCAGTCCATTTTGACCGAGAGTAGCATCTAAAACCAGTAAAGACTCAACGATCGCGCCTTCTGCTTTTTTATCGATAATCCGACGCACCTTGCTGAGTTCGTCCATCAGGTTTTTCTTGTTCTGGAGACGCCCAGCGGTATCGACCAAAAGCAATTCGGTTTCCCGCGCTTTGGCTGCGGCGATCGCATCAAATACCACCGCCGCCGGATCTGTATTCTGTCCCGGATTGGCAATTACTTCAACGCCGCTGCGCTCTCCCCAAACCTTGACCTGTTCTACCGCCGCCGCCCGGAATGTATCTGCCGCTGCGATTAAGCATTTATAGCCTGATTTTTCGGCAATATGGGCTATTTTCCCGATTGTTGTGGTTTTTCCAGCCCCATTCACCCCCGTAATCAGCCAAATATTCAACGTCTCTTTTTCTGGCACAAAAGCACGTTTGTGGGATTTTTGCAGCGGTGCTTCGAGCATATCCCGCAGGATTTGTTTGAGGTATGCGATCGCTGCTTCTGGTGGTAGGGCTTCTTCCCGCAGTTTACTTTGTAGCGCTTTTATGATATAATCCGTCGCCTCTACTCCCACATCGGCTTGCAACAGCAACGCCTCGATCTCGATCACCGCATCTTGATTGAGCGGCCCCTGACCGACAATAGCCTTAAGCTGGTTGACGAGATTGCGGCGAGTTTTGTCTAAGCCTTGACGCAGCTTTTTGAGCCAAGTAATTTCTTCCACCGAGACATCTTCGGCGCGGCGTCCTTGCGCCGCCAGAACTTCTGCCGACCACAAAAATCCTTCATCAAAGGCAATTCCCGGCACTTGTTCAGTCACCGCTTTTGCCGTCGCCACACCTGCTGGCTGGACTTCCGGTTCGGGTTCTTCAATAGCTGTTTGCTTCAGGCGTTCCATCCGCGCCTGTCGGTCATCTTTTGCCCAAAAAGGCACTGATGTTGGTGTGGCAGGTGCAACGGGTGGCGAGGCTATTGTTGCTTCAAAGACTGCGGTTGTTTCTGCTACAGGCGTTTGTTGTAACGCTTCTGAGGTTTGGGGAGATACTGTTTCCTCTGACTCACCCTCTGTAGCAGCAACTAAACTTGCAGCAGTTTCGGTAGCTTCTGCAACGGCAGCAATTGTTTGGGTCGGTGCCACTTCCTCAGTTGTGGGCGATGGGGCTGCACTTTCTGCAGGCGTAGGTGTTTCAGGTTCCGTCCCTGGGGTTTCGGCTTCTTGTTGCTGTGTCTGTTGCTTCGCCTGAATATTTTTGTAGGCAGCTTTTGCCCAACTGAGGTAATCAGCAGCAACTTCACCAGATGGCTTTGGTGCTGCCTCTGGCTCAGATTGCTTGACTTCCGGTTGGACTTCTTTAGTTTCTGCCGGTTGCTCGTTTTTCTGTTCGCTAGCGTCGCTATGCTGGCGGCGGAACCAATTAAAAACCATTGCACCTAAATTTGCTAATTGCTAATCGCTAATTGCGAGCCTGTCTTTCTTGCGCTCAAGCCTGCTATTTCTATGTTGACACCTAGAGGTCAAATAGCATTAATTTGCTCTAGCGTCCGACGCAAAACCCCATTAATAAATCGGTGTCCTTCCTCACCGCTGTAGCGTTTGGCTAGTTCGACAGCTTGATTAATTGCCATCTGATGAGCTAGTTCCATAAATTGGATTTCACACACCGCGATTCGCAGAATATCTCGGTCAACGCGAGCTAGGCGATTCAATTGCCAATCCACCAGTGATTTTGACAATATATCGTCAATTTCGGTGCGATTGGCATTGACGGTAGTGATGATTTGCATTGCGTAATCGCGAATCTCCCGTTGATTGGATATGTGAATAAATTCTGGTAATTCTATAGCTCCACCCAAGCGGTTGACTGCTGTTTGAGATAGTTCAATGGCATCTTTTACCATTGCTGTAGCACTCTGGAGATCTGAGGCGCGGGTTTCGCTCTTAAGAAGGCGATCCGCAGCGCGTTTGAGTTCTGCTGCGGACGCCTCTAAAGCATCTTGAACTTCTGTACTCAGAGTGCGAACAGCAGCGAGAACTAGATCGGCTAGTTGTTGCTCCGAGAGTTTTTCTGGATTAGCTGGTAGTTGAGATAGGCTCAGCAGAGCCAGTTCGCGGGCAATTTGACGGGGTTGCATAAGCTTCGTCGGGCAGGAGGGCAGGGGGCAGGAGGGTAGGTGGGCAGGTGGGATTTTAAGAGAGATTTAAGGCAAGATTATCGTTTGTACGGTAAAACCTCACCTGCTCACCTTTGGGGGGCGCGTTTAATTTAATCGTCTGTTTCTGTCAAAGGTGATTGGTGAAACCCACACCGTAATTGCTCACCTGCTCACCTGCTCACCTGCTCACTTGCCCCCTGCCTCACTGTACACCAAAATGAAACGGGAGGCTGGTAGCCCCGTCAATTTATTGCGGGGCCCCTAGCTGACGCGGGCGAATTTATTCACTGTCACAATTATTAAGTTTTCTATCTAAAAACTTGCACCAAACATGGTTTTATAGTAGGTTGTTTTTTGTGTTGCATAATGCACTAAAAAATTAACGCCAAAAAACAAACTTCTTCTATAGCTGAAATTGCGGAGAAGGTGGCAAAATAATGTCGATTCATACCAGAAACGAATCGACTGCCGTAATCAGGATGGTCTTTTTACGGAATGTCAACAACATTCAGGGACGGAGCAGTTCCGGCGGGCGGTAAAAAGACAGAATCATCATCCTTTCGCAAGCAAGTAAGCGCGTCCTCAAGCAGGTGGCTGATTACCCCTCAGAGCGGTGAGCCCCATAGCTAGGAAAGTCCAGCCAGATAGCTGTACCTCTAGGTTCAGGGCGAAAAGCTTTCCCCAACTCCTAGCCTGAATCCGCGCATCTTTAGAGCGCGGAATGGCTCAATTTATTGATTTAGCTAAATCGGGCATTCATCCCACGTCCTACCCCGATAGGGGAGGCGTGGGATGAATGCCCGGACAAAAACTCGAACACCCCTTTCAAGGGGTGTTCGAGTTTTTGTCAATTTCTGTAATCGGCAATCTATCAATCCAGTCTTCAACAATCTGCGTCACTGTTTTATCTTTGTTTGCTGCATATTGACGCAGCTTATTCAATCTCGGTAGGACATTCGTATATTTAATCTTGTAGTCTTCATTGGCGCTACCCGTTGTCATCACATAAATGTTAACATGATTACAACAAGGGGGTAGACTAAAGTGCTGAGAGCAGTCAAAGTAAGGTTATATCCAACGCCAGAACAGCAAGTGGCTTTATCAAAGTCATTTGGTCGTGCGCGTTGGTATTGGAATTTTTCCTTAAATGCTTGCATTCAGCACTATCAAGAAACAGGTAAAACCCTGAAATTGGCTGTCTACAAAGGAATGCTACCTCAGCTTAAAAAAGATCATCCTTGGTTGAAAGAGGACTGCTACTCTGCTGCAAGAGCAGTGTGTAGCAATCAATCTTAATAGAGCCTATACAAATTTCTTTCAAGGTAGAGCCAAGTTTCCTAGATTCAAGTCAAAGCAGGGTAAGCAGTCAATTCAGTACCCTCAAAACGTCACTACTAAAGATGAATTCCTCTGTGTTCCCAAAATCGGTGAAATCAAAGCAGTATTTCACCGTAAAATTACTGGAACTATCAAGACAGTAACAATCAGCAAGACTCCATCGGACAAGTATTTTGCTTCTATCTTGTGCGAGACAGAAGACTCTAGTCAGGAGAGTTCTGGAGACAAGACGCTAGGCATTGATTTGGGCTTGAAGGATTTCGCTATTGTTCATGACGGTGAACAAGTAGTCAAATACGCTAATCCTAGACACTTGAAGCGCCATGAAAAGAATCTAGCCAGAAAGCAGCAAAAGCTTGCTCGTAAAACCAAGGGGAGTAAAACCAGGGAAAGATACAGGAAATTTGTAGCCAAGGTTCACGAGAGAGTATCAAACACCCGCCAAGATTTCTTACATAAACTGTCAAGAAAACTGGTAGACAAAAGCCAAGTCATCGTTGTGGAGAATCTCCACGTCAAGGGGATGGTACGGAACCGAAAGCTATCAAAAACAATATCCGATGTTGGTTGGGGGATGTTTGTTAATTTCCTTGCCTATAAACTAGAACGCTCATGTGGCAAGTTGGTAGAAATTGACAGATTTTTCCCCAGTTCTAAAAAGTGTTCGTGCTGTGGTCATGTTATGGATGAGTTACCACTCGATATCAGACAGTGGGATTGTCCCTTCTGTGGTACTCATCACGACCGTGACAGTAACGCATCATTGAACATCAGAACTGAAGGCATTCGGATACTGACTATGGGCGGAGGGAACCCCGTCCCTGCTAGTCGAGACTGTGTAAGACCACCTGCTCATAAGGGTAAGGGGCAACGGTCGTTGAAGCTAGAAGCCCACACCGAACCCGATAGGGTCGGTGTGCGGTAGTTCACACTTCTTCTTTCAAAAGGGGTTGGTTCAACTGCCGCTCTGGAAATGGAGGTAGAGCCAAAGGAGCGAGCCCGCTAGGGCTAACAATGCCGCCGGAGATAATTACCTTAAAGGCATCTTCCACAGACATGGATAGATCGACTACTTCATCTTCGGCGACGATCGCATACCAACCCGTGGTCGGGTTGGGTGTCGTCGGGACGAAAATACTCAGCATCGGTCTGGAAGATAGCTGAGACTGAAGCTCGGCACCGATCGATCCGGTGACGAATCCGATCGCCCAGATTCCTCGCCGGGGGTATTCTACCAAAATCACGCGGCGAAACTTCCCACCAGTATCCTTTAAGATAGTTTCCAGCAGTTGTTTGAGCGTTTTATACACCGCTCCGGCTAAAGGAATCGCTTGCAGCAGTTGCTCGCCGACATCGAGCAACCACCGCCCGAAAATATTACGTGCCATCAAACCAATCACCAGAATACCCAGCAGCGGTACAGCGAGTCCCACCACCAGATTCAGCAGGTTAACTAAGATTGGATGAAGGCCGTCAAACGGATTGAGCCACTTGGGGATACGAGTGAGAAAATCAATCACCCAAATGGCAACGGTAATCGTCAACCAAATCGTGGTAGCTAGGGGAATTACTACCAAAAGACCTGCAATCAGGTCGTTTTTTAAGTCCTGCTTTAGGCGTTGGAACACAGTTAGGCCACTCTTTGTCAACTGGCTCAAGTTTACGCATAACAGGCAAGATGCCTGTTCCACGTATACGGGGGATGGACTAGATGGTATCAGAAATAACTGTTTTCCGCACGCCGTTCTCTAGCTAAGACGAAGGTTTGACCCCAACCGAATCAACATTAGACTTCTCCAGATCCGAAATCTGGGTTGCTTCTAACTTGGGTGACGGCATGTGTTCGATTTCCCAGACTTTGAGCAAAATCAGATATTCGTAGAAAGCCTGCAAAGTACACCAAGCAAATCCCGCTTGCCCATCCAGGAATCCCCCCAGAATGAAATACATGTAAATAAAGCGCAACAGGGGTCTAAAGGGTAAACGCAACGACAAATCCTTCAGCGCCCGCCGTTTTTCAACTTCCGAGCGCCCAAAGAATAAATCTATCCACTTAACATTTCCCTGTTTCAGCTGACGCAGAGTTTCGTAAGCTTCGTCAGTCGAGTAGCGGTTGTGCTTGTCAAGCCAGCGACTTAATCCTTTGCTACAAGTGTAGTGGGGATAGGTTTGTTTCAAAAAGCCGGTTGGCCCATCGCAGACTTCCCGTTCGGTGTGACCGTAATCTGTAAACCAAACTTTGTCCTTGCGGAACAGTCGCATTTGGTAACGGGGGTATTGGGTACTGCGGCGAATCCACTGTCCCAAAAACATGACGCGCTCTGCTACGTAGTAGCCGATGTAGTTTTGACTCTTGATGCCGTCCAAGCACTCTTGAAACAGCTCTTGAGTCATGCGCTCATCGGCTTCTAAGATGTAAACCCATTCGTGTTTGGTTGGGATTTCTTGCAGCATCCAAGTCCTCTGGCGTCCGTGACTTTCAAACTCGTGCTGCACTACACGAACCGGATAGCGGCTGGCAATCTCAACAGTGCGATCGCTACTACAAGAATCCACCACGATAACATCATCGGACAGCAAAGCTGACTCGATGCAAGCAGCAATATCAATTTCTTCGTTGTAAGTCAGGATATAAATCGAGAACATGCCCAGCTTCCAGTCAAAGCAACAAATCTATCGATCCTACACACATGTTTCCCAATACTACCCCGATGATCTCCACAAGTGCGATTAACCAAATGCCTTGGTAATGGCTCAATCCTTAGCGACGAGGAGCTTTGACACCGCCCACTAAACCGCTCACCCCGGTAAAGGCAATACCAAGGTAGCCTAGCCCCAATAGCAAGCTGCTGACGCCGCTGCGTATCGATGACTTGATCAAGTCTTGTCGGCTTTGCTTCAGGGTTTGATCCCGCTCGCTGCGAATTTGGAGCTGAGCGTCCTTCACTCTTTGCTCAAGCGCTTTAGGGTCTTGCTTAAACTGCTCTAATTGCTGTTTAATCGCCTGCAACTGATCGCGCTGCTGTCCTTGGACTCGACCGCTACTGATCGCTTGATCCAACTCAGAAAGCCTCCTGGGGTCTTGAGCGAGAGCGGCAACCTGTTGGGAGCGGTCTTTGAGTTGTGTTTCTGCTTGCTGGGATCTTGTACTAATTTGATCCATCGTCCGTTGGTTGAGCAAACGCTGGCTGTTTACGTTCACAAAGGTCAGCCCTAAAAATGCTATTCCCAATAATACAGACAATGCCAGCGCTCCGGGTTGGAGTATGCCTGACAACCCTTTTTTGGTCGCTCCAGAATTGCTGTCAATCCAAAACCCAGCAAACAGGAAAGCCAGACCGACCATTGGGATAATACCCCTGTCGATTAATTGGGTTGTAACGGAAACAGTCTGTTGCAGACCCAGAAGTTGCAATTGTTCGGGATTGAGGTTAGTCGGTGTAACAGGGGGAAACAGTAAAACTGCGTAGTCAATCAGGGAGGACAAGATCATAATTACTCCCACTAGCTGGAAAATTCCGGCAGCTACGGAAGAAGGTTGACGGCTAGTTGTCGCTTTCATAGCTTAGTGTTTTGTTAATCGGTGATACTCTAGTTTATTTAAGCGCAATTGACTATAGCTAGTTTTTGACACTTCCCAGCCCTCGAAGGGCGGGGATTCTTGATTCAACGTCCAACCATAACCCCGCTTTCCTTGCTCCAACGAAGCTAGAGGGTCGGACTCCCCAAGCGTGTAGCTTCCGGTGTGTCTACAGAACGACTGTGTTTCTTAAACTTTGGCAATCCCTGCTTGCCGGAAATCTGCTTTTTGCAGTTGTCGTAAAACCGTGCCATCCCAGACCAGCAAAGATCCACGGATGCCTGACAAGCATGATATTTCAAGGCTGCAACAAAGGGAAATTCAGCCCTTAGTTGCCTGTTGTAGCGATACAAATCCCCACGGCTGACCCTGTTGTTATCAATCCAGTACCGCCAGCACTTGTTGCCAACGAACTGGGCAGTCCAAATCGCTTGCTCAATTGCCTGGTACTGGGTTGGCTTCCCTTTGACCTTGAACTCGTAGACCAACATTTTGACGCTGAACTTGCTGGCGTAAAGTTATGATACCATGACGGTGATTAAAATCCTCCTAGAACAGAGCTGATCCCCACCTTTGAAACATAAAGGTTAAGCGAAGTCTTTTCTCGGCGATCAAAAGAACCCGCTGGAGAGAGGCCGGTGCTGGCTTTGCCTTACCAGGAGAGAAAAAGGGATTTTTTTAGATGGGTTGGCGCCAGCGGCAGGGAGGCATATCGCCCGCTCCCCCCAGAGAGTTTTTTTTGCTTGTCCGCGACTGAGGGGTAGGGGAGTATGTCACAATGTGTTCCAGTGTATTTGGCGATTGAAGCATTATCCCCATGCTGCTCAAGTGTACAACCCGTCATATTCGGATTTTTGCTGCTGAGGTCGAGAACAACGAGCTAGCACCTAGCGACAGCGTTCTAACATTGGATATCGATCCGGATAATGAATTGAATTGGAACGAAGAAGCGCTGCAACAGGTTTATCGCATGTTCGATGAACTGGTTGAGTCTTCTAGCGGCGAAGATTTGACGGAATATAATCTCCGTCGCATTGGTTCGGATTTGGAGCATTTCGTGCGCGGTCTCCTACAAAGCGGTCAAATCAGTTATAACCTCAACAGTCGCGTTCTCAACTACAGTATGGGCTTGCCTCAAGTGGCATCTGAAGCAAGCGTATAGATGCAGCTGGTTGGAACGCTTTTGAGCAGGCAGAGTTTCTAGGGAGACCGATGGGGTAAGGTTCCCCTCGCCTTCTCCCTTATCCTTCTCCCTTGTTCGGAGCAATCCGGATCGAGGACGCAGCCAGTTAAGATCCTTTTGTCTTTTTTTGCTCTAAAAATTCTTTAAAGGCCACTTGACGATTGAGCATAAAACGGCTCCAAAAACCCGGAATAAAATCATCCATCGTGCTGACAAGCGCCCAAATCTCAAGGTTCGTTAACTGATGGCGCTGGGAGTGCGATCGCTTGAGGTTTTCCAGTTGCTGAGCCACCTTTTGGTTCTCAGGTGATTCTGCCGCTGAATTCTTTTGCTCTGGCAATTGGTTAAATTGAAATTCAGGCATAGCGATCCGCCAAAAGATTTCGATGCGCTAACATTAAAATAATCCAAAAGCTAGATCGAATAGCAAAAAGATTTGTATAAACAAATCTATTTAAAATTTGGCTGGCAAGAGGTGAGTATCTCAGTAGCCCAAACCGCTTCCCCACCTAATATTTAATAAAATAAAAACTACCGATCTATAGCTTGTGGAATTTTTTGTTAACGCTGCTCAAAAGTTATTATTTAAAGATATCATGTCTGCTCAACAACCTGTAAGCCCTTGGAGTTATAAACCTTGGTGGTGCCAGCCTTGGTCGATCCTGCTGTTTGGCATAACCCTAATCGGCGGCAGTTGGGTGCTGCTCAAAACCTTGTGGGTGACGGTTCTGGTATCTATTCCAGTATCTGCCTGGATGGGCTTCTTTTTATTAATTTGGCCCGGGCTGATGAGGCAAAGCGGCGGAATGCAGCCTCTGGAGCAGCAAACCCCAGCTATGGTGGAAAAATCCGGTCAAGGGTCAACCAGGGGCGAATATAACTGAAAATTGCCATGTTGAACCCAAAAATCAAGCGCTAAAATCGGCGATCATTGATACAGATGCAGCAATTTAAGCAGAGAGCGCCGGTGTCCGCAGACAACACACCGAAGGCTGATAGACGCGAGGAACCTTCATGCACGACACAGCGAAGATTAGTTGTCCCTTCTGTCAGGCAATCAATCCAGAGACTCACAGGTTTTGCCAGCAGTGTCGTGCCATTTTGCCCAAACGGTATTTGTATGCTCTGGGTAGGGGGATAGAAACCTTAAGAGAAGGGCAACTTTTGGCAGAGCGCTATTTGATCGAGAGCGCTCGTGAAGCAGCGAACCTGGAGCATCCCGTCGGCGACAGCCAGGGATTTGGCGTAGGGTCTTTGAAGCACAATCCCATCGTACTCGATACCAAACCGGGGTTGCCGCCAGAGTTTCCATCGGATATTCCACCCGCAATTAGCCCTTACCTGCGGCTGTTTCCCTATCGACTGCACGTGCCTCAAGTCTTCGGAGTGGCGACGCTGGAAAAAAAAGGCAAGACTGAGGAAATTTGGCTGCTAGAGCAAGCACCCATCTACAGGGAACAGCAGCAGCGAAAAACACCAGTCAAACCGCAGCTAGTGCCCGAATTAACCCACGTTTGGCCAGGCGCATCCCCATTGCGCCAGCTCAATTGGTTGTGGCAGATAGGGACGCTGTGGCAGCCGTTTAGCAGCGAAGGGGTTGCGTCTAGCTTGCTTTGTCCAACGCTGCTGCGAGTAGAAGGGGGGCTAGTGCGACTGCTGCAATTGCAACAAGATCGTTCGCCCCCAGCGTTAAGCCAACTTGGTGATTTGTGGCGGCAATGGGTAGAAGGCGCAAACCCAATCGTGGCGGAATTTATCGCACAACTGTGCCAACAAATGATTGAAGGGCAACTATCCGGCGATCGCTTGCTTGCTGAGTTAGATTTAGCACTGACTAACTGCGGGAAAACTATAGACCGCAGCTATGAAATTATCACCCGCACCGATAAAGGCCCCAGCCGCCAGCGCAATGAAGATGCCCGTTACCCGAACAGCGACATGCCAAACAGTTTTGAGTTCTCAGGACAAAATTCCCAGTCCAAACAACGCTCAAATACATCCAGCTACACTCCGTTGGCAATTGTCTGCGACGGCATCGGGGGACATGAGGGGGGCATGGTTGCTTCCAACTTGGCAGTTGAAACCATCCAACAGCAACTCCAGCAGGTGAGAAATGACGGCAGTTGGCAACCAGAAACCCTATCAACCAAATTAGAAATAGCAGTTTGTGCCGCTAACGACCAGATCAGTCAGCGCAACGATGCCGAACAGCGACAGCAACGGCAACGCATGGGAACCACCCTGGTGATGGCATTAGCCTACGGGGATGAAATTTACATCACCCACGTGGGAGATAGTCGAGCCTACTGGATCTCGCGCAGCGGATGCCATCAGGTCACCTTAGACGATGATGTGGCTTCGCGAGAAGTGCGGTTGGGTTACTCGCTTTATCGGGAAGCACTGCAACAAATCGGGTCGGGTTCTTTGGTTCAGGCATTGGGCATGAATTCCTCGATGAACCTGCATCCTACAGTCGGGCGGTTTGTCGTCGATGAAGACTGTATTTTCCTGCTGTGTTCCGATGGTTTAAGCGACGGGGATCGCGTAGAGCAGTTTTGGGAAGACGAGATTCTACCAGTTTTAGACGGAAAAGTCGATCTGGCAAGCGCCGCAGCAAGGCTGATCGAAATTGGCAACACCCTCAACGGACATGACAACGTTACCGTGGGTTTGGTTCACTGTCGAGTCAGCGTTAACCCAGAAATGCTCCCAAGTAGGTTGAGGGGTAATGGCAAATCCTCCCCCGCCCCCGATATCCAAACTGCCATGCACAGTAAGCAGCGACCTGACTCTGGGAGAGCCCAAAACCCATCTACCGTACTCAAGACGCGGCTGCTTTTAACCCCACGCCGCGAGGGCAGCTTGTTACCGCTTTTGTGCGCCATTGGGCTGCTTTTGGGGTTGGGCGGGGCTATGGCCTACCTGCTAATACCAGAAGTAGGGCAGAAAGTCAAGTCGGGTATTTTTAATTCCAGTCCCAGCCCCTCTACTAAGCCTTTAAGTCCGGCTGCGCCAGCCTCGTTCAGTCCAGGGTCTTTTATTTTAGTCAAAAGTTCAGCAGAAAGCGGTTCGGGCCAGATCCGCGACTTGGTACTGTTCCAACAGCCGGTGCCAGAGTCCGGTTTATCGGCAACCGTACCGGGGCAGAAAATAGTCCCCGCGGGTAGCATTTTACAAGTCCTGAGCAAGCAGGCAACACCAGGGGAGGATGTCTGGCTGAGGCTGAAAGTTTGCTCGCTACCCAAAACCAGAGCAGGAAATACAACGGTCAAACCTACTGGGGATCAGTCCGTACAACATCAGGAACCCGTGAAGAAAAACCCAACTGCAACCAACCTGAGTCCGCCGCCGCAGAGAGATACGCCTGAGGGCACGCGGCGCGAAGGCTCTGGGGCGACCCAGGAAAATCCCCTGCTAGAACCGGGAGAAACCGGCTGGCTCAAAGAAGCGGATCTTACTTCCTTTGCGCTGCCAACCTCAACGGTTCCTCCCCCACGACAGGGGAAATGCGCTGCTGTTAAGGATTAGTCCGGGTTGTTGCTGCCAATCTCGACAGAAAATTGATACAGTCTAGGTCTAGGTTTAATATCCAGTGTTCTCAATGTCGCCATCTGAGAGTCCTTGCCTCAACTTGAGCGTAGATCGCCTGGTAGCTGCTGGGGCAGACCACTTTGCCATCTGGGTTGTGAAAGCTCCTTATCCAGGTGGATATGTCCATCACGACTGCATTTGGTCAGAAAGCTTGACGCAAACCTGGTTGGGATGGCAACAAATGTTTTCCCTCACCCAACCCCCAAAACCAACTGTTGTTGCAGATTATTCTAACCAGACTACCAGCTACAGCAGTCGTCTGATGCAACAGTTGGGAATTGAACTTTGGCAATGGTTATTCGATGGACCGATTCAACGCAGTTTGGAACACAGCCAAGGCATCGCTACCGGACAGGAGCAATTTTTGCGGTTGCGTCTGGAAATTCGCGACCCGGACTTGATCGTCCTGCCTTGGGAAATTATGCAACCCCAAGCTGGGACTCAGGCCATTTCTCTGAACTACCAAAAATTGCTATTCAGTCGCACCACCAGCGATGTTGACCCCCTACCGCCCCGGCGCATGGATCACGCTTTAAATATCCTGCTGATTTTAGGAGAGAACCTTCCTACTGGGCGCAAAACTGCCAGCCGTTTGGATCTGGAAGAAGAGGGGAGAAGTTTAACCAAACTTTTGGAACACAGCGGACAGATCGGTTCGGCGGGCGGTTCTGGCACGTTTGTTCCCTGTCTGGTGGATACGCTGATCCAGCCAACCCCATCCGAACTAATTGCGCGGTTGGAAAGCGGCAGTTACAACATCATGTTTTATGCGGGTCATGGGGAACCCGCCCCAGACGGCGGCTTGTTGTTTTTGGGGCCAGGAGTTACCATGAACGGCACGGAACTGGCGCAGGTGCTGATTCGGTGTCGCGTCACCCTCGCCGTTTTCAATGCCTGCTGGGGCGCTCAACCCGTACACCAGGGACAAACTAGCATTCCCCGCAGCAGTTTGGCAGAAGTGCTGATCCATCACGGAGTGCCAGCAGTGTTGGCAATGCGCGATGCCATAGCCGACCAAGAAGCGTTAAGTTTTATACAAACTTTTGCCCGATCGTTAGCAGAGCGGATGCCGATCGATCGTGCTGTGGCGGTAGCAAGACAGCAGCTGCTGACGCTGTATAAATTTAATCAACCAGCCTGGACTTTGCCGGTTCTATACTTGCATCCAGAATTTGACGGTCAGCTGATCCAACCGTTAGACGGCATCACCGAATTACCCAATACCTCGACTTGGATCGGACAAGTCCGCCCCAGTGCTTTCTTGCGCCGAGTCGGAGCGACAAATAAAATTTGGCGCCTCTACGGTGGATTGATGTGGGTGGGACGAAATCAAAGGAACGATTTGGTCATTCCCGAACCCTGGGTTTCTCAAAAACATGCGAAAATATTTTGCCGCGAAGAGCGCATCGAAAATAAGGCAAAAGCAACTTATTTTCTGAATGATGAATCTCGCTTCGGTACACTGATTTTAGGCGCTACGGGTTGGCAAAAGGTACATCATCAAGAAGTGCCTTTGCAGTCAGGGATGCAGCTCAAGTTTGGCAGTTCCCAAGGCCAAAGTTGGGAATTTGTCATCGACACATAGTTTGACCCCAATCTCTTCCCCCCTCTGAGTATCCCATGCTCTATGGCTGATGTACTTTGAGGTCACACAGAAACAATTGAATAAATGGCGACCAGTTGCGGAACTCATGGAAGTGCTGGTGTAGCTAACCACACCAGCGTGCATAGAGAGTGGATTGTTGGAGTAGAATCATGGTAAACACAAATAACGGCTATTCGGAATATTCTGAACGCTTACAGACTCAAGCGGTACAGGAGCTAGTGCAGCTACTGTGGCAGGAGGAAGAGGTATCCTATCCCTGGAATCCACTCGCGCCAGAGTCGGAAGCTTTTTTTGCCGAACTAGAACAGGAATTTACGTTAGAGGATTGGTCGGCAGCGGAAATAGGGGCGCGATCGCAAGCTTTCTTCTCTGGGATAGACCAACTTTGGCCCCAAAATGTTCCCAACGGGATTTTGGCACGCCTGCAAGCATCTTTATCAGATCGGTTTGCCTGTCGCGTTCCTTCCCACTGGTTAGATGCGATTGCTACCAAAGCCAGCGAACTAATTGACGCCACCGGATATCCTGCCCCGGCGATGTCTTTAATGGATCGAATGATACAATGCGTGCAGGAATTACTTCCCAACTGGGCAGAAGACGATTTGCAAGTGTTGGCGCGTCCTTTAGCCTATGCAATGCGGGGCGCAGAAGCCGAAACGGTTGAATTAGCCTTGGGAGCAGTTCGACCTCTAGATTGGACCCAATTATCGGAAATAGAACGGGCGCGTTTGAGTTTAGCGATCGCGCGCATCGCTTTAGATGAATTGGAAACTACGGACGAGTAATAAAACGGGTGGCGAAATTTTGCGATCGCGTCGGCGACAGGGCACGGGCTTTCAGGATTGCCGCCGCTAGAAAAGCATAGGATAAAACCCCGACCACTGCCAATCCGAACCCGCTGAAAAACCCCGTCGCGTTCCAAAGCGCATGGAGTCCGGCAGCACTTAAGTAACCCACCCCCAGAATTTTCCAGAAGTTGCGGGGTTTGAGGACGCTCAGCCCGATAAAATAGCCCAAATAGCCGCTATAGGCCATGTGTCCGGCGACAGACCCCATAATTCGAGGAATCAGCAACTGCAATCCTACAAGTTGTCCGGCGCCTTCCCCCGCCTGAAACGTGACGTTCTGGATTGCCTCAGGTACGTACTGTCCCAGGGTTTCCAATAGGGTAAAGCCTACAGCAGAGGCAGCTCCCAGCAAAATCCCATCCAGAGGTTCCCAGACGCCGATGCGTTCTCGCCAAGGCGATGGCAGCTGGCGTGCCAGTAAATAGGCTCCTACCACGGGCAACGCCTTCAGCAGTTCCTCCATCAATCCTGCCCCGAAAAACATTCGCATCAGCAAAACCGGAAAGCTGACAGACTCGGTTTCAGTGGGTATGCTTCCTGGCAGGAATTCGCGAAAAATTAGCAAAAATACCTGTAGCAGGGGACTGACTAAAATCAAGACAGTCATGAGGGCAGAAGCCAACAACACCCACCAAGGTTTATGCTTGCCGCAGAGCTGGTAAACAAAGTAGTAAGCAGCACCCGCCAGATAAGCTGCCAGCAACATGTTGAACGCCAGCGGCTCTCCTACCGCAGTAAACATCAGCACCACAAATCCCACTGTGACGATCGCTGGCATCAAGAAAGCTTTTTGTTTGAGCTGTCGTCCCGTGGAGAGGATGGGAAACAGTTGGCTGATAGTAACCCGATCTAACCTACCAGAAGGATTTGAGATCGCTGGTGTTGCCATCAGCGGTGTAGCAGCGTGGGTTGGCGCTGAGCGAAACGACCCCGGAGTTTGGCTGCTAGGGTTGCACTCAAAGATAAATTCCGGGCCGTTTTTACCCAACTGAATCCGATCGCCCGTTCGCAAATAGCGGCATCCCTGCAAGCGTTCCCCGTTGACGTAAGTACCGTTGGCGCTATTGAGGTCGCAAATTTCCCAGATGCCAGCATTTACCGGGCGGACTGCGGCATGACGCCGGGACACCATCCCGTACTCATCCGAGTCCAAAACGATTTCGCAGCCGAAGTCTCGCCCGATAATAACTTCACCCGTCGTTGTCAGTTTGTGGCGCAGTTGAGATTCCCCTAACCCACTAGGGGACAGATGCCTGAGAAATCCTACAGAACGTTCAAACCCTGTCATTTTTGGTTCTCTAGTGGGTCGCCAACGACTTTTTGAGCAACGACTAACTCAAGCTGCTAGTTATCTCAAAAGTGCGACTAATGGCTAATGTCACGATATTAGTAAGATCTTCTCTCTCCCAATTAGCAATTAGCCATTAGCAACGCCCAAGTTATAACTAGCAACTTGCGTTACTACTTTATTGGTTCGCTTTTGCATCTCTAACAGCAGCCCAGAAAAGCCATCCAGTTAGGGGGACGCTAATTAACAGGATCGTGGTGGTGACCATCGTGCCTAATTCAGGGTTTCCAGAAGACAGCTCGAATATGGAACCAACCCCAGCGATCGCGGTAACGCAAGCAGCGCCCAAAAATAAACCGCTCTTTGGAGTCATTACATTCACGATCTATAACTCCTTATGCTACTGGTTTGACCGCTTGGGTCGAAAAGCCGTGTTTATCTAGCTCTTGGGTTAGCGCCAAACGATTTTCTACCCGGTCTACAAATAGCACCCCAGTCAAGTGATCCATTTCGTGTTGAATTGCGCGGGATAGCAGTCCAGTCGCGGTTATCGTCCTAGGACGCCCGTATTCGTCTTTATAAGACACCTCAATGGCTTCGGGTCGCTTGACATCTAAATAAACCCCCGGAATGCTCAGACAGCCTTCCTGAGCCACGCAGATGTCTCTACTGGCCTTTTTGATCGTGGGATTCACCAGAATCAGGGGTGGATTGGCTGGGTTATCCGGTTCGCAATCAATGACGATTAGTTGTTTGTGAATCGCCACTTGGGGGGCTGCCAAACCGATGCCATCGGCGCTGTACATCGTTTGCAGCATTTGTCGCGCCAGGTCGCGGATTTCCGCATCTACCTTGGCAATGCGCTTAGCTGGGTAGCGTAACGCGCGATCGCCCAGATAGTGAATTTCCAAAGGCGGATTTTCTAACTTTTTCTTTTCCACCAAAACCTCAGAAGCCATTTAACCGTTACCAAAACAGTAATTTCCCATTCTTACTTTCATCTTAATCTCAAACACTGCGAGTCAGGGAGATTTGGACAATGGGGGGACCGGAGGCGGTCAGAGACTTACCCTTTTCCCTCCTGGCGATTTCCCCCATTGCTTAATGGGAAAAAGATGCCTTAGAAAGGCACGATCGCAAACGGATCGAAGTTGACACTGCTTTCACCCGTTCCGGCGATTGCAGAAGGTCCACTGGTGCCGAACGGACCTGTAGGCGAATCCCACCAGTTATTGGTGGCATCGATCGTCCCAGTACCGCCGTGGTAAAAAGCGGCATTCGTATTGCCAATCAGGTTATTTCGATTGACGTTAACAGTTCCGGTGATATTGTCTCCGTCTCTAATAGATATACCGTTGAACGAATTGGTGATGACGTTGCCGGTAACGTTTGCGGTTCCTAGATTGATGGCAGGGTTTAAACCGGAATTTCGCAGTCGGATCCCGCCTCGATCTGCCCCACTGGTGGTGTTGGCGTTGGTGACTTTGTTGTTTGTAATATTGGCGTTGCCACCGGCAAGCTGAATCCCTTGTTCTCCTACATTGCTGACCCTATTGTTGGCAATTAGATTGGTATTCACAGCGCCAGTGAGCGCGTCGGCGGCGATTCCCGGTCCGGTTAGGTTAGCGATCAAGTTATCGGAAATTACCGTATTACCGCTAATGCGAAATGCCTGGATTCCACTTGTAACGTCGGCGGTTGTCGTGACATCGCGGATCAAGTTTTCTGAGATTCTTGCCGATGAATTTGCTTGACCCAAAAAGTCTAAATAGATAATACCGCTATCTGCAGGTCCAGCTCCGTCAAATTCATTTTGACGAATGACGATATTATTATTGGGTTGACTATTGGCTTCTGTGACCTGGTATCGAATGGCATTCTGCCCATTGGTGCGAATCCGCAACCCTTCAAACGTGACGTTATTGCCAGAAACAACCTGAAAAACTGGTTGATTTGCTGTGCCGACGGTTACAATTGCCGGGTTCGTTGTTACCCCGTTGGTGGGGTTTGTCCCCGCATTCGGTCCGCGGAACGTCAACGGTTTATTGATAGTAATCGTTGCATCGCCAGGGTTGTTATTGTATGTACCTGCGCGCAGAAAAATGATGTCGTTATTTTGAGCAAAGGTGACCGCATCCGTAATGGTATTGCGACCACCCCGGAAGCCGCCGTTCTGGTCAAATATAAGGATGTCTCCCTCTTGGTTTAGATCCAGCGGTTGCCCATCCAGAATGTTGACCGTCGCTGTATCTGGCGCAGCTACAATGTAATCGCTATTTCGACCGATGCTGACCGTCACCGTTTCGTTTGGTTCGCTGCCACCCGCATTAGTGGGTACAATTTGAATCAATTCGGAGACGGTTTTACCTGCTTTGATAGTAATTGCACCCGTCAGTACACCGGCGTTAAAGTCATCGCTAGAAGCTGTGCCACTAACGGTGTAATTGATCGTGAGGTCTTTACTGGTATCGCCACCAGTGCGCGAGAATTGAAACGTACCGGCTTTAGATCCCTGTTCAAATGCAGTCGGGTCAGGTGCGGTGACAAAAACAATCGGTAGCGCACCGGGTTGTACAACTGGCCCATCGGCAATGTTCACCGTAGCGGTCAAGGGGGTTTGCGGGTTGTAACCGGGAAGATCAACCAGGGTTAGCGTCACGGTTTCATTACCTTCACCCGCTAAAGTATCGCCGAGGGGGATAATCGGAATCGTGACAGTGTTTGATCCGGCTGGAATAATGACAACACCGCTTAAGGGGTTGTAGTCGGTGTCTTTGGTGGCTGTCCCTGAAATGGTGTAATTTATGGGCAGCGCTTTTTCTGCAGGACAAGGTAAGGAAATTGTGAACTCGCCTGTATCTATGGGACTGCCGATGGAAGCTTCGGTTGCAAAGCCATCGGTGGCTATAATCCGCACATCCGGAGGCCCTGCTGGGATGAACGAAGTGCCATCAATTTTTTCCCTCCTAAACCCTTGCAAAACGACTAAAAACTCGCCCGTGCCTTTATCCTGAATAATCGTGTTGGCGGCGTCAGCGCCGGTTCCTTGGAAGATATTTAAATTGTCGTAAGTTAGACCGCCGGTCAGCGAGATGAAATCGATACAAGCTTGAAAGTCAGTAATAACGTCGGCATCTTCTCGTTTGGCGCCGCCGGTTGTTTTAGTTGTAGCACCCGTTATGCCGCTTACCCGACCGATAACGAAGGTGTCGCTGATGGTGTCGCCTGCTACATCGCCCGTGAGGGTATCGGCACCAAGGTCGCCGTAGAGAACGTCGCTGCCTTTGTCGCCAAACAAGCGATCGCTTTCCATCCCTCCCCGCAGTGTATCGTCGTCCTGTCCGCCATAGAGGGTGTCCTGAGCCATGTTGCCCACAAGCAGGTCATCCCCAAGGTTGCCGTAGAAGATGTCGCTACCGCCAAGGCCAAATATCGTGTCGTTCCCTTCGTTGCCGAACAGGACATCGTTACCTGTGCCGCCAAATTTACTTTCTTCACCTTGGTCGCCGAATATCAAGTCGCTATCGGCACCGCCATAGACCGTGTCGTCACCCAAATCTCCGTATAAGGTGTCAAGGCCCTTATCTCCAAACAGGGAGTCATTTTGCATTCCTCCCCGCACTATGTCGTTACCTTGACCCCCATAGGCGGTGTCGTTGCCCATGTTGCCATTGATGGTGTCGTTGCCTTGGTTAGCGGATATAAAGTCGTTTCCGTCACTGCCAAAGAGGAAGTCGTTATCCAGATCGCCATACAGGCTATCGTTACCCAGATCGCCATGCAGTTCATCGTTGTCCCTGCCTCCCCGCAGCAGATCGTTATCTTTACCGCCTCGGATGGTATCGTTACCCTTGTTGCCAAAGACAACGTCATCTTGTTGACCGCCAAATAGCAGGTCGTTATCGTCTAAACCATATATTGTGTCGCTGCCTTGGTCGCCGGAAACCGTGTCATTTCCCTTGTCTCCGTACAGCTGGTCCTTGTCTTGACCTCCGTACAGCTGGTCGTTGTCTTGACCTCCCCGGAGAGTATCGTTGCCCCTAGTGCCGTAGAGGATGTCGTTGTTTTCAAAGCCGAATAGCTGGTCGTTACCGTCCTGTCCCAGCACCGTGTCATTCCCAGCGAGACCGAGAATTGTATCATTCTCTGCTGTCCCAATCAGAAAATCGCTATTGAGCGTGCCGACGATAAATACCATTTCTGAAACTCCTCACTACCCACGTCATATACTTTAATGTTTCTGTTTACGCTCAACTAATATTTCCGTAATAATGCCTATTTGTAGTCAATTTTAGGCCGAAGGTGTCTGGGGTCAATCCTTAGCCTGGAAAGCCTTGGGGTGAATGGTAAGCGATAATACTTAGTAATTTACCCGCAGAAAGTTGGTGAATCTGGAGTTGAACCGATGGGAGAGTGGGATATATATGGACAAGCCTTGCGATCGCAATGGGAATGTTTGCTACAAAATCTAGGTGTCTGGCAGGGTTCGTTTACCAGCTTCTCACCTCAGGGAGAATTACTTGAAGACACACCTACGGTAGTTTCTCTCCAAGGATTGAACGACAATAAGACGATCCGCCAGCTAGTGCGTCGCTATCTTCCTTTAACCAGTTCCACGGGAGAACTAGAACCACAGGAGTTGGTTCTAGAGTACAGTTCTCTCAATCGCAGCATCTTGTTTTTCAACAACGGTGCTTTTTCCCAAGGTTCGATGCAGTTTTCACCCTTTTCTGAATTCGGTGCTGAGTTAGGCTTAATTGAGAGCGATCGCCGTCTGCGCCTGCTACAAATGTATAATCGCAATTCTCAGCTAGAGAAAATCACCCTGATTCGGGAAAAACTGAGGGGTGAAAATAACAGCCCCAATCCCCCTACAGTGGCAGAACAGCCTAATTTAACTGTAGACGACCTGTTGGGCGAATGGCAGGGACAAGCTATAACGATTTATCCTGACTTGCGATCGCCTGATATCTATCCCACTAAACTGCAAATTTATCTTAATGATGCCGGTCGTTTGGTGCAGCAACTTAGTTTTGGCAATCGCACCATCACCTCATCTGCCAGAATTGATGGCAAATTACTCTATTTTGACCAAGGTTCCCAACCCGTACAAGTCTTGTTGTTACCTAACGGTGCTTCTTCTAACTGCCCCTGGCAAATTAAGAACCGTCAAGCCTTTATCCTAGAACTGGGTTGGATGCACGCACCTAACCAACGACAGCGGATAATTCGCAGTTACGACGCCAAGGGTGGATGGGTGAGTTTAACCCTAGTAACTGAATCTAAGGTAGCTGCTAGCAATACCCTAGAGTAAAGAACAACGACGACTTAGAGCTTGTTCGAGCAGGGTTTGATATTCTTTTTCTGTAACAGAAAAGGCTCCAAATCTTTCTAGATGGGGGTTGTTCATCTGGGCATCAAACAGGACGAACCCCCGCTCCCGCAGTCGTTGTACTAACTTTACCATTGCTACTTTCGACCCTTCTGGAATGCGGTAAAACATCGATTCGCCGATAAAAGCGCCCCCGATGACAATTCCTAAAATCCCTCCTGCGAGTCGATCTCCTTCCCAAGTTTCAAAGCTTTGAGCAATTCCCCTTTGATAAAGCGCCCAGTAAATCTCCTGTAACTCCCTGGAGATCCAGGTGCTTTCCCTGCCAGCACATCCGGCAACGACGGCTTTAAAATCTTGGTTAATGGCTACGGTGAACCGATCGCTATTCAGCACCCGACGCAGCGACTTCGGGTAGCGAAACCGTGAGTCCAAGGGAATTAGCGCCCGCTTGCGGCTATAATACCACCCCAAATTGCCCGTTTCATCTGCCATGAGGAAGTATCCCTGAGCATATCCCTCGATTATTGCGGTAATATCAAGCTGCATATATCGGCTGATTCTGGTAATATTTTTACTAAGCTACAATTAATTTGTCTATAAAAAGCCGGTTTAAACCCAAGCTTTAATGCTATGAAAAAGTTTGAGCAAGTTCCACTCCTTGAGAGTACTTTAACCAATCTCCTCAATAAAACCCAGAAAGATTGGGGCTATTGCCAAATCAAGAAAAAAGATAATGTTTATACTTTACACCTTCTGGGTAGTGATGAGGCTATGCTCACTGTTTCCTACGAATCCGGTCACATTTATAAGTTATATTGGTATGAAAATTCTACTCCAGACGTATCAGTACAAACCAAGCTGAATAAAATATACAATAAACCAACCCGAACTTATACCAAACAAAGAATTTATCAAGTTTGCTATCAACACCATTCAAATGCTTTGAGATTTTCCATTAATCAAATGTTTGCTGAATTGGTCAAAGCCAAGATTATTGAAGATACCTCAAAACAAACCAAAGAAGATGAAAAGCCACCCCTAGTTACCGTTGTACAAGACTGACGGCGATCTGAGGCCAAATTGTTAAATTAAAATTAAATAGGAATTTCAACCGTATAACTTGTCAAGTCGTCAGGATGGTTAGCAATCATGTCAGAACCAATCCCGCCAATTACACTACCCGCTAGCCAAAATCCGCAGCAAGAAGGAGAATGGTTGCAAAATACATTGCTAAATTGGCTTAATCGAGAGTTTATCCCGGAAGCGGTGAATCAGGAGATTGCTCGCCGAGCTACCCAGATCTACATCCGACACCGAATGGAGGGGGAAAATGACCTGGGATCGCTCGTAATCGCGATTGTAACGGAGATGCAGGCGTTTGACTTTTCCAACAGTTTTTACAGCGAGTTTGCGATCGCTAATGCTGTAAGCGACCTGCTTTTAGACAGTCTAGGCATTGAGCGCTGCTGCGGACAATGAATTTTAGACTTGGTAATAGGTTATAGGTCATCGGTCATAGCTAATTACCAATTAGCTATGAGCAATTAGCAATTAGCAATTACCAATTACCAAAATCCAGCTACCAGCTAGACTTGACCACACCGGGAAGCAAACCTTTATGCGCCCACTCGCGCAGGACGTTGCGCGACAGACCAAAATCCCGATAATATCCTCTAGGACGACCCGTGACCCAGCAGCGATTCCGCTGGCGGGTACGAGAGCTGTTACGGGGTAGTTGTTGAATTTGGCGGTGAATTTCCAGCTTTTCCCCTTGGGAAGTCGCTTGGGCAAACTGTTCCTTCAATTCTTCCCGCTTATCGCCATACTTTTCTGCGAGTTTAGCGCGTCTTTTCTCGCGCTCGATCATGCTTTTTTTAGCCATGAATGGTGCTTGTTGTTTTGAATCTGTGAAGACAGCATTTTCTATCTTAGCGTTTCGCGGCGGGTACAATACCAGAGGATTTAGTTTCCTGGACAGGGGAATCGATTTGGGGTAAATTTGCCGCAGGACAAAGATCGGCAAGGGCGCAAGCGTCGCATTTGGGATTTCTCGCCGTACAAACAGCCCGACCGTGGTAAATTAGTCGAATTGACCAGTTTTCCCAGTCAGGCTGCGGTAATAAGCGGATTAAATCGCGCTCGATGCGGATGGGGTCTGCATGTTCCGTTAAACCGAGACGGTTACTCAGGCGCTTGACGTGGGTGTCTACCGTGACGCCTTGATTTATGCCGTAGGCGTGAGCGAGGACAACATTTGCGGTTTTACGCGCCACTCCTGGCAATTCCAGCAACTGTTCCATCCTTTTGGGCACCTTGCCGCCAAATTTTTCCATTATCATGCGGCAAGCTGCTTGAATATTTTTAGCTTTATTGCGATAAAAGCCGGTAGAACGGACTAGGGTTTCTAATTCTGCTAAATCTGCCGTCGCGATCGCGACGGCATCGGGAAACCTGCCAAACAACAGAGGCGTCACCTGATTCACCCGCTCATCGGTACACTGAGCAGAAAGAATCGTTGCTACTAACAGCTGCACTGGCGTCTCGTAGTTAAGCGTACAAGTCGCGTTGGGATAAAGTCGCTTGAGGCGAATCAGTATCTCTAACGCGCGCTGCTGCTTAGACGACCACTTGCGGATAATGCTCACCGGAATAACCTTTGGACTCCTTCCAAGTTAGCAGTATCTCGGACAATCAGAAAGATTCCCAGTCCCAACAGTAGCATCAGACCTGTCTGCATCACCCCATCTTGAATTTTAGTTGGCAATGGCTTACCCCGAATGCCTTCAATCAGTAAAAATGCTAATTGACCGCCATCGAGTGCTGGCAAGGGCAAAATGTTGATAATCGCCAGGTTGATGCTGATTAAAGCGGCAAAATTAAACAAGTAAGCTGCATTTTCCTGGGCTAATTTAGCACCAATTTCCACAATTTTAACTGGCCCTGCCACTTGTTCTGCTGTTTCTTTGAAGTTACCGATCAGCTGTCCAAATCCATTAATTGTCAAAGTAACTGTCTGCTGAAATCTTTCAGCAGCCGCACTAAAAAGCTGGAACGCATTTTTGGTTCGACTGTACACCTGTTCCCCGTTAAAGGTTAGAGGAACTCCAATGCGGAAGCCTTTTGTTGTTGGTTCAGGAGTCACGTTCAAAGATAGTTTTTGCTCGCCCCGCTGCACGAGCAGATCAATTGGCTGGCCTGAACTATTTCTGATTAATTCCCTGAATTCTTGGATGCCATTTAAAGAAGTACCAAACGACTTGCCATTTGCTGCCAAGATCGCGTCGTTTGGTTTGATTCCTGCTTTAACTGCCGCCGTGGGAGCCAGATTAATACCCATGTGACCCTTACCATCTGCTCCTAGTTTAGGAGTTAGATAGACTGCCTTTGGCTCTTTCTCGTTTTTACGGCTGACAAGCAACTTTATTTGCTTGCTTGAAGTTGTGGCAACCAATTCTCCTTGGTTTTTTTCCCGCTCCCAAGAGAATTCAAAATTTTTACCATCAACCAAGATTGTGTCACCTGGTTTTATCCCGGCATTAGCAGCTGTGGGACTAACTTCGCTGACTTCGGCAATCAGTTGAGGAATCAAAATCCCTGGCTTACTTGCTGCTGGTATTCCCAAGATACCAAACTGTAGCAGTATGACTAAGTAAGCAAAGATCAGGTTAGCAATCACTCCGGCACTAATCACAATCGCCCTGTCTAAAATCGGTCGGTTGCGGAGTAGATTGGGGTCATTGGGTGGGATAGTACTATCGGGGTCATCATCGGGGAAGCCGACAAAACCGCCTAAAGGAAATGCTCGGATAGCGTATTCGGTTTCCGGGCCTTGATATTTCCACAAAACCGGGCCAAAACCCAGGGAGAAGCGGTTAGCGTGAATTCCCTGAAGGCGAGCTGCCATAAAGTGACCTAGTTCGTGTACCAAGATCAGGAGAGCCAGGACTGCGATCGCTGCCAATACTGACATAGATAAATTTAACTAAACTCCGCTACACGTTTCCTTACATTCTAAAGAACTGTGCTTCACAGCACATCCCGCTTCAGATATGGTTGTAGCGCTTCCGGTATCCGGATCGTGCCATCGGGTTGTTGGTAATTTTCCAATATTGCCGCCATTGTACGCCCCACCGCCAGTCCGGAACCGTTGAGGGTATGGACAAACTGAGTGCCTTTCTTCCCCGCTTCCTTGAACCGAATATTGCCCCGCCGCGCCTGAAAATCGCCAAAATTGGAACAACTGGAAATTTCCCGGTATTTACCCGACGAGGGTAGCCACACTTCCAGGTCATAACACCTTGCCGCCCCAAAGCCGATATCGCCGGTACAAAGTTCTATCACCCTGTAAGGCAGCTGCAATGCCTGTAAAATCGCCTCGGCATCCCGAACTAGGGCTTGATGTTCTTCTTCCGACTTATCGGGATGAACCAATTTGACCAACTCGACTTTGTTAAATTGGTGCAGTCGAATTAACCCTTTTGTATCCCGCCCATAAGCCCCCGCTTCCCGCCGAAAACAAGGCGTATAGGCACAGTGATAGATCGGCAGTTGCGAGGCTTCCAAGGTGTCATCCCGGTAAAGATTTGTCACCGGCACTTCCGCTGTAGGAGCCAACCACAGGTCATCTGGGTCGCATTTAAAGCTTTCTTCCGCAAATTTGGGCAACTGCCCCGTAGCGGTGAGAGACTGGCTGTTAATCAAAACGGGTGGCAGAACTTCTATATACCCAGCCGCCGTTTGTCGGTCTAGCATGAAGCTAATCAGCGCCCTCTCCAGCGCCGCACCGGCTCCAATCAGCATCACAAAGCGACTTTGGGCCACTTTAACCGCGCGTTCTGAGTTGAGAATACCTAGTTTTTCACCGATTTCCCAGTGAGGCAGAATATTGGGATTTTGGGGAATGTATTCATCTCCCCAGCGGCGGACTTCGACGTTTTCGTCTTCGTTTTTGCCGATGGGGGTGGCTTCGCCAGGCAAGTTGGGCAGTGCTAGTAAAAGCGCTTGGATTTGGGATTTGAGGTCTTTTTCCTTTGGCTCTAGTTCGCCCAACTCGGTTTTGATTTGGTTGCCTTCTTCCTTTAAAGCTTGAACTTCTGCCGCGTTAGCATCGCCAAGCTCTTTAATTTTTTTAGGTATTAATTTGGCAATTTCGTTACTGCGAGCTTGCAGTTGACTGCGTTCTTTTTCTAATTCCCGCTGGGAACGATCCAACTCTAAAATCGGCTCGATGTCATATTGACCCGCGCCGCGACGATCGAGTCGTTGTTGGACTTGTTGTGGATTGTCTCGTATTTGCTTGAGGTCTAGCACCGATTGTCCTTAGATACCTGCCAATAGATTAGGATAGCCTGTTTGCTACTGGTGCGATCGCGGGTATCTCTACTGTATCCCAGTTGAGGAAGAGAGAAACTGGGCGCGGCTGGGGAAAAGATCTTACTTTTGATGCCAATACTAACTCAAGTTGCTAGTTACATCCCAAGGCATTGAAACCCGGTTTCTCGGAAAAATCGGGGGTTTGACGCTAAAGAAACCCGGTTTCTCGGAAAAATCTGGCGTTTGACACCGAGAAATCGACGCAGAAACCGGGTTTCTGATTGGGGTAATTGTCAAGAGTAGACTGAGGCATGAATCTAATTACCAATTACCAATGTTACAACTTATAACTAGCAGCTTGCGTTACTAGCTTTGATATGTTAAGCAAAACATCGGCGAGAGCAATTTACCTACTGAGTCAGGACTGACGCCAAGAAACCGGGTTTCTATGAAAAATCGTATATGCAGAAACCCGGTTTCTAGGTTCGTCGTGGGTAAGTTCTGTGAGTGAAATTATCCGTATCTATGTCCGGCTGATGCGATGGAGCAGCCAGAGTGTAGCGACAATTCCCACAAAGTGAGCGCCGATTGTATTAATATTTGCCTGCACGACAAACATATCCAAGGCGCTGATTACCCGGTTGGGGTCTAAAAAAGCGTTTTGACCTTGGGATATCGACTTTCCCACCAGGGTGCCGACAATGGCATAGGCACCGAAAAGCGTAATTAACATGCCAGCTAAATTCACCAACAATCCCAAGCGCAAAACTTGAATCGTATCGGCTTTGCGAGGGCGCCCGGAGGGATTGGGAGACTGTAACTGTTTGGCGATGGTAGTGTAGCGGAAAGCCATGTAAATGCTGCCAGCCAACACCAGCAGTCCGCAAACCGCTAAAAAGGCGCCAAAACCCGTTCCGGGATTATTGGCTGTGGTGTTGCGACCGAACGCTGACCACACCAGCAAGACTACGCCTGAAATCACTCCTAGCACTACCTGAGACCAGAAGCTAATCCAGCCGGTTGTGCTAAAAGTCCTGGCGATTTGCCGCAGAGGAGCAGGGACTGATTGTGACTCTGATTGATCTGTCATAAGTATACCGATTAAAACTGACTGGATATGGGAAAACGTAATTAAAGAAGACACTTCAAGCACAGCAGGTCTTCACCGCATCCGGCGTACTGCCGTTTGTCTGGATGGTCGTTCGCGATCCGGGATCTGGGTGCAATTGCCTACGCCATGAATAGCGATATGCCTCCCAACGCTGGCGCGAACGCAGTTATGGAAAGGAACTAGGTTATGCAGTCTCAATCCTTAATTTCTTTATGGGGACAGCGTTTTACCTGTGGCACTTGTGCGGTTGCCTTGGTGGGCAGTTTGGCACTTTACCACAAAACAGTTTTAACCAATCCGGTTATGGTTGCTGGAAAACGCCCAGAAGGGAACGCCGCTACCAATCCCAACGGTATCAGAACCCAGTCGGGTCCTGGGGCGTTCCCGGTGGGAAAGACTGGCGTACCCAAGCGAGTCTTGCCAGGTAGAGATAGCCACTTTAGCTGGCAGCAATTGTGGGAAACAACAAAATTTAACAGTTCTCCGTAGAGCGATCGCTGCAAAAGGTTCCTGGCGATGTAGCCTCAGCCGTAGATCTGGCTCTATCATTGACAGAATCATCTTCCCTCGCGATCTATGTTGGGGTTCTGATGGTGCTATCTACTACCAGTTTGAGTGTCCTTTAATGGTTAAGACTGGTATCGTTCTTAAGTCTGTTAGGCACTCCCAGAATTCACTGTCTAAAATTGATCGTATTCAGCCGTTCCCCAAGGTTGAGGATGTAACCTCAATACCTTTGACGGTACTGAGGGATGAGCTGCGTCAGTTTCCCAAAAGCCAAGCGTGAATTTCTTCTGTGGCTATGGGATAGACTTACAGCTTCTCAATTGTTCGTTTAAATGCGTTTGACGGGGTGGAGCCGTGGATTATGCACATGAAAGTAGACGACATTTACCAGTTTTTTCATTGTCCTCCTCCGATTTATCTGAGCAAGGAGCTAGCAGTGTGCTACGTACTTGCGGTTTTAGTGCGAGGAGAGTCCTATGGAACTGAGCTAATTCAACTGATCGAAACCGAATACCCAGCTTTCCGGCTGTCGGATACAGTCCTCTACAGCGCGCTGAAATTCCTGGAGGAAGAACAGGCGATCGCTGGTTACTGGAAAAAAGTAGAGGGGCGCGGACGTCCCCGTCGCATGTATCGAGTCAGGGTGGATTGGCTCGATCGCGCTCAGGACTTGGCTCGTCTTTGGCACGAGTATGCCAGCCGGAACAATTATCCAATCCCAACCAAACCCAGTGCCAGATAACCAGTCACAGTAAGGAGCTAGGGTCGGTAAATTTTTGTAAAATTTTTGCAAGCCTACCGACCCGGATCTAAACGGATGAACACAACGATTCTTTCTTCAACATTCCTGCTGACAATATTGTTGTCGGTCGGATTGTTTTTCTTTATTAAAGCGTCCGTCAAAGACAGAACCCAAGCCGTCCAGCTGATATCCGGGCAACCGCAAGAATCCCTGTTGCCTCAATTACAGCAGTATTTTACGCAACGAGCTTACCGGGTTGCCGCTGTGGATGCGGCGCAAAACCAGGTGGTTTTCCAAGGTTTTGTCCGCCCCAGTTGGTTTTTGGCGATCTTTTTATCGTTGTTGGCGGCGGTTGGACTCCTTTGTCTATCTTTGGTTCTGTCCCAGCTGTTCCCAGGGGCAGCAACTCTATTTCTGGGGTTAGAACTTTTGTCGCCTTTAGCTGGTTTGTTTTACTGGCAAAAAGCTGGGCGGACTGAGCAGGTATCGTTAAAGTTAGACGATTCCCCTCGTGAGGGCACGGAACAGGCGCAGAGCCTGATAACCGTTACAGCTCATCGGGATGAATTGGCAGCCCTGCAACAGGCTCTGAACTTGACCTCCTGCGATTAATCTCAGAACAATGGCAAGCCCCGTCTGAATCTATGATTCAGCCGGGGCTGTCGATTTACGATCTTCCCGAAAATTTTGGTAACGCCTAGCCCTAATAGCCGCTATGGCTCTATGGCAAGCTTAAGGGGCAGGGGCGGGCGTTTATCTCCGATTTACCAGCTGATTGCCAACTTCGTGCTGGTTATAGCCGGACTTCCGTGGCCTGAAACTGACTCAAATCTGAGCGGTGCAGATTTGGCACTGCCTGGGCTGAAGGCACAGGGATTTTTAAGACTTCACAGCCTTAATATCCTGATTCTTGGGCTTCCTGGGCTGCACCACTCAATCCACAAGGGCGTGGTGATATCTCGTGACGTTGTTTCAGGCCTTTAGTGGTTTTACCCACAGGTTTCTCATAGTGCAAGACAAAACTTACTCAAATCAAGTATTTCGCTTAATTCGACGTTTGCTTCCTGCTTCAACCTTTGGGAGTTGGCTCCAACTTGTCTACAGGCGTAAATTCCGCGCTTGCCGCACGTACTTGCTCTCCCGGTAGCGCTACATCTCCGACCATTAGGTGCGGAGTTTTGCACTTCTCGTTTTAGCTGATAACACAGTCGCTTGCCTTTGATTGGGGGCTTTTCCTCCAGACTGTAAAATTTATCGAGCAATGGTGTCTGAGGTCATCCGTTTGGTCTCAGACGGTTTGAAGAGCCATTGGAGCTTTTTCGCCAGAGGCTTCGATTAACTGCCTCAAGCTGGGAAATAGGAAATGGTTTTCTTCAACGTATTGAGCGCCAAACAGTCCCTTTTCTGCCCAGAAGTATCGATCTGTGGTATGCTCGTTCCGTTTAACTAGCAGTAAAGCAGGTGGGACAATACCTTCGGCTTGAATAAATTTTCGTGCCGCCGTCACTGGTTTATCCTGTCCGCTTTCGATGCTATATTGAGGCACGTGTTCAAGAATTCTGCGTCCTTCTTGACGACGACGGCTTTTGCGCTTGCGTCTCCTTGCCAAGCTGTTTACCTCCTTTTTCCAGCGAGCGATTGTAGTGATAGTTACCAAACCCGTGCAAAGTATATCTGCTTTAGTTGAAAAAATCAACTTTTTTTAAGGTTTTGATACAAAGTCTGGAAGTGCCGCTGATGCGCTTGCTAATTTGGTGTGGTACGAAAAGCCGGAAAACCTTTAATTGAGGCGATCGCCGTGGGTTTGGTGGCAGAAGAATCCCTCCTCACCAAGGCTGTCCCAGGGCTAGTTCATAATTTTCGTCGCCAAACCGGCACCGAAACAGCCTGAGGAGGGAAGCCAACCAGATTAAATGTTTAAAACATGATGATTGGGAACGTTAAACCTAGTCGGCGCGGCTCGCCACCTGACCGGGTAAATTATCAGAATCTTTGACGCCATGTTAATGCCTGCCAGTTCAGAATTTGTGGCGCTTTGTCAAGCGCAGGTCAAGGTGATGCAAAAACTAGGAGCCACCTTGAGCGCGGTTTATTTGACCGAAGAACTGGTGGAAGACTCAGAGGCTAACCTGATTCCGGTTGTGGCTTACCCTTCACCCGATGTGGTGTGGGAGGAACAGCAAGAGTTGGCGCTGTTGCCAAATGAGACGGATACAACCTCCCCGCTTCCCTGGTTGCCATCCGCAGCAGATACCTTTATCCCCCTAGATGGCGAGTTTGAGGGGTCAGAAAGTACCCAGCCCCAGTCGGAAGTCAATACTTTGCTAAAACAGCGCCGCATCGTGTTGCCCCTGATGCATGAGGGGTTGGTGATGGGGTTGTTGGTAACCGAACGTCAGGATCGACCCTGGAACCAGCGGGAACGATCCCAGATTGAAGAAATTGCCCATACAATGGCGATCGCTTGCATTCTGGATCAGCGGCGAGCCTGGTTTGAGCAGCAGTTAACTCAACAACATCAACTGCAAGAAAAACAAAATGACCTGTTGCACAATTTACTCCACCAGTTGCGAAATCCGCTGACGGCGCTGCGGACGTTTGGCAAGCTGCTGCTCAAGCGCCTGGGAATCGGCGATCCAAACCGGGACATTGCCGCCAATATTTTACGCGAGAGCGATCGCATCCAAGAGTTGCTACAACAGTTCGATCGCGTCCTGGAACTGGCTGATACCAACAAGGTGCCCCTGACGCTGGCTCCCGCCCACCTGCGGGTTGAGACAGAAACAGACATTGAGACTGACGATCAAAAGCCAAGAGCTAAACCGCTGCTGTTGTTGCCTGGAGCTGGTTTAATCGCTTCGACTTTGGAATCCCTTTCGGTAACACAAGTTTTAGAACCCCTACTGGCATCAGCTCGCGCGATCGCTCTCGAGCGCCATCTGGATTTACAAGCGGAAATTCCCTCCCATTTACCGCCAGTACGAGCTAATGCCCAGGCTCTGCGGGAAATACTTAGTAATTTAATCGATAATGCCTTAAAATATACACCGCATGGGGGAAAAATTTACATTCAAGTCGGGCAAGAGCGAGAAACGCCCCAAGGTCGGTTTGTGGGCATCGCCGTCAGGGATAGCGGTCCAGGTATTCCGCCTCAAGATATAGCCCACCTGTTCGAGCGGGGTTATCGGGGCGTCCAGGCAGAAACGGAAATACCGGGGACTGGGTTGGGTTTAGCGATCGCAAAAGAGTTAGTCGAGCAAATGCAAGGGGAAATTCAAGTCATTAGCCCCGCGCAACACCCTGATGCAGGTGGATTGGGCGTAACTTTTGTCGTTTGGTTAAGGATAGAGGACGATTGATTTTTGTAAAAAAGTGACAATTGCCTATTGACAAATGACCACTTAACGGTATTTTTTGAAAAAATTATTTACCGCTACTACTCAATACCAAATCGGCATTTAAGGTGAGAGTCAAATCGGTATTGGGGATAATCGAGATTAGTTCAACACGATCGCGGTTGCGAAATAGTCCTGACAGGTTGACGCCAGCGCCAGCGCCAGCACCGAGTAAAATTCCCCCAATACTAGCCCCGCCAGTCAAAGCCGCAACGGCTGCTGCTGCTGCTACGCCTAATGCGCTGCTGACGATGAACCGACGATCCCCAGATATAGCAGGTCGCCTAGCGATAGTTTCTATTTTGCTAATTATCTGGGAAGTTGCCCGAATTTGAACAAGTTGACCGTTGGTCAAAATTAACTGTTTGGCGACGAATTGGGCGCTTTTTTGGTCTTCTATGGTGACCAATTCACCGATAACCTGAGATCCAGCCGGAATTAACAACACTCCCCCCTCGGAAACAACATTGCGCGCGATGGTGACGGTAAGGGGAACGGGTGCGGGTTCGTTCGGCGCGACTAAAATTCTTTCTGCGGCGTCGTATTTAACCGGAAGTCTAGTTCCAGATGGTATTCTCACCGTTCCTACTAAGGTTGGCTGCTTTGGAACTGCTGGAGGTGAAGAATTGTTGCGAGCCACGATGTAGGGGGAGACGATCGCTTGCGCTTGTGAGCTATTGACCAACGCCTGATAGATGAAGGCTGCAACTTCAGCGCGGGTGGCTATTTTATTGGGTTTTAACCGATCCACATCTGGATAGTTAACGACAATTCCTTGTTCGGTGGCGGCGGCGATTTTTTCGCCAGCGTAGTTGGGAATCGCTCTGCGATCGCGATAATATTCCAAAACCGAAGCCGGGGGTAAGCTGCCAGAATAGTTCAGTCCGCTGGCAAGGGAAACCAAAACCTGCTCGCGGGGAATTCTTTGATTGGGTCGGAAAACCCTGCCGGGATAACCTGAGAGAAACCCAGTCGTGTAAGCTTCATTAATAGCATCAGCCGCCCAATAGTTGCTGGGTACATCGACAAAATTGATTGGTTCGCGGATGGAGTTGGTATTGAAAGCTTTCCCGACCATTGTGGCAAACTGCGCCCGCGTTACAGGCGCATTGGGTCGGAACTTCCCATCTGGGAATCCAGCAATTATATCCCGTGCCGCCAGTGCGCTAATAAAGTCTTTTGCCCAATAGTTAGAAGATACATCGGAAAAAGTCGGTTCGGTTTGGGCAACGGCAGGCGCTAATATTGCTAGGGTTACTGCCGTATTAGCCGTCATTGCGATCGCCGTCAATAAAGCAGTTCCTGACTTAGAGAGATTCAAATTAGGCATAAAGTGCTTCTTTGAGTCAATGGATAAAAACAGAATAATTTATTTGTTGCCATTTGAAAGGTAAATTAACCCAAGTAGGGGCGGGTTTAACGAAATATTTCTCGGTGACAGGCAATGGTTGGTCAAACCCGCCCCTACCAGTTATAAACTTGGGCGTTGCTAATAGCTAATAGCGAGATATTCAAACATCTAAGTACTATAGCATTTTACCCGTTCGAGTCATTAGCCATTAGCAATTAGCCGCAGGTTTGAGATAGCTAGCAACTTGAGTTAAATTATTACCCGTCAATTAAACGTCGCAAAATCCAGTCAAACCTAGTGGTGGCAAGATTGATATTTGCCGTGCTTTCCATAACTGCATCATCTACTCCAACTTCAGTCAGCGCTTGGGCTTTAACATCGCCCAGTTGATTGACGATCCGACGCAGACGATTGGAAAGTATAGTAGCAAGGGCGCGATAAAAACCATAAGCAAATCCGATATCCAGTTGTAGTTTTTTAACTAATTCTCGCCGAGGGATTGACAAGACAAGGGAGTTTTCAAGCGCTTGAACGGTGGCAGAGGGTAGACGGTTATCCAAGAAAGACATTTCTCCGACTACCTCGCCGCTGGATAGTCTGGCTATCTCGCGGTGCTCCAACTCTGCTATAGAAACGGTAAAAGTGCCGGTCAGCAGGATATACAGCGCATCAATGGGCTTTCCTTCTTTAATCAGTACGGTACCTGCGGCGATTTCTTGCCTGGTACCTGTCTGGAGTAGCCAGTCGATGTCGTCGTCATTGAGTTCGCCCAATAAAAACAGTACTTTTTTCATCCTTGGCAACATTCCTCATTTCGGCTAAAGGGCGATTGTTGGTGTTGTACAACACAAAACTGACTCAAAACAGGCTGAAGTTATTGAAATGGCTTGTTTTGAGGTTTGCTTCCCGCTTCAAGCAAGGGTGTCGGCACCAACAGTCCCCAGGCGTCAATTCCTTGCTTGCCACAAGTACTCGCTTGTTTGGAGCCTGTTCTAGGTTTATGACAGCGTTGAAGTCTCGGTCTTTGACAAGGCCGCATCTACGACACTGATAAACCAGTTTGGATAGGGGCATGGGCTGAATATATCCTGAAGCACCCTGCTCGCAAATACATATAAACATAAAAAAACGCGATCGCAAGCAACAGAAGCTGGCGATTGCGTTGCAATTATTTGTAACCCCTGCTAAGCAGGGCTACCTGTTTGTCCCTCGATCGAACTGTCCCGGCTTTTGCTGGTAACCCTAAATGCCTCTGTCATTCGGGTCAAAGCCTCGGTCTAAGCCGGTATCGTAACCCAGACCGCGCACCACCAAGTCGGAGCGCAATGTCAGGTCTAGATCGCTATCTGGGTCGATCACCACTACCCTGGTAGACGAGCGATTCTGACCCAGGAGCAAGCCGCCTGCAGCACCCACCCCCGTACCGATTAAGACTTCTAGGGGGTTGATGCGGCGATCGCCTGTAAGTCCGGCAATCGCTGCTGCCGCTCCCGAACCCGCTGCGGCTCCGATCAGGATATTTCTCGCATTCGGCCCGCGACGCACTTCTTGCGTTGTGGTAACAACTCTAGAACTGGCATTGATAGACTGCGATCTATTGTCAGAAATTCTTAATTCTCTAGCGACAAATTGGGAACCGCCGCGAACGGGTTGCAATTGCCCGACAATTTCGCTGCCGCGGGGAATGATTACAGTGCGTCGGTCTCGTGATACAATGTCGTCGGCTACGGTTAAAGTTAATTCTGCCGTTTCGTTGGGTGCGACAACAATTTTTTCCTTGTCATAAGAAACCGGAATTACCGTTCCCGTTGGGATTCTAAAGTCAACAAATCGTTGCGATTGAGCTATACGAGTCTCAGCGAAGACAGGAGCCGCAGCCATAAATGGGGTAGCCGTTGCACCAGTCATTGCCACAGCCATAATTACAGCAGTTTTGGACTGCCAGCGCTTGAAAGTAAACATCGGGGACACCTTTGACAATCTCTCTGTGTTATCTCTTTTGACGCCCTAGTGTGGAGTTTGTTGCCACCGCGAGTAAAGTTTTGCAAAGAAAATAGCGAATTGGTTGCGGTAGCTGATCTCTCTTTGCACTCTGGGTACGCCTATTTCCCAGGATGGCGCAGTTAATGGGGCGCTAGCAACTGTCATAGGGAAGAAAGCGGGGGAGATGGGGAGCAGGGGAGCAGGGGAGCAGGGGAGCAGGGGAGCAGGGGAGCAGGGGAGATGGGGAGCAGGGGAGATGGGGAGCAGGGGAGATGGGGAGCAGGGGAGCAGGGGAGATGGGGAGATGGGGAGCAGGGGAGATGGGGAGCAGGGGAGATGGGGAGCAGGGGAGATGGGGAGAATGTACATTCAAATTCCCCTCTGCCCCTTTTGCCCCTCTGCCCACCTGCCCACCTGCCCACCTGCCCCTCTGCTCACCTACCCAATCAAGAGGCATCTATCGAGGGGTAGATTTATGGCGATCGCCAGTACGCGCTAGAGTGGAGAGCATAAATTGGGAACCCAGGAGCTAAACTTGCAAGGCAGGAATACTGAGAACTGAGTGGTTTGGCAAATCTACAGGGTTGTATCTAGATATGAACTTTACGCTGGATGGCAAAGTTTTAATTCAAGGCATCACCGAACCGCTCGGTGCGATTTATGCCGCTAAGATGAAAGACTACGGCACGAATGTCGTCGCTGGGGTGAGCGTGGGATATGGGGGACAGACAGTTTACGATATTCCTGTTTTCGACTTAGTCGAGCAAGCGTTGTCAGTGGTGGGGACAATTGACACTACAATTATCTTCGTGTCGCCTTATCTGGCGCTGGATGCTGCATTAGAAGCGATATCCGCGGGTATTAGACAAATTATTCTAATTTCTGGCGGTATCCCGCCGCTGGATATGGTTCACTTGCTAAGAATAGCCTCCGAGACGCAGACGACTATTCTCGGTCCCAACAGTTTGGGGATTATCGTACCTGGGAAATGGTTGTTGGGAACTCAACCAGAGGAATTTTACACACCGGGCGGGATAGGATTAATCGGTTGCGCTGGTAGTCTGACTTCAGAAATTGCCCTGGAGTTGAGTCAGGCGGGGTTTGGGCAGTCGATCGGCGTTAATATTGGCAGCGATAGTATTGTAGGTTCTTCCTTGTCACAATGGCTGCAAATGTTGGATAAAGATAAGAATACCAAGGCAGTGGTGCTGGTGGGAGAGGTGGGCGAACCCAACGAAGAAACCCTAGCCGAGTATATTGCAGAGAAAATGGCTAAACCCGTGATTGCTTATATTGCGGGGCGCCATTCACCCGGTTTTAAACATCAACACCACGTCAGCGACTTCCTCCCTTCCCAACCAGATTTAAAGGTAGATGTGGATAAGAAAGGACGCAAGATTACAGCATTTGAACAAAAGAAAATCCCTGTAGCGCAACGCCCTGCTCAAATTCCCGAACTGCTGAAAAAAGCACTCAAGAAATAATTGCAGATTGCAGATTTAGAAATTAAAAAGAAACCGGGTTTCTCAGAAAAACCCGGTTTCTGAGTCAGTTGAGCGGGGAAATTGCATCTACCATCTGCAATTTTAAATCTGCAATATCGTTGACCGTTGCATCGGAATTATTGCGCGTAGGAGCAATTAGCAATTAGCAATTAGCAAGAAAGGCCAATCATTCCGATGTAACCGGATTTGATATAATTAGCTTTTTCCAGCTAGCAATGCTTTAGTTGCAGACTCTCCGGCGATTCGCAGTTGTCTATTCAATTGTAAGTTCAACACTCCAAAGATAGTCCATTGACCGAGAAGTGCTAAGCAAACTATCATTGACGACATCAAACTGGAGGGGGGATATAATACAACTATTGGCGCACCAGCGGTAAAGAACCACAAGAAACCAGCGGTTGTTCCGGGTTGAATCGACAATACACCTAAAATAATAGGCGGTAAGAAAAGTGCAGACCCTATCGTACCAATTGCCCAGAATATGCGATTCTGAGCTTTCATAAACAGGATTAATTGGGTTAGGGCGGCGTAGATTATTACTAAGCTAGCAGCTAAACCAATGCTGAAAAATGCCGAGATTTTTGCATCAATTTCAGATGGTGAAACTAGAATCAATCCAACTAACGGAATCACCGCAATTACAAGATTAATTGCAATTGCTTCCACTGCCGGACTTTTTTCATGCCATACTAAATCTCGCAGTACGGAAATATTCCAAAACCTCTTACGAGTCGAAACTTTTTCCCGACGGTAGCGCGCCCAATCTTGTAAAGCTTGACGATGAGGAAACAAAGCTGCCATCAGATAGAGAAATAGCAACAAATCGAAGAAGGAGAGCATCATGAGATGCTGGATCAACCACTCTTTTGGATTATTTTCCAGATAACCATCTGTATATCCTGGTAGAGCGAATCCTAAAGTTGAAGCAGTAAAGCAAGCTGTGAATAAATAACTCTGTCTCTTGCTCAAAATTGTCGCATTAGGATTGCGGAAACACCGTTGCAAACCTTGCCAAACCCAGTAAGTCCAAAGGGCATAATTCAGGAGAGCAAAGGCGATAAGAATTGGGACATTCGCACCCAATGGCAAGTGGAACCACTGTAACTTTTCCAGTTGCACATTTTGATACGAGAGCGAATTATCAGCAAGATGGGGAATCAGATCAAAAGGAGCAAATAACCTCGCCCAAGCAATTGGATTGTAGATGGGTGCATAAATCGCCAATATGCTAGTTAACCATAAGAAGCTGAGAACAATACCAGCACCCAACCAAGCTTGAAATCCTCCCAACCAATTGCTAACTAAACCGTATAGAAGCGCGGCGCTATAAAAGAAGATGCAACAAGCAACAACGACGGCGTAGAAAGCGAGGATTTCGCCCAAGGAAATTTGAGCAGATAACCCAGCAACAAGATGCAATGGAAGTGCTAGCGCTGCTAGGAGATAGACCAAAATAGGGACGCCCAGCATTTTACCAATTAAAAGACGCTGGGTAGATTCTGGACTTAATCGAATAAAGTTGAGCGAACCTCGACGTTCTTCTTGAGTTAAGTCAGCTATCAGCATGTAAGTGCCGATTACTAACAATGCGAAGATGCCGACAAAACTCAGAAATACAAATACAGATAGCCACCATTGTTGCCAGTTTATGGAAAAATTGCCCAAAGAATCGAGGACGCATTTATATACTCTTGCGCTCTCATATTCGCGTTTTCCCGTGCAGAATTGGTTGAAAATAGGGTATTTGTATTCCCCTGGTGGGGGTGCGATGGGTAGCTGGGTTTGGAAAAACTGAAATAGGAAAAATTGTCCTAGTAGGGAAATTGCTATTGCAATCAAAACATTACGCGGTTTAAGGCGACCATTAAGTTCCCGCAATAATTGCGGGTTCCAGTCACCAATTCGGTCTATCGAAGGAAATTTCATCGTATTTACCTCAATTTGGATTATAGTAGGGGCGGGTTTTACCAACCATTCAGTGGAACCAGGAAATATTTAGTTCAACCCACCCTTACTGCTATTTCAAGGCGAAGGTGTCAGATAAGATTGGGAGGAAGATGCACCAATTTTTTGCACTTTTTTGGTTAATTGCCAGGTTAACAAAGATAGAGTTCCTAGCTGCGCCACTAAACCTAAAAATGTTATCGTCGTACCTCCCAATGCTAAGCTAACAATCGGAAAGGGGGAAAATACTAAGAGAAACTGTACGAGGGGTAGCTTGTTTGCCGCGAGATGCCAAATCGTTCCTGTTGTTAGGACAATTGCGCTCAAGCCAGTAGATGCAAATATCAGCCAAGTTGGAGTTTTTGTCAACCTCAGCAGTTCTGCGATCGCTACATAAATCAGCATAACATTCATCGTCATAAACCATCCCAGTAGCAGTTGGGGGGTTTGAATCTTATCCGACCCATCTTTTTGCAGCCATAACAACATCCAGGGTAACCAAATTAGTGCTGTCATGGCAAGGTTGATGGCAACTGCAACAATTGCCGGACTTTTTTCACCCCAAATCAAATCCCGCATTAATGAATACTTATGATTGTTGACCGACAAATGTTTGTAACGACTCCAATCAACTAAAGCTTGATAACTCGGAGTTAAGTTAAAAGCGACAACGAGCAAAAATAATGGATTCAAAAAGAATAGTAAGCCAAACCCAGTCCCGAAGTTATTAGCAGCAACTGGCTTAAGTTCGGCTAAGGAAAAGCCTAACAGCCACAGTTCAAAACTGGCAACTAACCAATAACTTTGTCCCTTGCTAATTAGGGTAGCATGGCGAGAGCAAAAACGACGATTTACAGCTTGCCAATGCCAGTAAGCTGCTATGCTGACTGTCATGAATGCTAAACCATAGGCGACTGTTGCCTGATTGCCAATCGGTAAAAAGAACCATTGCCAGTTCAATCCATCTGTCTGACAGTAATCTAAATTATTGTTACCGGGTGCTGGCGTTAAACATTGGATTAGTTTGAGGTTGTACCAATCAAACGCGAAGTCAATTGTACCGATGTAACCTAACCCCAACAAAAAGGCTAAAAAACAGCCTCCTCCTGCTATATTTTTAGCCTCGATTTTATGGCTGTATTGGAAGGTATAGAGTAGGGCAGCATTGAAGAATACAAAACAACCAATTACCCAAAGTGCGTAGATGCCGATAATCGAAGATAAAGGTAATCCCGCCACTAAAGCAGAACCCAAATGTAGGGGAATTGCTAGGGCAATGCCCAGGTACATTAACGATGGAACTCCCAGGATTTTTCCGAGTAAAATACTTTGGCTAGTTTGGGGACTAAACCGAATAAAGTTTAGCGTGCCTTTACGTTCCTCTTGCGCTACATCATTAATCAGTCCGTAGACGCCATTAGAGATTAGTAAAAGCGGCAATATCCAGTTGAGAACTCTATAGATAGTCTGCCAGTGAAACTCCCAGCTAACTTGAGCGCATTCATTGGCAACATAGCTGATGCAGGTTTGTTTAGATAAACTCAACAGCAGAAAAAATTGACCTAGTAAGGAGCAAATAACTGTCACCCAAAGGTTGCGTGCAATAAATCTCCCTTTGATTTCTCGAAATAGCTGCGGGTTCGATTCTCCAATGCGTTCAAATACAGTTAGTAACATCGATTTTTTCCTCAATTACGTCCAGCGAGAAGTGCTTTGGTGGCAGATTCGCCTGCTTGTTGCAGTTGGCGAGTTAATCGCAGGTTTATTAATGCGAGTACGCTTAATTCACCCAGAAATGTCAGAAAAACATTTGTCAACGAAGCTGCTTCTATACCTACCCAAGGAAAGGTTGAAAGTAACCAAGGAATTGGGTTTTCTGAAGGATTGATCCCCAGGAATAATAGAATAGTGGGTGGTAAGCAAATCGCGGCGATTATGGTGGCTGTTGCGTAGAGCGATCGCTTATCATTTCTCATCAACAACAGCTGGGCAATGCTGGCATAAATCATCATGATGCTGAAAAAGAAAGCCATAGGAAAAATATCTTTTAACACCTGTTCAGAAGTTGGAATATCTTCTTTGGGGAGAAGCAACATCCAGGGTAACCAAAGGCTAGCAAGAATCAACATATTAGTGAAAATTGCTACCTGTGCCGGACTTTTTTCACCCAAGATTAAATCTTGCCACAAAGACCAATTCCAGAAACCCTTACGAGAAACTCTCTGGTGTCGATAACGCGCCCAATCTTGCAAATCTTGGCGTTGGGGTGAAAGCATTGCAATTAAACTGAAAAGCAATACCACATAAAACAAAGGTAGGAAAACGAAATTAGTGGATATATGAGAGTACCATACCCCGTAATATTGTTGTGCCTCTTCCAGAGCAAATCCTAAAGTAACTATGCCAAAATAAAACACCAGCCAATAACTTTGTCCTTTACTTAAAATCGTTGCATTCCGATTGCGGAAACAACGGTTCAATCCTTGCCAAATCCAGTAAGTCCACAAAGTATAATTCAGCAGCGAACCCAGGATTATAAATCCACCACTTGCACCCAAAGGCAAATAAAACCATTGCAGTTCATTTATTGTTACAGAACGCAAGAGAGTCTCTGACCAATATTCCGAACCAGTTCCATC
This sequence comes from Microseira wollei NIES-4236, assembly GCF_020521235.1. GTDB lineage: Bacteria > Cyanobacteriota > Cyanobacteriia > Cyanobacteriales > Aerosakkonemataceae > Microseira > Microseira wollei. Next base: position 2,450 of record NZ_BLAY01000008.1, on the reverse strand, counting down.
CACTAAATAGCGCAATATAAAAGAAGGATTGAATAAACTTATCCAGGCTGTTGGATTTTGGTAAATTGGTTTAGTACAACTTGTTATCCACAAAAAACACAAAACAGCGCCGCTAATTAACCAAGATTGAAATCCAATTAACCAAGCGGTAACAAAACTACAAAGTAAAGCCGCACTGTAGAAAAAGCCACAGCCAGCAATTAAAACTCCGTAGAAGCTGAATATTTCCCCAATCGGTATTTGACCCATAATTCCCAACCACAAATGCAATGGTATTGTCAGAATTACAGCTAAATAAACTAAGATTGGTACTCCCAATATCTTACCAACCAAAATACTTCCTGATGAACGAGGACTGAAGCGAATAAAATTGAGCGTACCGCGACGTTCTTCTTGAGAAAGGTCGTTGATTAGCATGAAAGTACCCGCTACCAATAGCGCGAATATTGCTATGACGCTAATCAACAAAAATAGTTTAGGCGCATAATCTTGCCACCAAAGCTGCATGTTAACTGCATCTTCAGGACATTGTTTGTGCAAAGTCTTAGATATTTCACTAGCTTGTCTATACAGTTCATCAAGGACTTTCTTGTTTTTCTCATAGTTATTGTTCAGACTATTTATTTGCTTGTTAATTTGGTCGCGTTGTTGCAGAATGTACTTCAAATCGTAAGTAGGTCCCAAGCGGCAATAAGTTTGGTACACGTAAATGTCATTCAGTTGATTCAAAAAAGACAGAAACAGTAAAACCTGACCCACCAACGAAGCAACAACAGCAATGATGACATTGCGAGGTTTGAGGCGACCTTTAAGTTCTCGCAACAATTGCGGATTCCAGTCACCAATTCGGTCTATCCAGTTAAATTTCATGGTCTAACTCCAAAAGTAAGTGGGGCGTGCAGATTTTAAATTAAATCTAAAATCTGCAATCTCAAATCTAAAATCTCACGATGCTTGTTTGTGTCCCATCTTGAGGAAAATGGTTTCCAAGTCTTCTTTGGTGCAGTGGAATTCGGATAGGGGAATGCCGGATTGGATGAGACTTCGCAATAATTTTGCCCCATCTTCCGGACTCCCAGAAAAATGCACCCGCAACTGCTTTGTTCCGGGTATCTCTTCGCATCCTTCAATTTGGGGATAGTTTTTCAATTCGGCTTTTAATGCTTCTAAATCCCCTAAAGTAGACATCAAAATTTGCTGGCGACTGAGACGGCGATAAAGTTCCTGAAGCGATGCACTTTCCACCAAATAGCCAAATTCCATAATTCCTACCGAGGTGCAAAGTTCCGCCAAGTCGCTGAGGACGTGGGAAGAAATCAAAATCGTCATCCCCGCTTCGCGCAATGCTTTGATTATTTCCCGAAACTGCATTCTAGCGATGGGGTCTAATCCAGAAACCGGCTCATCTAAAAGCAGTAAAATCGGTTCGTGGATAATTGTTCTAGCAAGACTCAAGCGCTGTTTCATCCCCCGCGATAGGGTGGAAATGATACTTTTGCGCTTGTTGGTCAGCTGGACTAATTCCAAAACTTCGTACAGGCGCTGACTCCGCCGAGGATTTCGCAAGCGATACAGTCGGGCAAAATAATCTAAATAATCCCAGACGGTCAAGTCGTCGTACACTGGGAAGTCATCGGGGAGAAAACCGAGGCGCTGTTTTAGGTTGGCGTTGCTATGGTCGCGTAATAAGCGATCGCCATGAATGTAAATCTCCCCAATTGTCGGTTCTTCCGCCGCTGCCAACATCCGAATCAGCGTTGTTTTCCCCGCACCATTCGGTCCGATAAGTCCGTAAACTTCTCCCGCCTTGACCTCTAACTCCACGTCGTTGACAGCAATATGGCGGTCAAATTGCTTGGTCAGTCCCTTCGTACAAATCGCCAGTTCTTTTGCCATGATTTTTAGGACAATCTATGGATAAAATGTCAAGGGTAAAAATACTTAACTTTGCCCTGGGAATAGGGAGTAACAGAAGCGATTTGCTTCGTTCTCCCTAATACATACTTCTAGCCTGGGTTGACTTATGCAAAGGCTTTGTCCAGGCTAGCTTTCTCTATAATGATTCACTCCAAAATTTCAAGCCCAGGGCTAGTTGAATTTTCACCTCAATCTTCGACAGCCAGCGCCTTTGAGCCATTGTCATCAACTGCACCTAGTGCCATCCCAGGCGGAAAACTTTCCCTCGTGCCATTTCCAGCGGTAGCCATCCGGGTCGAATTGTGCGATAGCATCGGGGAAAGCGGGAAGGGGAGGGGGGGGCTGGGGGGGCAAAGGGGAGCTGGGGGAGCAAAGGGGATGGGGGAGCGGGGGGGCAAAGGGGAGCTGGGGGAGCAAAGGGGATGGGGGGGCTTAATGCTTCATCAACCAAGGTGATGGGTTGTTAATCATGGTTACAAGACCAGCTAAAACCTGGTTATAAGTTCCATAAAGTTCTCGACCTGTTTCAGTAT